>CALHQJ010000110.1 GCA_938036545.1 uncultured Clostridium sp. | reverse complement strand
TGTACTCAACGCCATCTACTGTGATATTGGAAAGGTCTGCTGCCTTCAATTCAACCGGCTCTGCTCCTTCTGTTACCGTTACGTGCTCATAGCCTGTTGCTATCTGATTATTTCCTTCAATTGCAGGATCATAATAGGTAATCTGTACCGTTACATCCTTGGTGGCTGCTACTGGAACCTTTTCTACTGCTACTGCCCAGCGGTATTCATCTACGTTCTCACGGTATTCTACTGTAAGGTTTAATGCATCTGCAGATACCTTGTACTCAACGCCATCTACTGTGATATTGGAAAGGTCTGCTGCCTTCAATTCAACCGGCTCTGCTCCTTCTGTTACCGTTACGTGCTCATAGCCTGTTGCTATCTGATTATTTCCTTCAATTGCAGGATCATAATAGGTAATCTGTACCGTTACATCCTTGGTGGCTGCTACTTGAGTCTCAGTTTCTTCTGCTGCTTCGGTCTCAGTTTCTGTTTCCTCTGCTGCTTCTGTTTCTGCTTCAGTTTCTTCTACTGCTTCAGTTTCAGCTTCTGTTTCCTCTACTGCTTCGGTTTCAGTCTCTGTCTCCTCTGCTGCTTCGGTCTCTTCCTCAGTTTCCTCTACTGCTTCGGTCTCAGTTTCTGTTTCCTCTGCTGCTTCTGTTTCTGCTTCAGTTTCCTCTACTGCTTCAGTTTCCTCTACTGCTTCAGTTTCAGTCTTCTCTTCATAGCCTTCGATAATAGAAGAAACATCAGGAGAAGCCATTGCCATAGAAGCATTGCTGCATAAGAGAGAACCGACTGTAATTGCAGTAATCACTCTAACGCCTAATTTCTTCTTGTACATAACTACACGTTACCTCCTTTTGAATCATCAAAAATTAACTACTCTTGCTTATAAATAATACTAAATACTAATTAATGTCTATTTACCGCCCCCTATACCAATTTCAAAATTACAATATGGTCCTTTTTCAAATAGCAGAAATTTTTTACTACATATTATTCCTTATGTAGTAACACATCCGGAACCGTTAAAAAGGATGCTGAAAATACGACGTGGACCCCAAAAAAACCTGATAAATGCGGAAAAAAGCGTAAGAAAATTGTCAGATATTGCCTTGTAAAAAAATAACAGCAATGGTATAATTTAGGAAAATAGAAGAAATTCTACATTTTTAAAAGTTATGTACATGTGTAAAACCAAGCATATACACGATTGACTACATAAGGAATATTATGTAGTCAATTAGTTTTGTATCAAATTCCGCAAAAAAAGAGATGCCGATTTTGTTCGACATCTCCCTTTTTTAATAATTTGTAACTATTCAGAACGGTGGGAAATCTGGTATACCAGTTCCACCAATCTTATCAATATTTTCTGTAAACTCTCCGCCGGCATACATTTTTCCAAGATTGGCAAGAATCTCTTTTGTGCATCTATAAAAATTTCGTTTTCTCTAATACTCTTCTGTAAAACGATGGCGCTTTCCATCTTTTACATATCCGATACACGCATCCAAATTGACGTTTTCCGCACTGCGGAAAATATTCATATCCACATTGGGATTGATTTTTTTCAGTTCCTGTATCAGTTCTTTTATTTCCTGACGTTTAGAGGAATGAACGCCCTCTTCCATGGCTTTCTCTTTTGCGATTTGTTCCGTAAACCGGCAGGCGCACTGGAGAAACCGAAGATGATTATACTCTTTCCACTCCAGGATAGCTTCCTCTTTTACCAGGTATAAAGGCCTTATTAACTCCATTCCCGGGAAATTCGTGCTGTGGAGCTTCGGCATCATGGTGTTATATTGCCCGCCATAAAGAACACTCATCAGCGTTGTCTCAATCGCATCGTCAAAATGGTGGCCCAACGCAATTTTATTGCATCCCAGTTCTTTTGCGTGGGCATATAAATAGCCACGCCGCATTCTGGCGCAAAGGTAACATGGGGATTGATCCACATCTACCACAATATCAAAAATATCCGAGTCGCAGATATGAATCGGAATATCCATTCTCTTGGCGTTTTCTTCAATTAACCTCCGGTTGTCAGGATGATATCCTGGGTCCATCACCAGAAACTGCAGGCCAAATTCCATTTTTCCATGACGAAGGATTTCCTGCATGCATTTTGCGAGAAGCATGGAATCCTTGCCCCCTGAAATACAGACCGCAATATTGTCTCCTTCTTCAATCATGTTGTAGTCATTAAGGGCTCGGACAAAGGGGCGCCATATGGATTTGCGGAACTTCTTGATAATGCTCTGTTCAATGATACGGTATTCTTCCAGCTGCTTTTTATCCTTTTCCGGCGTCATTTCTGTAACTCTCCTCTTTGTACGGATTCTGTTTTTTCCTCTGCCAGCTTTTTCACCAAGCTCTCCAGTTCCCTCACTCGTTCTTCCAGTTCCTGGATTCTTCTGGCATTATGGCCCAGGCTTTCTACTGACGCAAACTTTTCCTTAGGAATGGGAATGCCGTCTTTTTTTACCGGACGAGCCGGAATCCCTACTGCAGTTACATTGTTTTCCAATGGCTTCAGCAGTACCGCATTGGCTGCAATACTACAGTTGTCTCCTACCTCAAAGGCGCCTAAAATCTTGGCTCCGGCTCCTACTGTCACATTGTTTCCCAAAGTTGGATGGCGTTTGCCTTTATTTAAGCCTACGCCCCCCAAGGTAACGCCCTGATAAATGGTACAATTGTCTCCTACAACTGTCGTTTCTCCAATTACTACTCCTGCGCCATGGTCAATCAAAATCCCATGTCCCAGCTGGGCTCCTGGATGAATCTCAATTAAGGTAAAAAATCTTGCCAGCTGGGAAATCAAACGTGCAATAAAAAACATGTGGTGTTTATAAAACCAATGAGCAAATCTGTGCCAAATCAAAGCGTGTACGCCCTGATACAGCAACAGTACTTCTAGTGCGCTTCTGGCCGCCGGATCTCTGGCCTGAACGGCCTTAACATCTAACCATATATCTTTTAAAATCATATTAAACCTGCCTTTCAGAAATCATATTAAATAAATAGGATTCCTTATTATAGCATATGGCAGATATGAAAAAAAGGATTTTTTCTGGTTCTTACTGAAAAATTACCGGTTCCTCTAAATACTCTGTCTTCACCACAATATAAGGACAAGAAGGCTCTTTTGCCGCCTCTTCTCCTTTCCCTGGTCCTATTAACTCTGTATCAAAGACAATGGCATTTTCCGAAAGGTAGAGCTGTTCTACGGTAATGCTGTATCCTCCGCTTTCCTGAACGCCGTACCCATTTACTATGTACAGCCCCTGATCATCACTGTATGTCAGTTTAAACGCATCGTTTTTCTTTTCATTAATCATGGTTAAAAGCTCTTCCGGTACATCCTCGTCGCCTATTACGGTAAATTCCAAATCCCTTACTTTGTCGGCATTGTCATTTCCAACTCCAACAATGCTGCATCCGCTTAACAGCCGCACTACCGCAACCCACAAAAATAATCCTATAACCGCCATGAACTTGCTGACTGCTGTCCGTTTCATTTTCCCGCCTCCCAAAATAGTTGATTATTACTATTCTATTACAGAACGGACTGCGGTATACCATATTTCCATCTCACTTATTTTGACAAAACTAACCCTAATGGAAAATGAAAACGCCGTCTCGCAATGTTATATCTGCAAGACGGCGTCTGTTATTTTTATATTGAATTTAAAAAATTTAAAGAACCAACCGGATTATCAGTTCCCTTTTCCAGCAATGCAATTAATCCGCAGATGGTTTCTGCAATTTCTTCGGAAGAAGACGGAACCAGCGTATTATCCAGCTTCACAGTTAATACAATCAGCACGATTTCTGCCAAAGCTGCCGGATACTCAAAGTGAATGTCTCCTTGTTTTATTCCCTGTTCAATAATCTGGGTCAATGTAGGCTTTAATTCACTAATCAGATACTTTAAATACTGATGGTGAAGAAATGTGTCTGCCTGATCATTTTCCCGTGTTGCCGGAGTATCCTGCTTTTTAAATTCCTCTCTTGAATTTCTGCATGCCTGGAAAATCATTGCCATACGGGTAAAGGGAGAAATATCTGTTCTGGTAGCCAGGTGTTTGGCCGTTTCCAGCGGTTTTTCATAGTTTCGTTTCACCAACGCCTGCAAAATTGCGTCCTTTAATACTGCCATTGCCAGACGTGCAACCCTGAAAGAGAAGAAATCCGGCGGAACCAGAATCCATTCCTTCCCATTCCGTACTATTATTCCGAAAGAAAAAACTTTTTTAGAGGGAATTTTTCAGATTTGTGACCAGCAAAATGAATTGTTCCGCCATGCCGATTATAATCCGGTATCCTATTTTGCCCAGAAATCCGCGCTGTACCATACTGCGCCAGGACACGTCTATGAGCCAATGGCGCTGACTTATCAGCCAATGACATTGCGTGAAAAGGGTCTGGAACAGCTTGGCGATATTAAATATAAAACAAAATGGTATCCCAACGGCGCTACCACTCAGGCTATGTATCTTATCGTCATGCACCGTCCGGAAGACAATGGACTGGACTTTAATTTCGAGCATCAGATAAAAGCTGTTTCCAGGGAAAAGCTGGAATATCTGTATTACTACCTTTGCAAGATTATGTTTAAGGGAACGGAAAATCCAAACCTTCCAATTGGCGATATTATCAACCTGATTTAAAATACGAGTATGGAATCAATTTTGTGATAACAATAAAAGGAGAACCGATATGTTTGAAAAACTGGTGGAAATCATTTGTAACTATGTAGAAGTAGAGCCTGAGCAGGTAACAGGCGATTCCAGATTTATGGAGGATCTGGGATTTACTTCCTTTGACTTTATGAGTATGCTTGGTGAACTGGAAGACGAATTTGACATTGAGATTGACCAGCAGGAAGCTGTGGGAATCCGCACTGTCGGAGAAGCGGCTGACTATCTGGAAAGAGTATCGAGATAAACAGGGGGAAAAACATGGTAAGCAGTATTCGCGAACTTTTGGTTCAGTCAGCAGCAGAATTTGGTAAGGAAGCTGCCATTCGATATAAGGTAAGCAAAAATGAAATCGCATCCAAATCATACGCTGAATTAAATCGGGACAGCAAACGTTTTTCCGGCGTTCTGGAAGAACTTGGTGAACAGGGCGCTCATATCGCCATTACCGGCATGACTTCCTATTCCTGGCTGGTTGCCTATCTGGGAACTGTAAATAACGCAGGCGTAGCCGTTCCTCTGGACGTCTCTCTTCCTGCTGAAGAGATGTGTGAGCTGATTGATCGGGCAGATGCAACGGTTTTCGTAGTAGATGAAATCCGTGCAGATGTAGCTGCAATTGTAAAGAAACGCTGTCCAAAGCTGAAATATCTGATTTCCATGCAAAAAGAATCCAGCGATGAACATTCTCTGTCTTTCTGGCAGCTAATGAATCAGTCCGAAACATCCGGCAGCCATGAGCCAAATCCAGATGACCTTTGTACCATTATGTTTACATCCGGAACCACTGGAAAAAGCAAGGGCGTTATGCTTACCCACAGAAATCTGGCTGAAAATGCTACCTGCCTGGACATGAAAATCCCAAAAAGAACTGTAATCCTGTCTGTTCTTCCGATTCATCATGCATACTGCCTGACTATGGATATTTTAAAGGGAATTTCTCGGGAAGTATTATCTGTATTAATGACTCCCTTCTGCGAGTTGCCAAAAACATTAAGCTGTTCCAGCCTAACATGATACTGATGGTTCCCTTAATGATTGAAACCATGGCAAAGAAGCTGGAGGATGCCGCAGGACTTCCTGCAGAAGTGGTAAAAAGGGAAGTATTTGGCGAACAGTTCCATACTATCTGCAGCGGCGGCGCTTATTTGAATCCTGCTTATATTGATCTGTTCGCACGCTATGGAATTACCATTCTGCAGGGTTATGGCATGACTGAATGTGCGCCTGTTATCAGCACCACAGTCAGCTGGAATATCCGCAAAGAAGCTGTAGGCCAGTTAGTTCCCAACTGCGAAGCAAAGACCGTAGACGAAGAACTCTGGGTTCGGGGCAGCAGCGTTATGATGGGTTATTATAACATGCCGGAGGAAACTGCCCAGACCCTGACCGAAGACGGATGGCTGCGTACCGGCGATCTGGGATATGTGGATCAGGACGGCTTCGTACATCTGACCGGAAGAAAGAAAAACCTGATTATCACAAAAAATGGCGAAAACGTTTCTCCTGAAGAGCTGGAAAACAAAATCGGATAACATCGCCTGATTCAGGAAATCCTGGTTCGTGAAAACGAAGGTGTCATTGAAGCTGAAATTTTCCCCGATTATGAATATGCGAAGAAAAAGGAACTTACAGACATTCCTGCTTTGCTTCAGGAAATCATTGACTCTTACAATCAGAACGCACCCGCATATAAAAAAGTCTATAAACTGAAAGTTCGGGAAACCGAATTTGATAAAACGCCATCTAAGAAAATCAAGAGATACTAATTTCAGAATCCTCTGCATACATTGTAAAAAGATGTAAGCAGAGGATTTCTTTTGAAAGATTATATTGAAGAGCGTGCGGTAGCCATCGCCAATTACATCATAGACCACAATGCTACCGTGAGACAGACAGCAAAAAAGTTCGGAATCAGCAAGTCGACCGTTCATAAGGACTGCACAGAAAGACTTCGCTCCATCAACCCATTTCTGGCAGAGCAGGCCCGAAAGGTATTGGACATTAACAAATCTGAACGCCACATCCGCGGCGGTCTGGCCACAAAAGAAAAATATCAGCATCGGCTTCAGATGTGCAGCAATGGTGATGAAAATTGATCTGGGCAGCGTAACGTATCAGCCTTGGCTGGCAGTTCAAATTTAAAAACACAGGGAACTTTTCAAGGACATTTGGTATAACAAATATGCCAAGTGTCCTGATTTTTTAACACAACCTTTATCCTTTATTGATTGACGAATCTGTCTGGCTTTGTTATAATGCTCACCAATAATACCGGAAAGGAGGATTCCGTCAGCGTGGACGAAAGCGATAGTGACGCAAAGCCTAATCAATTCAATAGAATTTTTATTTATATACCGCAGGGCATGGACTATGTAATAAGAATATAGGCCATGCCTTGTGCTGTTTTTCATGCATAAAACTTCTTACATAGAAATGAATACAGCTTATGCCTTGTGGCCTCGGTGTTAAAAATTTTATTAAATTCAGAAAGGTTTATTTATGGACAGTTCAATCTTATTTTTATTATTTGTACAAATTATTTTAATTATGCTGAATGCAGTTTTTGCAAGTGCGGAAATTGCCGTTTTATCTATCAGCGAAACAAAACTGGAGCGTATGGCTTCTCAGGGAAATGCCCGTGCAAAACGTTTAATGCGGCTGACACGGGAACCTGCAAGATTTCTTGCTACCATTCAGGTTGCAATAACCTTGTCCGGATTCTTAGGCAGCGCATTTGCCGCCGACAATTTTTCAGATCCCCTGGTAGACTGGCTCGTAAGAACAGGAGTTGCAATACCCCGTTCTACTTTAGATACTATTGCCGTAATCGTTATTACCCTGGTTTTATCTTATTTTACCTTAATTTTTGGAGAATTAGTTCCAAAACGGATTGCCATGAAAAAATCCGAAGAGCTTGCCATGAGCATATCTGGCCTGGTCAGCGGCATTTCCGTTATATTTAAGCCCCTTGTGTCCTTTCTCTCCACCTCAACAAATTTTGTACTAAAGCTGTGCGGCATTGACCCAACTGAAACCGAAGAACCGGTAAGTGAAGAAGAAATCCGTATGTTAGTTGATGCCGGAAGCGAAAAGGGTGCTATTGAACACCAGGAAAAAGAATTTATTCAAAATGTTTTTGAATTTAACGATATTATGGTCGGCAGCATCGCAACCCATCGAACAGATACTGCCATCCTGTGGACCGAAGATTGTATTGACGATTGGGATGAAACCATTCATAATACCCGCCATACTCTATATCCTGTCTGCGAAAACTCGGCTGATCATGTTATTGGTATTTTAAATGCAAAAGACTATTTCCGACTTCGTGAAAAGACTATGGAGCAAGTTCTGAAATCTGCTGTCTTTCCCCCTTATTTTGTGCTGGAGACGATTAAGGCAGACATTTTATTCAGAAATATGAAGAAAGAAAGGCAGTCCATGGCCATTGTACTGGATGAATATGGCGGCATGATTGGAATCGTAACCATTTTTGATCTTCTTGAAGAACTGGTAGGGGATTTAAATGATAGCTTCTATGGTTCCGCTGATGCAGAACCTTCTATTGTAAAAACAGACACTTACAAATGGGAAATCCAGGGAAATATAAAGCTAAATGACCTTGAGGATGCCATTGGCGTTGAAGGCTTATCTGAAGAATGCGATACTTTCACAGGACTTGTATTTCAAAAATATGGAATGGTTCCAGATGACGGCAGACAGACCATCGAGTTGGAGATAAACGCGCTGAAAATTACTGTTGACTGCATCAAAGATCATCAGGTTGAGCATGCAGTAATTGAACTTTCCAGTACAGACTCTGATAAAGAGTAACACAGCATCCTAAAAGCTCTAATGGTTTCATATGAAGAAAGAGCGGCTCCGCAGGCGAATAACCGCCCACAGAACACCGCTCTCTTATTTTTCTGTTATACATGATACTCCATCGGATAAGTCAGATAGGAATGTGGCTCAAGCTGATCGCAGGTTACGTATCCGGCTGGCGCAGTCAGCAGGGTTGGAATCCGGTTCACAATGGTTGCGCAGGTATGCTCTACGGTTGCCGGCTTTACTACATGGTATTCCACATTCGGTTCACCGGTCAGCCACCAGTCGCACATATCTCCGTCCTCTGGCCCGTATACCTTGCCAATCGTCTCTTCTTCAATGGTAATTCCCTGCATGGTCTCAATGGTTACCACGGCAGACATACCAATGCAGCGTCCGGCTTCAATAGTAAGTCCCAGCTTATTGCAGCCGCTGGCAGCCATTACCACCATGTTAATCCAGAAAATATCCTGCATTCCGGAACCGGTAACGGTACAGCCATACTCCTTTGCCAAAGCGTCCAGACGGTTAATCTGAGCCGCTGCAGTGGTCCATGGGTAAATAGCCTCTTCACAGGTTGTAATTACATTAATGCCACGGGTTACGCATTTTTCTACGTGATCATAAATATCACCAATAAAGCTGAATAATGTCACAATGGCAACGTCTGCACAGCACTCATCCAGAACTTTGTCTGCATCATTTGAAATAAGGATGCCGATCTTTACACCCAGCCCTGCAAAGTCGCCTACATCCATTCCTACTACTTCCGGATTTACGTCAATCGCTCCTACAATCTGAGCGCCATGCTCATATAAATACCGTAAGTATATTTTGCCATCTTTCCGATAGATATTAGTCCATCTTTCATAAACGTCTCCCAAAACTCTCATCTCCCATAAGAGTTTTCCAAATCAAATTTATGCTTCTGATTAAAATTATATCGTTTTACTTATTGTTGTGCAAGGGATTCTGCTGCGGGCTTTGTATTTTCAGAGTATATCTTTCAGGAAAGAAAGCAGAAAAAACGAGGGTATCGAAAAATCATCAAATCTGATGGTTTTTCGATACCCTCTAATTCTTTATAATACATCTGAAAAATGAGGCCGCAATTTTCTAAATACCTTCAGCCCTAACAGCATCAGTACAATTGTCACACCCCAGAAATATATGGTCAGCATTGGCCTTTCCCAGAACCAGTTTCCGGTCAGCATACTATCCCGGTAACCTACTACAATATAGTATACCGGATTAATTTTCAGTACCTGTTCCAGCCAGGATGGAGCGCTGGGAAACATTTCTACCGACCACATAATCGGTACCATCCACATACCAAACTGAAGGCAGATGCCAACAATCTGAGACATATCTTTAAAGAATACCGTTACTGCACTTGTAAAATAAGAAATTGCAAGAGCCAGCATAGATGCTGCAAATGCATAATATACTACCTGAATCCAGGTAAGCATAGGGGCATTTCCCCCTAGCAGGAATACTCCATACATAATAATGACAAAAAAGCCATGTACAAACAGGCTGGAAATCACCTTTAGCATCGGGAGAATCTCTACCTGAAACACTACTTTTTTAACCAAATAATGGTATTCCTGAAGACAATTCGTACCTGTATTCAGCGCTTCACTGAAGAAAAACCATGGTGCAATACCTGGAACCAGCCATTCGATGTAAGAAGAATTCGGGATTGGCGGCGTGCTTTTGAATCCGCTTGGGCCAAATATAAACCAGTAAATTAAGACAGTTACAATCGGCTGAATCAGCATCCAGACTACTCCGAAATAGGAGCCAACAAACCGTTTACGAAAGTCTGCTTTGGACAAATCCCAGATTACTTTCCGCTTTTTGACAATCTCTTTTGCGAGAGAAAAAACGTAATTCATACTCGTTTCCTTTCTCTGTTAGAATTTAAAGGTATCCTTAAATCCGCCCCATTTCTGGTCTTTTTCTGAGATAATCAATTCCATTCCTTCTTCAATTGGCCAGTCAATTCCAATCTCTTTATCATTCCACGCAAGACCGCCCTCGTCTCCAGGATGGTAAAAATCAGTACACTTATAGGCAAATTCTGCCTCATCAGACAGTACTAAAAATCCGTGGGCAAATCCTTCCGGAATGTAAAACTGCTTTTTGTTTTCTGCAGATAATTCTACTCCAAACCATTTGCCGTAAGTCTTGGAATTGGTACGCAGATCCACGGCCACATCAAACACACAGCCTCTGATTGCCCGAACCAGTTTTCCCTGCGGAAACTGCTTCTGATAGTGAAGTCCTCTTAACACGCCTTTTACAGACATAGACTGATTATCCTGAACAAATACCATGTCTAATCCGGCTTCTTTAAAATCATTCTGATTATAGGTTTCTACAAAATAACCTCTCTCGTCTTTAAAAACAGTCGGTTCAATTACATACAGCCCCTCAATCGGGCAGGAAGTTACTTTTATCTTTCCCATGAATATACTCTCCTTTTCTTTACAAACAGCAGGGTGCAATGATGGTCTGCCACATAGATGCCAGCAAAATCACTGCTGATACTGTTAACACTCCCGTATGATACCACATATTTTCTATTCGTGCAATGATGGTACGGGAATTAAACAGCATATAAAACAAAAACAGAATCGGCAGGTAATACCGTCCCTGAACCCCTGCTATGGTTACCATTCCAGGCTCTGTATAAGCAATGTACATAGATGTCCACACCAATAGCACCGCTCCGCCAAGCATCAGGAAAATCCACAGCTTTTGTTTTACGTCCAGGCGTTCCGGCGCTGTAGTCCTGGTATCTGTCACTACCGCATAAACTGCCAGGGCCGCACTCATCCAGGTAAACCCACTGGCTGCCAAATGGCCCTGAACAGAGAAAATGTCTTTTCCAAGTACAAAGTCCGGCAGGTAATGGAAAATATTACGGAACAGAATCTGGGCATAGGCAATTGGATTGCCCAAAATGTAAGACATCTGTCCCACTTCACTGGTATCACCGCCCCGCAAATCTCCTGTGGCTTTTGGAGCCAGCAATACCGGCAGAACAAAGCTGGACAGCAGGCCTAACAGCACCAGTACAAATCCCAGTCTCATAGCTATTTTCTGCTGCTTATTCTGAAATTTGGACTCTGGCAGCAAAAGTCCAATTAAAATCATTGGGGCATAGACTGCCTTAGCGCTGCATCCCAATACAAATGTGACTAAAATGAGCCAATAAGACTTCCAGCTAATCTTTTCCTCCGGCGTTAAAATCTCTTTCAGCAAACATGCCATGGACAAATAAATCCAGGCCATTACCGCCGGATCATAAGAATATACACTGGCCATAAAAATTGAGGTTGGCAAAAGTCCTATGACAGACATAATCACTTTTCCTACTGGTGTTTTCTTTATGGCAAAGTACATCACTGCCGCATAAACCAGCAGATTGCCCAGTCTTCCAAGGCGAATCATCATTCCAAATGGAACACCGAAGCCCTTACACACTTTTAGTACCAGCGCCTGTCCGATATAAGATGGTATAGAAAGCGCCGGAGTCACTGAATCGGGATGGAGATTCCCATTTTTGTAATCTCCTTCCTGATTAAAATGCTCTTCAACTGCTTTCTGCTCTTCCCTGCTTCCAGGCTGATTTTCCGGCCAGTCGTCCAGACTCGGAATCATTTTTGACCATACTGCTGGGCTTACATTCATTCCCCACGGCATACTGGCAATTTCCATAGAACGCATCAAATGAGTTTCTTCATCATACCCTACCTTGCTGACAGGCAGCGCTGCAATAGTCAAAATCCCGATGGATAAGCAAACAGCAGCAAATCCTATTTCGATATGTTTCCCAATGGTATCTTTCATTCGATAGAAAAATACTGCCAGACCAAAAATCACCCAGAAAAAGCCCAGCCTTATAAAGTTCAGAGCAGCCCGATTGTGTATTTCAAATCCAGTTATTACCAGTGGCTCTTTTGCCGCTGTTTCTCTGGAACCAGCTTCCCCTAATTGAGATTTTTCAATTACTAACTGGATGTGTTCCGCCTCTTTTTTAATGTTTAAATAAGAGGTATCAATTAATGCGCTGTTCCGGTCTTCTAAAATCAGGTCCTGTTCTGAATCGGCCTCGCCATACTCGTTATAATAGCATAAATAGGCCTTGGCATTGAGCAGGTGATTATATTCATAAGAGTAGGCAAGTTTATCAATATACCAGCCTCCCAGTTCTACTGTCAAAACCCCTTTTTCTTCAGTCAGCTCCCAGCCCTTTTCTGTCTTAACAAAGCCTTCCGTCCGTACATTGCCTTCTGCAACCGGAATCACTCCCCGCTGGTATCTTGGCAGAGACAGAACTTTCATATTGCAGGCATACTCGCAGATAAAGCCTGCGGCAAGGACTAAAATGACTGATAACAGGCATGTCAGAACTGATTTTCTGTCAAAAGGAATGTGGCTGACCTTCTTTTTCTTTTGTTTTCCCATACTTCTCACCCATTCTCTTCCTTTTCCTTCTCTTCTTCCCGTCTGAGCTCTTCCAGTGCCATCTGCTGAACCAGTTCCTTTAGCCTGGTCTCTAGCTGGGAAATCCGAATCGTCATGGTAAATACCTTAACAAGCAATATAAATATCATAAAAAGGAACAGGAAGTTTGCTGTAGAATACACACCAAACAGACTGGCCATCCTGTCCGCAGCCCCTGGAAAAATGCTGAACACAACCAGAAGCATGGCAAGCAGCATCCAAAAAATAGAATCCTCTATCTGTACCTTTGCCTGACGGATTTTCCGAACCATCATTCCCATAGTAGCCACAGATACCAGTATCAAAAGGATGCGGAGCATGGTAGTCATCATATGCGTTCCTCCCCTCTTTTATCCCAGTATTCAGGATTCATGGTACACCGGAATACTACCGCTTTAGGCAGCTTTTTATATCGCTTTCCCATTCGATAGCCCAGGTATTTAAAACCGCTTTTTATAACCAACTCAGGAATCAGCCAGATTTTTCCGCTCTTTATCAAATAGCAGGCTGTAGTTTTCACCAGACGAATTCCTTCACTTTCGGAACGAATCCCATCAAAAATCTCCGGATGATCGGCTTGAGAAACCGCCAGATCAAAGTTTCTTTTAAACTGCTGGATACTTGTATAATTGTGGGAATGAATTACTTTTGCATCTGCCGCATAAGCAATGGCGTATCCATCCTGTATCGCTTTTCCCGCAAAAATCATATCTTCATTAAAGATAGTTTTTCGTATAAAACCGCCTTGTTTGAAATATAAATCTCTCCGGTATGCACAGCACACATTAGAAGCAAAAAAGGTTTTTATCCCCAGTTCTTCTAAGTCCTTTGCTGTTTTAATCCGATTGATTTCCGGATAATTAAAGGAGCGGGTGTAACGCTCTACAAAACCACATTCCTTATCTGGCAACTGTCTGGCATATGCTTCGATTACAGTTTCTCCATCTGGTCCTGTCTGCTTAAAAGCGCGAACCAAATGGGAAATCAGTTCCTTATCTGCAGGCACAGCGTCATCTGTCATACATACAGCAATATCACCTTTAGACATCTCCATTCCCAAATGTCTGGTAGCGCCATGGTCAAATTCCTGCTTTGAAATATGTCTCACCACAACATCCAGATTGTCCGGTATCACCGCAGACATTTCTTCTTCATTCCAATACTGTCTCTCTGTATTAATTAAAATAACCTGATGAATCGGGTACGTCTGAGCTGCCAGCATGGCCAGCAAATGTTTCAGCTTTTTCTTCGGTTTATAAACCGGAATAATCACATCCACCAGAAGTTTTTTTTCTTCCATAATACGTCCTTCTTTACTTATTAGACTGAGGTTTTCCAGTTTTCTTTGTTTTCCAGTAAATCCATACTGTATTCGCTGTAAATCCTGTCATCAGCAACGCCATAAAGCATAAGTAAGCGCCGGCTGCACCCCAAATTTCCAGTCTTCTAACTAAAAATGGAGCCAGAAAAACAGCGCCGATAGTTACAATCACATATACCATAAAAATCCGTTTTTGCTGCCGCATAATAACCAGGGCATAATACATTAAGTTGCCAAAGGCATAGAATCCTCCGCCCAGTACAATTAGCACAAACGCTCCATGATAAGGAACCAGTGAGCCCTCATATCCAGTTCCCAGCAGAAGTTCCATAATACCTAAAACCCATTTTCCGAGAATCAGGGTTCCTCCGACTGCTATTACAGTAAGGGCTGCTATCAATCCGCCAATCCGTCCTAAAAGCTTTCTAAAATCCTGAAATTCTCCGCCTGTCCACAGTACCGTCAGCCTGGTCAGGAACGGACGGATCACAAAATTTGCCACCAAATAAATTACTGATGTGGGCATAAAAATCAAGTTAAAATACCCACTGGCCGCATCATTGAGATTGCTGTCAATGGCATATTTTGCCGCTGAAAATATATAAAAATCCAGAAAAACTGACAGGAATAAAAGACCCGTCTGAGCAAATAATTCTCTGGTTTTTCCCTGATGTTTTTTCCAGTCTACTCCTTTAAGATTCCCGATTACAGACAAATTAAACAAAATAACCCCTGCTATTTGAGCAGCAGCCGCAGCAACACAGGCTATCAACAGGCTCTCTTCTGCCGAAACCTTATTATTAGATAATACAAGACCTGCTAAAAAGGCGCATACCGATAATATTGTCCGAAATGTATTGGATTTTCCAGTCAGATACAAGTGACCCTGACGCTGAAATTCTGACTCATATACATCTGCAAAACCATCAATGATTTTATACATGGCAAGAAGAAATACCGCAGCAGCTTTTCCTGCTGAATAGCTTCCAACAGCCAATGTATAGACCAGATAGACGGCCGAAATCAAAACCGCAAATCCTGAAGTCCATTTTCTATGACGCAGATAATCGCCAAAAGAATACTCTCCGCTTCCGTCGGTTATCTGAAAGGGACGGATTCCAAAATACGCCACAGTAAACATCTGCTGGCCAAAAGTACTAAATCCAAATGCAAAAATTCCTCCGGCCATATCGCCGGCAATTCTCATAACCAAAAAGGACAGTAAAATGCTGGCAAAGGCATAGCAAAAGCTTCCGGCAATGTTCCAGGCCATATTCTTTTTTTCTATATTTTCCTCTGGTTCCATCAGAAAATCAGATAATTTATTTAACATACCATTCCTCTTTTACTTCTTTCGGAAATTTTCATTTCTTTCGGAAGTTCTGGATCAGCAAAATGGAAATCATCATACGCATCATATATTTTGCTGCAACTATCGGTTTCAAATAACTTTCTCCTGCCAGACGTTCCGCAATTTCCACCTGAACCTCCGCCACTTTTGCCCCCTGCTTAATCAGAAAAGATACCGTATCCGGCTCCGGTCCATAGTTTAGACGCAGCGCAAATGTTTTGATCATTTCCCGATTAAACATCCTCATCCCAGAGGTAGGATCGTTGACTTTTACCCCTGTTGTCATCCGGATAGCTGCCTCAATCATACGGCTTCCTATCATACGCATTGAGAAATCTTTCGGCTTGTCTACAAATCGGGAACCGATTACAATATCATAGCCTTCATCCATCTTTTCCCGCATTTTTTCAATGTATTCCGGACGGTGCTGACCGTCTCCGTCAAACTGAATGGCATACTGATAGCCCTTCTCATAGGCATATTTCATCCCTGCCTGAAAGCAGCCTGCCAATCCCAGATTTACCGGAAGATCCAACATATGGTATCCGTTTTTCCTGCATATTGCGGCAGTATTATCTGTGGATCCATCGTTGATTACAATATAATCCAGCTGTGGAAAATCCCGAATCAGTTCGTCTACTACTTTTTCAATATTTTTTTCTTCATTATAAGACGGAATCACCAAAAGTATATCCTGCATTCCTGCCTATTCCTCCATAACCAGGATTTTAAGGGCTTTCTGAGCCTTAACGCCTGATCTGGCTGTCAGCCATTCTTTTCTGGCCGGCATGCCCTTCACCCAGGCCACCAGCGCCCTTGGCAAATCAATTCCTGCTGCGTGGCTAAATGGATAGCCGCCTCCAAATCTGGCATTCATTTCCAACACATAGTATTTCCCATCTGCTTCAAATACATCCACATCCAGGTTTCCCCTGTGACGCAGCAGCCCACTAAGTCTCTGTCCCAGCTTTCGAAGCTCTTCATTGTCTACTGTCTCAGCAGCATCCGTTTCTCCTGACCGCATGGCGGCCTTTTTCTTTGGTACAGTTATCTCATAACAGCCATTTAAGTCGTTAATCACATCCAGACCATATTCCTGACCCTTTAATTTTTCCTGAATCAGTACACATCTGTCCGGTTCCTGGGCAGATTCAAATCTTAAATAACTGTCTCCGATTTCCCGAAGAATTTTCTTATAGAATATCTCCAGTTCCTCTTCATTGTCTGCTTCATAAACAGATAAGGAGCCCATTCCCCAGCGGGGTTTTACCATAAGGGGATAGGAGAATCTTCCTTCTCTTACTGCTTTTTTTGCTTCCTCCAGGTTTATAAAACTATGGGGCGCTGGCAGTTGATTTTCTGTTAAAAACTCATAGGTTTTCCACTTGTCATTGCAAATATCAACGATTTCCGGTTCTGAAACAATGACCTGAACTCCGATTTTGGCAAAGTCATCCCGATGCTTCGCCAAAATCGGCAAATCAATGTCAAATAGGGAAATCAGCATCGTAATGCCATTTTCCCTGCAATAATCCAAAAGAAACGGAATATAATGCTTATCATAAATAAGCGGCGTAATTACCCACTTGTCTGCTGCAGAAAACGCCTGGCACAGCTGACTGTTCGCCGTATGAACCTGACCATTTCCTCCAACTGCCTCTTTAAAGTATTCTACCAAATACGTTCTCCTGCCTGCGCTGGTCAAAAGAATATTGGTTTCCTTATTCATATTGTCCTCTTTTCTTAAATCTGCCCTCTGCCTGGCAGAAAACATACCACGTCATTGTGTATCATACCATAAAACCCATGGATTGGCTATCTCCAAAATAAAACAGGGAAGACTGCCCGTTGGCAGTTCTCCCCTACTTCTTCCGAAATCCTTTTACTACTCCTATCAGATACCGGAAACTCTCTATTTTGAACAGCCAGGACAGACTGGCATAAATCACAACTCCTGCGGCAATCTGGGAAATCAGCAGCAGCCAATTATTGTGAATTACAAACTGAATGCTATAAACTGCTGCTCCCATAATAACAGAAAGAATCAGAGCAGGAAGCACGTCTTTCCACTGTTCGGTAAAGCTGTAATCCAGCAGCTTTTTATTTGGATATGCATTGATAATGGTTCCAACAAAGTCTGTAGCTGCTTTCAGCCATACCATAACATAAATTCCAAATGGAATGCTGACTGCCAGAACCAGAAGTCCTAACACCTTTTTCACAATTTCCAGCTTTAAGAAGATGTCGCTTCTGCCTAATGCATTAATAGCCTGAAGATTGGCAATGTGAATGGGCCACATGGCATATGCTACGCACATAATCTGCAAAAATGGAACGCATGGCAGCCACTCTTCTGTAAGAATAATGGAAATCAGCGGCTTTGCCACGGCAATTAATCCTGCCATCATAGGAAATACAACAAAGGCGCTGGTAACAATGGAACGGCGGACCATTGCTTTCATTCTCGCCTTATCCTCCTGGCTGGCTGAAAAAGCCGGAAGCATCACTGCCTGGATTGACGCTGCCAGATTATTGACGATCAGCTGCGGAAACTGATTTCCCCGATTATAATAACCCACCACATCTTTCTGATAAATCTTGCCGATAACCATGGTATACAGATTATTATAAACCGTATCAATCAGGGATGAACACATTAATTTCCAGCCATAAGAAAACAGCGTTTTCACTCGTTCCATGGAAAATTTCCGTTCTGGTTTCCAGCCTACCAGCACCCATAAAAATACCATTAAAAGGAACTGGTTTCCCAGCTGCTGCACCACTAATGCCCATGTGCCCAATCCTTTATAAGCGCCAATAACGCCGGCAATTCCAGACAGACAGGTAGCCAGTAAACTGGCGATACACATCTTCCGAAACTCCATTTTTCTGGAAACAATAGCCGTCTGAACCGAGACTACAGCCCCGAAAAATATCATCAGCGCCAACACTCGAAGCATGGGGTTTAATTCTGGATCATGATAAAATATTGCTACTGCCGGAGCGCCTGCAAAAATTACTGCATAAAGCGCTGCCGCCACGCCAAGACTCAGAAAAAACACGGATGAATAGTCCAAATCATCTACCTGTCGTTTCTGAATTAAAGACGTTTGAAATCCTGTCTGGATAAATACATTGGCAATGGCAATAAATACTAAAAGCAGGGAAATGGTTCCATACCGCTCCGGTCCCAAAAGCCTTGCTAAAATCAATGAAATCACGAGCTGAACGAGCTGAACGCCGCCGTTTTCCAACGCCTTCCAAAACAATCCGGATAATACTTTTCCTCGTAAGTTGTTGGTATTTTCTGTCATTTTTTACCTCTCAGCATATACCAGGTTTTCTGCAGTCCCTTGTACAGCCACGGACAATATAATTCAATATTTAAGAAAAACCGGGTTCTAAAATCCAGTTCTTTATAATAGCGACGGTATTCCCGCCTCTTTACCTGATGGTATTCCCTGATGTTTAACAATGTCAGAAAATCCATTCTCCGAAAGGCGCTTTTTATGGCTTTATCATACTGATGATTGGTGTCTTCTGCAAAAGCCCGAAACATCTTTTTCATTGCATTATGGTGGCGAATCAGGTTCTCCTTATAGTTTCCCCTCTCCATCTGGCTGGACCAGGAAACGCTGACTCCCTGCTGATAAACAGACATTTTCCGATCCATATAGTACACAGTTCCCTTACTTGCCATAAAAATATGAATGGGCACATCTCCTACCGGACAGTCGTGATACCACTGGGGAAGCTGCTTTGCAAGCTCTGTCGGAAACATCAAAGAAGCCGTTGGATAGTTAGCCCGCTTGTCGATAACTTCTTCTGGGGTACACAATTTACTGTGCTTATAGGGTCGAACTTCTTTTGCCCTGAGAGCCTTATCATCTGATTCGATTCTGGCGCTGTGAAAACACATGGTGCACTCTGGATGAGCTTCCATATAATCTGCCTGGCGCTGCAGCTTGGTGTCGTCAATCCAGTAATCATCTCCCTCACACATGGCGATGTATTTTCCCTCTGCCCTTTGGAAATTAAAGGCGCCGCTGATATTGGAAATCCCCTGGGAATACTGGTTCTCGGTCTGATACATGGGGCGGATAATATCCGGATATTTTTCAGCATATTCCCGAATAATCTCTGCCGTTCTGTCTGTAGAAGCATCATCATGGATTACAATCTCAAAAGGAAAATCCGTCTTCTGCATCAGGAAGCTGTCCAGCGCCCTGGCTATATATTTTTCGTGATTATAAGCAATACAGCTGACTGTTACCAGCGGTTTCTGATTCATAATTCCATCACTCTCCTAAAATAATTCCACAGATTTCATCCACGATTTCCAACGATAAATCTGCATACATAGGCAGGGTCAATACCTGCTTCGACACCCTCTCCGCTACGGGGGTATCATGGGGATTAAACCGATCTTTATAGCAGTCATACGCATTAATACAGGGATAAAAATACTTTCTGGCAAAGATATTTTTCTCAGCTAAACGGTCATAAATTTCATCCCGACTCCATTTATAATCCTCAAATACCACCGGCATATAGGCATAATTATAGGTTACCTTCGGATTAATTGCAGACAGATGGATGCCTGCTACGCCTTCCAGATGACTGCGGTACCGTTCTGCTACAGCTTTTCTTTTACTAATTTCTCGGTCTGCATATTTTAAATTACACAGTCCCATGGCAGCCTGAAATTCATTCATCTTTCCGTTTCCGCCTACGTATTCTACAGACTCTTTTCCTGTAATTCCAAAGTTTTTCAGTTTATATAAGATGTCAGCCAGCCATGGCTCACGGAACGTAATTACGCCCCCTTCAATACTGTTGTAAACCTTTGTGGCATGAAGACTGAACATAGATGCATCTCCAAAGGTACCGGCTCCTTTTCCATCTAATTTTTCTCCAAATGTATGAGCAGCGTCATAGATTACTTTTAAGTTATGGCGGCGGGCTATCTCTTCAATTCGTTCTACATCGCAGAAATTCCCGTATACATGAACTGGTACAATAGCACAGGTTTTTTCGGTAATCAGGCTCTCTAATCTTGTCACATCCATGGTAAAATCGTTCTCATTAATATCACAAAAAACCGGAGTCAGATTGTTCCGAACAATGGCATGGGTCGTGGAAGCAAAGCTAAATGGCGTAGTAATGACTTCCCCTTCTAACTGAAAGGCCTGAAGCACCATCTCTAAGGCAGTATGTCCATTGACAAACAATTCCAGCCCGTCCACGCCTAAATACTTCTTTAATTCTGCTTTTAATTCTTCATGGTATTCACCCATATTGGTCAGCCAGGCCGTATCCCAAATATGCTTCAGCTTTTCTACATATTCCTCCATAGGAGGCAGAGAAGCTCTGGTTACCAATATGGTTTCTGATTGATCTCTCATGTCTTTTATCCCTTCTGTCCCTTAAAATATGCCCGTCTCTGACGGCCATATAAAGCCAAACACATCCAATGATAAAGCCGCACCAGACCATGGCGCAGCACCCATACAGCCAGAATATTTTTCATGCCCACCGGTTTTACATCTGCTAAAAGCCGACGGAACTCCGGCCTGCCTGACAGCTTTCGCACCTCTTCCAGACACTGTCTGCGGCTGTATCCGGAACGGTAATAGGTCAGCCCCACAAACCCACAGATATGAAATACCATTCGGTTATTCATTTCATTTCTTACCTGTTCTGAAGCATGACACTTTTTTAATAATCCCTGAATGGCCTTTAACAGTACAAAACAAGTCTCGACTCCATTGTCATAAAACCGGCTTATCAGACTGTCTTTTGCCCGATGCTGCCAGTAATACAGCGTTACCTCCGGCACAACGCACACCTGCCTGCTTCGCATCAGCATTCTGACTGAAAACCAGATATCTTCATTGATAGACATCGCTTCATCATAGGAAACTGCCCGATCTGCCCGATACAGCTTGTTATTCTGATTATGGATCAGCTGCAAATCAAACAGGGGAATCAGCAAATTATTTCCAAAGTCTTCCAGGTTTCCTGACCACGGATTTTCCCATACTCTTCTATCTCCCGGGCTTCCATCTTCATAGACAAATTCCAGTCCTCCAACAGCAATATCTGCACCGCTTCTTTTTACGTTTTCATATAAGATTTGGATGGCATTTTCCGCCATATAATCATCCGAATCCATGGTCATAAACCAGACGCCTTTCATCTTAGAAAAGCCAAAATTGCGTGCGCTGGCTACGCCTCCATTTTCTTTAGAAAATACTTTTATCCTGGAATCACGGTTTGCATATTCCTGGCAAATCGCCAGGGAATGATCCAGGGAACCATCATCAATCAGGAGCAGTTCGATGTTTCGATAACTCTGATTTACGATAGATTGAATACTTCTGTCCAGATATTTCTGTGCATTATAAACCGGAACAATAATTGAAATTAATTCTTCCACGCTTCACCTCAGTTTCCTACCAGTCCATTTTCAAAACAGCCTTACAAAACCAAATCTCCCACAAAATCACCTGGAAAAATGCTCTGGTAAACAGAGTCTGTACAGGACTGATATGAAGGTAATTCTTATAGTAGTACAATGCGCTTTGGTTCCGTAATTTTTGACGGCTCGCAGCGCTTTGAAAACTTTTTGAAATAGAAACAGAATGTTCATGGCGGTATGTCTGACATAAAATCAATACCGTTTTATAACCGGCTTCTTTAAATCTATGAGCCAGAATTTCTTCTTCATTATAAAGGAAAACCTGTTCATCATAGCCGCCGCATCCCAACATTTTTACTGCGTCTACCATTAACAGGGAACCATGAACCGCATCTACATAAACCGCTTTTTTCCCTTCAAAGTATTGATCTGGATAGTCAATTTGCTCCTTTAAAATCCGTCCCAGTGTCCTGCGGCACACCGGACCAGTCTTAATTAAACTTCCTGCAAGTCCGGTTAATTTCCAGCCGTTTCTCTGTTCTCCAAATACCGGATCAATCATTTTAGGTGCCGTTGCTGCCACGTCCTGACATCGGCATAATACTGCTGTCATATTCCTGACACAGGTGTCAGTAAAGACTGTATCCGGATTGGCAATCAAAACAAAATCTGTCTCTAACTCTTCGTAAGAATAGCGGATTCCGGCATTATTCCCTGCTCCATAACCGCCGTTTTTTTCCGTTTGAATAAGAGAAATTTTCTCCGATTTCTCCTTTAATGCCTGGAGTTCCTCCCATGAATTATCAGTAGAACAGTTGTCCACAACTACAATATAATCCAGGCTGGAATACTGGTAAATTCTCTTTACCTGCTCTATAACTGTCTGAGCATCATTATAATTTAATATGACACAGCTTGTTTTCATTTTGCTCGATTCTCCACTGCCTTCATTCCATATTTCCGACTGATATAGCGCCGAACTGGCGGACACAAAAAGGTTGCATAATCCATTAAATGATAAGCAGCCATATAAAGTTCCTGTCCTTTTTCCTTGGGGAAACCACACCATGGCGTCTTCTCCAGATACCGTTCATATGCCATCCGGTAATGATTCCAGTTGCCCGCTTTCCATGGCCTTTCATCCCCCATAAAGTGAATAATTGCAGGATGAGATTTGGCCCTTTTAAACACATCTTTAGGCACAATTCTGTAAGAAGGAGACTGGTCTGCCAAATCCTTATAGTGGAAGTAACGGTAATTGGTAAAAAAGTTATAGCGGGGCGACAGAGACTTTATCTTCCCTTTTAACGCCCCATTTAGCGTATCCTGATCACAGGCAAAAGTTTTGCCTCCCAGCTTTTTGTAAAACTCTACCAGCTGAAGTTCTGCCTCCTGCTGACGCCAGGCTTTTACATCGATTAAAAGGACTCCGGAATTAAAATATCCATCCTCTGGCTTCAAACCGATCTGTTCCTTTATAGATGGATAAATGGTAGGCTCCAGCACGGCTCCCATTACGTATTTTCCCAAATCCACTGCCCAAAGCTTTCTAAGAGAAGCCAGAACCACCGTATCACAGTCCAGATACAGCACCCGTTCTACCGTATCCGGCAGTACTGTGCCTACAAACAGACGGCCCATAGCGCTGATGTCAAAGCCGCCGGTATCAATCTCATACGGGAATCGTTCCGTTAAATCCCCCATTTCAATCACTTCCAGGCGGCGGTCAAACCGATCCGTTATGGTTCTCAATTTTTCCTGATTTTCTTTCGACATCCCTACAGACAGCAGATATACGGTAATCTCCCCTTCTAACTGATTTCTGTCCAACAGGGAGTACAGGGACGTCCCTAAATGGCGGGCATAGCCGTCATTGGATGCATATACAATATTCATGCAAGTTCTTCCTCTGCCTTCCTCATAGCGGATTCAATTACCTTGTCCATGTCGTAATACTTGTACTCTCCCAAACGGCCTCCAAATATTACCTTATCCTCTTTGGCTGCCAGGGCCGCATACTTCTGATACAAGGCCTGATTTTTTTCATCATTTACCGGATAATAAGGCTCCATGCCCTCGCTCCAGGTAACCGGATACTCCTTGGTAATCACCGTTTTAGGCTGGGTTCCAAATTCAAAATGCTTATGCTCAATGATACGGGTATAAGGCGTCTCCCTGTCTGTATAATTAACCACTGCCACGCCCTGATGATTTTCCTCGTTCAATACCTCTGTCTCAAATTTCAGGCTGCGGTATTCCAGTTTTCCAAACTGATAGCCGTAATACACATCAATCGGGCCTGTATAGATAACCTTCTCTCCCAGAGAATCGTAATGTTCTTTCTGTTCCAGATAGTCTGCTCCGGTCTCCACGTCACAGCCTTCCAGCAGCTTATTAATGATCACATTGTATCCCCCAATGGGAATCCCCTGGTATAAATCATTAAAATAATTATTATCATAGGTATAACGGACCGGAAGCCGCTTAATGATAAAGGATGGCAGATCCTTACAGTCCCGTCCCCACTGTTTTTCTGTATAGCCTTTAATCAGCTTCTGGTAAATATCCGTCCCTACCAGACTGATGGCCTGTTCTTCCAGATTCTTCGGTTCTCCGGTAATGCTGGATCTCTGTTCCTCGATTTTCGCCTTTGCCTGCGCAGGAGTGCACACTCCCCACATTTTGCTGAAAGTGTTCATATTAAACGGCATGTTATACATTTCGCCCTTATAATTTGCCACAGGGCTGTTGGTATAGCGGTTAAACTCTGCCAGGCTGTTTACAAATTCCCAGACCTTTTTATTGCTGGTATGGAAAATATGGGCTCCGTACTTATGGACATGAATCCCCTCCACATCCTCACAGTACACATTGCCGCCGGTATGATTCCGTTTTTCCACTACCAGGCACTTCTTTCCCTTTTGAACTGCCAGATAGGCAAAAACAGCCGAATACAAACCGCTTCCTACCAGTACGTAATCATATGGTTTCATAGGGTATACTACCTCCATTGTAATCTCTTTATCATTGTTTTTCATTGTACTATACTTTTTACGGAAAGTAAACGGTTGCCCTGCAATCCTCCAAAAGCACATAAAAGGCTCTTACAGTCGGCTATATTTCTGCCCCCTGTAAGAACCTTTTCTTTATTACCACTGAATGGTCACTTTAAATAAATCAGCCTCTACCTCTATATCCATTTTTCCTCCCTGAAGCTCCACAAAACTTTTTGCAATTGCAAGCCCCAGTCCAGAACCTTCTGTATTACGGGAATCATCTCCCCTGACAAACCGTTCTGCCAGTTCATTTGGAGATACTTTGAGTTCCGCAGCAGAGATATTTTTCATGGTAATGACAACTTTCTGATGTCCGGAATTCCCCTGTTCCACCTGCATATCTACATAAGCCCTTGTTCCAGGCAGGGCATATTTAATAATATTTACCAGAAGGTTTTCAAATACCCGATAGGTTTTCTGGCTGTCCAGCATTAAATTTACTTTTTCTTCTGGTAAATGCCAGCGAAAATCCACTCCAGACTCTTCTATACGGTCACTTAATTCCAGTCTTACCTGTTTCAGAAGGCTGACAATATCCACTTCTACCAAATTCACCGGAGTAACTCCGCTGTTGGCCTTACTCACCTCAAATAAATCCTCAATTAAAGCCTTCAGTCTCATGGATTTTCCTTCTAAAACCTGGATATAATGCTTGCGCTCATTCTCTGTAATATCTTCTTTTTTCAGCAGATTTACATACGTAATAATAGCCGTCAGAGGCGTTTTCAAATCATGGGATACGTTGGTCACCAGCTCTGTTTTCATTCTTTGGCTCTTAACTTCTTCCTGAACTGCCTTTTTAAATCCATCCTGAATCCGGAGAAGCTGATTGTAAAATGGAGCGAAAACTCCCAAATCTTCTTCAATCGTTACATCCAGGTTTCCATCTGCCATCTCATTAATAGCCGACAAAAGCACCTGATACTTTTGATAAGCCTTTTCCCAGTATTTCTTTAAAATTACAAACAAAACCAGGGAATACACAATCAACGCAAAGACTCCGAAGAACCACAGACAGCAGATTGCGGTTAAAATGGCAAAATTGGCAATGACGATTTTAAGGATGATTTTGTTAGAATGTTCCTGCCAGTCTGTCTGGATGATGGATTCTAAAAACCGTGTGCAGCATTTCTTTACGAAGCAGCAGAATCGAACCAGCCATCTGCAGCACCATCCTGTAACCGTCCGTTCCTTTACATACCGCACGGGCCCCAGAGTAAACACGCTTCTTAAACACAAAGCTGCCCAGAATACAACACCAAAGGTTGCCGCCCAGTAAAGGCCGTTGATAAATCCTGCTATCTCTGAGCTTGCACCAAGGCCCAGGATCATGTTCAGAATGTCTCCAAGCTCTCCGCTTATGGTTACGGCTGCCAGCGCTCCGCCGTATAAGACTACAAATGCATCTCCAAATAAAACTGCTCCTACAAGGGCGAGAGGCGCTTTGCTGATGGTTCCCGTTCCCAAATCCACTACCGGAAGGAGAGGCAGCAGCCAGGCGGCAGCTACTAAAATCAAAGCCAAACCCGTCCAAATAATTAAATATACGCCGCTGTTTCCCAGGTCATAAAAATCCAGCTGGGCTCCGTTTTCCTCAGGAGTATCCAAAATCATTTCTTTGTCTACTTCAAACTCATAGGTTCGGTTGACAGGGCCTGAAAAAGAAATCCCACCATATACGTAATCTGCCCCAAACTGAGCTGCCAGAGGGTCCTGTCCCCCATAAATTTCGGAAAAACTGTATTGATAGGTTTCCAGCAGATCAACTGCCTCCTGATTTCCCCTTGCGCCGTCAAATGAAGCTCTTCCCATATTGTCAAACTTTACTTTAATCCAAACGCTGTCCTCTGTACCGGAACTGGAGTTTCCCTTTGACAGCACCTTACCTGCTTCATCGGTTGTGCGGACGTTATCAGCTCCCCCAAGGGTCTGCAAGGCATCGTTCCAGTCTGCACCAATCTCATCTACACATCTGCGTACTTCTTCCAGATATTCAGTACCAGGAACATTTCCTTCCTGCATATCTTCTGTTTCTGCTGAATCAGCATCTAAATAAGCTGCCTCATTCTGCCTTCCTTTTTCCAGAAGGCCTTCCAGTTCTGGTACAAATACCTGGGAAGGCCGAAGCTTTTTCCCTGAATTATTTTGAACCTCTTCCATCCACATGGCATAGCCGCCATTTTGGGTCAAAACAGCCAGGTTTTCCACCCTGCTTTGATTCATTGCTTCGGTTTCATAAGTCTCTCGCTGAATTTTCCAGCTGGCAGCCCGCTCCCATATGTACGGGTAGGAACTTACCATTCCTGCCGCTGCTGCAATTACCAGAAGCCATGCCAAAAAAATTCCTAATCTATGCTTGTTTTTCAATCTTGTATCCAACTCCCCACACCACCTTTAAATATTTTGGTTCCTTCGGATTAATCTCTATTTTTTCCCGAATGTTGCGGACATGAACCATAACTGTATCGGTATTAACTGCCCGTTCATTCCATACCCGTTCATAAATTTCTTCTGCTGAGAAAACCCGTCCAGGATTTTTGATTAACAGTAATAAAATTTTAAATTCCATTGGCGTCAGACGAACCGGACTTCCGTCTGCGATTACTTCCACTGTTTCCTCATTTACCTCCAGGCCGCCGATACGGTAAATCCTGGAATTTTCCGGTTCCTTTTTCTCCAGCCGTTCCATAAACCGCTTATAGCGGCGAAGCTGAGAACCGACTCTGGCCAACAGTTCCATGGGAGTAAAAGGTTTTGTAATGTAATCGTCCGCTCCCATATTTAATCCCATAATTTTGTCTACTTCTTCTGATTTGGCAGACAGAAAAATCACCGGAATATCCCACTTTTCTCTTAACCGGACTACCATGGTAATTCCGTCCATTCTGGGCATCATTACGTCTACAATCGCCAGATGAATCTCTTCTTTTTCTAAAATCTCCAGACCTTCTACGCCGTCTGCTGCCTGAAATACAATGTAATTCTGGCTTTTTAAAAAGATTTCGACTCCTTCTCGGATTTCTTTATCATCTTCTACCAATAAAATGCGGTTTGCTTCCATATCTGCTATCCTTCCTCACTCTGTACTCCCCTGTCTGAATCGGGTCTCTTCGAGTTAGTATAGCATGTATGTCTTCTGCTGTGCAGGCTTTTTTCTCTCTGTCTCCGAACCATGTCAATGCAGGTATCTGTAAAAATCATGGAAACAATAAATACCGTTACCACCACAATTCCATATACGGTCCACCGTACCGCTTCCTGAGCCATTTCACATTCCTCCCTTCCCCTGATGTGCTTCCAGTATATCCTGCATTTCTAAAGCCAGCCGGCAGGAAAAACGAAAGAATTTCTAAAGAAAAGCACAAAAAAACCATCCCTGAATCTGACATCGAGTCTCTACAGGGACGGTTTTCTCTGTTTTATTGTAACTGTTCAGGACGGGGCATCTTCTTGTCCGGCTTTGCCGAACAAGAAGCATCGGAGATTCCTCCGATGTGAAATCTGGTGTAAAAAGCTGTTTACAAGCCAGCTTGACACAGCTTTTTACGCCAGATTTCCCGCCGTCCTGAATAGTTACGTTTTATTTTAACATCTCCCCATACCTTCCAAGGAAGTTCTGGGTACGTTCATTATCAGATGCAAAGACCTGATCTGGTGTGCCTTCTTCTACAATTACGCCATCTGCCATAAAAATGACCCTGTCGGAAATATCCCTGGCAAACGCCATTTCATGGGTTACAATTACCATGGCAATATTTAAGTCTGCCAGCGAGCGGATAACCTTCAATACTTCTCCCGTCAGCTCTGGATCCAAAGCGGAGGTCGGTTCATCAAAAAACAGGATCTGCGGATTCAGAGCCAGAGCCCTGGCAATTGCCACACGCTGGCACTGGCCTCCTGAAAGCTGGCATGGATAAGCATCGGCTTTATCCTCCAGTCCCATTTTTTTCAGCAGTTCCCTTGCTTCTGATTCTACCTCTTTTCTGTCCCTTTTCTGGACGTGGACAGGGGCATCCGTAATATTTTTCATAACCGAATAATGAGGGAATAAATTAAAATTTTGAAATACCAGGCCGTACAAGCTCTGAATTTCTTTTAATTCTTTCTTTGGAGCGTATTGGACATTCCCCTTTTCGTCTGTCCAGACTGCCTTCGTCTGCCGGTATAAAATCTCCCCTTTATCCATGGTCTCCAGCATCGTAGCGCACCTGAGAAGGGTGGATTTTCCAGAACCGGACGGGCCAATAATAGACAGGATTTCTCCATCTTCTACCGTTAGGGAAATATCTTTTAAGACCTGCACATCTCCAAAGGATTTTTCGATGTGATTTATGGTTAATATACTCATGTTCCCCTCCCTAGCGATAATAATCCATTTTCTTTTCAATATATTCCATGATCACTGCCACAACCAGGTTAAATACATAGTAGAAAATTCCTGCGGCCACAAATGGCATCATGGTGCCCTTTGCCGCCAGCGCCTTGGCTACTGTAAACATTTCCATTACGCTTAATGTAAACGCCAGGGACGTATCTTTTACCAATGTAATAATCTCATTTGTAACGGATGGAAGAATCCTCTTAATTACCTGAGGCAGAATAATCTTAAAAAACGTCTGGCTGCGGCTGTATCCTAAAATCTGTGCAGCTTCGTATTGTCCGGCTGGCATAGACTGGATTCCGCTTCGATAAATCTCCGCAAAATAGGCGGCATAATTAA
This sequence comes from uncultured Clostridium sp., assembly GCA_938036545.1. Lineage (GTDB taxonomy): Bacteria > Bacillota > Clostridia > Lachnospirales > Lachnospiraceae > UMGS1370. Next base: position 1,113 of record CALHQJ010000110.1, on the reverse strand, counting down.
TGACAAAGCCAATAAATACTGCCCAAAGCCGATAGCTGTTTCCAATCTTAATGCCAAACAGAAAAAAGGGACCAAAATAAACTACCATCAGCTGGAGCATCAAAGGGGTGCCCCTCATAATGGATATGTACCCCTTTGTCAGATTCCGTACAATTGGGTTTTTCGACATTCTTCCAAAGGAAACCATAAGTCCCAGAGGCAGTGAAAACACCAGGGTTACCACAAAAATCTGGATACTGACTCCCATTCCTCCAATTAACTGTTCAATCATCTGGCTGATGTTCATAATTTGCTCCTATTACTTCGTAACTGTGGTTACGTCCTTTCCAAACCATTCTTCAGAAACTGCCGTCAATGTACCGTCAGCCGCCATCTCTTCCAATGCGCCCTGCACTTTATCGCGAAGTTCTGTATTTCCCTTTTTAAATCCGATTGCATAAACCTCTGAAGCAATGGCTTCATCTAAAATCACAAAATCAGACTGTCTTTCCTGAATCATATATCCAGCTACTGTTACGTCCATGGCAATGGCGTCTACTGCGCCCTGCTCCAAATCCATAAATGCCGTATTATAATCAGGAGTCACAACCAAATCTTTAAAAGTATCTGCCAGTTCCGGCATCTCGGCCAGCGCCGCCTGTGCAGAAGAGTCTACCTGAACTTCTACTACCTTACCTGCCAAATCTGCCAGAGTCTTAATTCCGGAATCCGGAGCTACCACAAAAATCTGGCTGTTATCCATATAAGGCTCTGACCAGGTGTAATTGTCTTCTCTGCCATTCATGGTAAAACCATTCCAGATACAATCAATGTTTCCTGTCTCCAGCTCCATGTCTTTTGCATCCCAGGCAATTGGCTGTGGCTGATAGGTTAATCCCAGACGCTTTGCTACTTCCTCTGCCAGTTCCAAATCAAAGCCGGTATATTCTCCGTCATCTCCTAAAAAGCCCATCGGCGGGAAATCCTGGTCAAATCCGACAATCAGTGTGCCGCCCTCTGACGAAGCTGCCTCCGTTTTTTCCGCTTCCGTTTCAGCTTTTTCGGATTCTGCTGCCGTAGTCTCTTCTGCCTGGGCGTCTGTCTTTTTTTCTGCCTCAGTTGTCTGTGCCTGGG
>CALHQJ010000109.1 GCA_938036545.1 uncultured Clostridium sp. | reverse complement strand
GGATTATCGATATTGGCACTATTATTTATATTAATGACTTCGATAGTCGCAACAGCAATTCCTCTTTTAGCTCAATATTATATTGATGTGATGCAGGAGAAAAGGGTATGAAAAAAATCGGATTAGCAGTATGCTATGATACAAAAAATTTTGGAAGTCAATTACAGGTGCTTGCCACAGTAAAAAAAGTTGAGGAACTTGATTGTAAGCCGGAAATAATTCGCTATAAGAAAAAAATAACGCCAACTTTTATTGTTCAAACAATTCCCAGATTATTTAATATCTCGTTTGTAAAATCGAAACTTTCTGGAAATCAAAAAGATAAAGCCCTGAAAAGCAAACCTTTTTATCAGAAACAAGTGCAACAACGAAATCAACGGTTTAATGCTTTTTTGGACAAGTATTTTGCTCCATTATTTTCGGAATCTTATGGTGGTTGGGAAACACTTGTAGCAAAATGCAAGAAGAACTATGATGCGTTTCTTTGTGGAAGTGATCAGCTGTGGTTGCCGAATAATCTGGGAAGTCATTTCTACACATTGGAATTTGCACCGGACAATAAGCCGAAGATTGCTTATGCAACAAGTTTTGGTGTAAGCCAAATTCCAGATGGGCAAAAAAAGACTACCGCTAAATATTTGAACCGTTTTCAGCATTTGAGTACCAGAGAACTTGCTGGACAAAAGAGGCATTAGAATTCCTCCTTTTATAGGTATTTAACTCTGATAGAAATTATTATAGCACAAACGGACGGATTCCAACAACAAAATTTTCGTTTATTTGTCCCTTACCACGAAATTGTCCAGATCTGCAAAGAAAAATTACTGCCTATCCTGTTTCTCATCCGGCAAGACTCTCGCTTAACCTGAATTGCAATTACGTTTTGACGAAATGGATTGCAAAACCAGACAATTTTTGGAAAACTTGGCTTTTCCAGTGACAAGCCTGATGTTTTTATGATACCCCCATCTGCCCTTTTGCCACTGCCGCTGCTTCTCGGGCAATCTCCAGTTCTTCATTGGTCTTTATTACTAACACATTCACTTTTGACGTTCCGGTGGAAATCTTCACAGCCTCTGCCTGCTCCCGATTTTTCACCTCATCAATGGCAATTCCCAAAAATTCCAGGTACTCGCAGATTTCCTGGCGAATATCAGAATCGTTTTCGCCGATTCCTGCAGTAAATACAATGTTGTCCACTCCATTCATAGCGGCTGCATAGCTTCCTACGTATTTTGCCACTTTGTAAGAAAAGATTTCACGGGCAAGACCGGCTTTTTCATTATACTTAATCTCTGCATCTTTTAATTCTCTGAAATCACTGGAAAAATTCTTAGAAATCCCCAGCACCCCTGACTCCTGATTTAAAATCTGCATAATCTGCTTAAAATCCAGATTTTCCTTTTTTGCAAGGAACTCCAGGGCCCCTGGGTCCACGTCTCCGCATCTAGTTCCCATAACCAGACCTTCTAAAGGCGTAAATCCCATGGAATTATCAATCACCTGTCCGTATTTTACTGCGCTGATACTGGCTCCATTTCCCAAATGGCACACAATGGTTTTCACTCTCTTTGGATTCTGGCCTAAAAATTCCGCTGCCCGCTGGGATACATACTTATGGCTGATACCATGAAAACCATAACGTCGGATCTTATATTTTTCATAATAACGGTAAGGAAGTCCATACAAAAAAGCCTTTGGTTCCATAGTCTGATTAAACGCCGTATCAAACACGCCTACCATCAGGGTATTTGGCATTAATTCCTGACAGGCGGCAACGCCTACTAAATTAGCAGGATTGTGAAGAGGCGCCAAATCATTGCACTCTTCCATGGCCCGAATTACTTCGTCTGTAATCACTACCGAACCGGTAAATTTCTCCCCTCCATGAACCAGCCGGTGTCCGATTACATCTATTTCACTGTAATCCTTTATGATTCCTTTTTCCGCATCTACTAACGTATCTAACAAGGTATGAACCGCTTCAGTATGGGTTTTCATGGGAACCTGTTCTTTTACCGAAATTCCGGCTCCGGTTTTATATGTAAATACTCCGTCAATGCCGATTCTTTCGCAAAGCCCTTTCGCCAATACTTCCTCTGTCTCAGAATCAATCACCTGGAATTTTAAAGAAGAACTTCCGCTGTTAATTACCAATATTTTCATAAATTCCCCACCTTTTTTGCCCTTTGGGACGATTATAGCTGATTTCCCGGCATAAGTCAAAGTTCAATCCCTTACAGAAACTCAAACAAGCTCATCTGATGGCCTGCTTCTTCTTTTCCTGCCCTCCCCGCCTGTTCTGAAATAATATAGGCAGGCGGAATTTCTGACAGGAAGGGGGACGGCTCGTGGGACGTGGTTAAAATCAGTTCTTCCTTTGCTCTGGTCATTCCTACGAAAAGAAGCCGCCGTTCCTCTTCTATGTCTGCTTTTCGTTTTTCTGTTTCCAATGGAACCAGCCTTTCATTGACTCCGCAGATTATCACGGCAGGAAATTCCAATCCCTTTGAGCCATGAAGGGTCATCAGGCTTACCGCATCGGAAACGTAGGTTTTTCCTCCGCACCTTCTCACATCCCCTTCTTCGCCAAAGGTCATGGCATCCAGAAATTCCTCCATGGTTTTATAAAACAATGCGGCCGAACGCAGTTTGTCCAATGCCTCCTTGTGAACATCTTCTCCAAATTTCTCTATCCATGTATCCAGGATTTTAGCCGGACTTTGCCGTTTCATCTTGGGTTTTATATCCTCTGCTGCCTGTTTCATCACACTCTCTGCCAGAGAAGATTCTTCCAGATCCCACAGCAGGCTGGAGCACTGTTTGGCAGATACCTTATCCTCCGGATTCTGTAAATAACGGAAAAATGCCAGCATTCCCTGTACTGCTGAGTCTGCCAGAAAGTCGTCTTCTCCGGCAATGATATAGGGAATCCCTTCTTTTTGCAGACATTTTTCCAAAACTGCGCCCTGCCGTCTGGTTCGGTAAAGTATCCCAATATCAGCAAAGCTGCGAATGCCAAGGCCTTCCCTGTTTCTGCCATTGTCTGCAGCAGCCAGCATATCAATCCCGCCTGTCATCCGGTTGATTTCCTTTGCCGCAAAAACAGCTTCGGCAAAATCCCCTGTTGTGTTGACTATACGGATTTTCTGGCTGCCCTCCCGATGGGGAAGCAGGGTTCTTTTCCCTCCTGGATTGTTGGAAATCAAAGCTGCTGCTGCCTGGATAATATCAGGAGAAGAACGGTAATTATCCTCTAAACGAATATAGGTTACCTTGGAAAATGCTGCTTCCAACCGTTCAAAACATCTGGCGTCTGCGCCTCGAAAGCCGTAAATCGACTGATCGGGATCGCCGATTACAAACAGTTCTCTTCCCTTCTGATTCCACTCTAAAAGCAGCTTAAACTGTAATGGACTGACGTCCTGAAATTCATCTACCAGAAGATAGGAAAAGGATTTTCGATTTACTTCCTCTCCAGCCTCAAACAGCTTTAAGGTCTCCAGCAGCAAATCGTCATAGTCCAGAACATGGTTCTCCCTTAAACGGGTTTGATAATAGTCAAAAGCCTCCTGTTTCTCCTGAAATTCTTCTGAAGCAGCTTCCTCCCACTGTCCGTTTTTACATCTGGACAGCTCTCTTAAAAACTGTTCCGGACGGCCGGCCAGGCCAAACCGTTCCATAGTTTCTCTGGCTAGGGAAACTGACGTCCTCTGGTCAGCTATGGCAAATTCCTCTATTTTTCCTGTTAACAGCTTCAGGCAGATAGAATGAAAGGTTCCAATCTGCAATCGGTTCAGGGAACGGGCGGAACCCAGTTCTTTTTTCAGCCTGTCTTTCATCTCTCCTGCCGCCTTATTGGTAAAGGTAACCGCTGTGATCTCCGATGGTCCTGCTTTTCGCTTCTGTAAAAGCCAGAGGATTCGGGAAATCAGGGTTCTGGTCTTTCCCGTACCGGGTCCTGCAATAACTGCTACTGCCCTGTCTACTGTCTCAATTGCCTCCTGCTGGGCTGGATTTGGAAGTATTATTTCTGTAGATTCCACCTTTTCCAGCCCTTCCTTTGTCCTGTTTTCAATTTCAGCCGGTGCCTGTTCCATCTGACCGGATGAGAGACCTTTGGAAGTAGCTGCATCCTTTTTTTCTACTCCAAAGGATGCAAATAAATCCATCTGTCCCTCTGTTTCTTCCAGCTCCTGTACTGAAAACAGCCGAATCGTACCATATTCTCCATCAAAGCCAGGCATCTTTTCCACGCGGCCTTCCCGAAGGCGGCTAATTCCCTCTGCTAATCGTTTCCCTGATACTTTTTCAATTTCAGGAATGGAAATCTCCCGTAAAATCTTAAATTCCGGCCCCAGGGTCTGCAGCATGGTTTCATATTGCTGCTGCACCTTTATGCTGGCCGCTGATCTTCCGGTACAGGAAGCAATGACTTCCGGCAGGGGAACCAGGCTTTCAAATGGCTTTGCCCCTGATTTTACGAATCCTTCTGCCCGATCCGAAAGCTGTTCTGCCCGATTTGCCACGCCAATGGTTATTTTCTTACCGCACACCGGACATTTTCCCCCGTATTTTAAGGTCTGGGACGGAGATAAACAGACATGGCATTTTCGATGGCCGTCCATGTGATATTTTCCTTCTTCCGGAAAAAATTCAATGGTTCCTTCCAGCCCTTCTCCTGTCTGAATGGCCTGGTAAAGCCCGTCATAGCTCATGGGAATCTGAAGGAGATTGGCCTCCCGTCCTAGTTTTGCCGGAGAATGGGCATCGGAGTTAGAGACCAGCTGGTAAGAATCCAGCATAGACAGCCGCCAGTTCATTGGCGGATCGGAAGACAGTCCTGTTTCCATGGCATGGATATAAGGCGTTAAATCTTCAAAGCATTCTTCTATGGTATCAAATCCGGAAAACGCTCCAAACAGGGAAAAATGAGGCGTCCAGATATGAGCTGGGATGTATATGGATTTGGGCGACAGCTCTAACAGAATTTCCAGCAGATCGCGGCAGTCCAGCCCTAAAATCGGTCTTCCGTCAGAATGAATATTTCCAATGGACTCTAATTTTGCAGATACCTTTTCTGCATCCTCCAGGCTGGGCAGCAAAATCAGACTGTGTACCTTGCGGACACGGCCATTTTTCTTATAGATAGAACTGATTTCACCACTAACTGCAAAATGAACATCCTCTGCCCCTGCTGTCCGATCTTCTTTACAATACTCTTTTTTCAGCCGATAAAGGCCGCCTTCCTCTGGCTCCAATTTTTCTTTCAACTCTTCCCGCCAGGCTGGATGGGTAAAATCTCCGGTTCCCACAATCTGGATTCCCTTTTTTCTCGCCCAAAGATCCAGATATTCCGGAGTACAGTCTTTGCTGGTTGCTCTGGAATATCTGGAATGAATATGTAAATCTGCTATATACATGTCGATCCTTCTTCTTTCGTAAAGGTGTAGATTCCGGCGTCTTCCTCAGAATCTTCTTTTGAATAAGAAAAGCCCAGTCCTCTAAATTCTTTTATGCCTTCTGGCTGTTCGATTTGATTCTCTGCCAGAAACCTCACCATTTCTCCTCTTGCCATCTTTGCCAGAGTTGCCTTCTGCCGGACTTTTCCTCCTTTTTTCTCACCAAATACGCAGGTGATCATTCTTACTGGATCTTCTAAATAATCTTCAATACATTTTGAGTATTCTTTTGAAGCCAGATTCAGGATTACCGGTTCATCAGCTTCTTCTGAAACCAGAGAATCATATAAATCTCTTCCCCAAAACTCATATAAATCCTTACATCCCTTTGCTAAAAGCCGGGACTGCATCTCTAACCGGTAAGGCATTACTCCGTCAAAAGGCGCTAACACGCCGTAAAATCCCGATAAGATCCTTAAATTTTTCCTGACATACTCCCAGGCTTTATTTTCAAAGGTCATGGGAGACATATACTGATACTGAATCCCCTCATAAGCCATCAGCGCCGGCGTTAATGCTGCCAGAGAAACGTTCTCTTCAAGCTTCATCTGGCTAAACCGCTGGTAATTGAGTTTAGCCAGTTTGTCACTGCACTGCCAGACTTCCCTGGCTTCTTCATAGGTAAGAGACTGAATCGCATCCAAAAGAACCCGACTTTTTTCTATCAGTCCAGGAAGATTTTCTGATGGAAAAAAATCCGTATTTTCTTTCATTTTTTTAGCAGGTGAAATAATAATCTTCATATGGCGCCTACAAAAGTTCCAGCATCTGAGCCGGATTTTCCTTTGCCTTTACCTTTCCAAGGGCCTGAGTGATCATGCCTTCTTCATCAATCAGATACGTTGTCCGCACAACTCCCATGGTCTTTTTTCCATACATATTTTTTTCTTTCCAGACGTCATAGGCCTGAATGACAGACAGTTCCGGATCGGACAGCAAGGTAAATGGCAGACTGTACTTTTCCTGAAATTTTTTGTGTGAAGCCATGCTGTCTTTGCTGACTCCCAGTACCACGGCTCCCTTTTCCTGAAACTGAGGATAATGCTCTCCAAAACCGCAGGCCTGTGCCGTACAGCCTGGAGTATTATCCTTTGGATAAAAGTATAAAATCACTTTTTTCCCTTTAAAATCTGATAGACTTACCTGATTTCCGTCCTGATCGGAAAGGGTAAATTCCGGTGCCTTGATTCCTGTTTCTAACATAATTGTATCCTCCTTCTTATTTTGCGGAGCTTCCCTTCTGCGTTCGCTTCTGTTCCACTGCACGGCTGATTTCCTTTACCTGTTCTGAAACTTCATATTCTTCTGTATGATATAAAAAATTATGGAGTTTTCTTACATTGCGTTCTAAATCCAGTGGGAATACGTAATCAATTTTCCCTCCGTTTTCATAAATTCGTCTGGTTTCCAGTTCAAAAGGGAAACCGTCGGCTGCTTCCAAATGGTATTTTTTTAAATTTGCTGCAATGGGAATCAAATCTTCTATCCCAAGGCTGGTTACAATTTGAGGCAGAACTCCCTTTAACAGGCTGCTTAAAGTCACCATATCGGCTTTTCTTGCCTTTTCCAATACCTTTTTCAGCACCTCTCTCTGCCTCTTTGTTCTCTGGAAATCCGTATCCATCTTACGAAGTCTGGCATAAGCCACTGCCTGAACTCCGTCTAAATGGTTTGGTCCAGGGGCTTTCAGCTGATACGATCCCACTCCGCTTCCGTTTACCGTACTGGTAATGTAAGAATTGATGTATTCAAACTCTGCCTGGCTGATATCTGCTTCAATTCCTCCCAGCAGATTAATGGCATCTGCGGCTGCTTTCCAGTTGACCGCAGCGTAATCGTCAATTTCAATATCCAGATTTTCATTTAATGCCTTTACTGCCTGTTTAATTCCACCTCTGGCATAGGCTTCATTAATTTTCTTATAAGGATTCTTTTCCCCTATCTTCATGCAGGTATCCCGATATACCGATATAATGCGGATTCCTCCGGTTTTCTGGTTCACATTACAGAGCATAATCACATCTGCGTTGGTTCCCTTTCCCAGACTTCCATCTATGGAGTCTACTCCAAATACTGCAATGGTCCAGTTTTCTTTCATAGTCTCCCTGGTCTGGCTGGCAAGATTAGGGTTAGATACATCCCTAATCTGGATTTCCAAATTCCCTTTTCTGTTTCCTGTCATGGTATAGGCCCAGATAAAACTGCTGGTGGAGATAATTGCCAGAAGAATTAAAATGACAAGAAAGAGGTACCGGATCTTCTGGTTTTTTCTTACCTTGGACGGTTTCCTCCTTCTTTTATACCTGGAATCGTATCCTCCCTCTCGGTGTATCACTACCTGTTTTTTTCTGGCGTGTTCTCTCCCAACGGGATTTCTCTTTGAGGTCTGATACGATTCCTGCCTCATATTTTTCTCTCTTTTCCTAAATTTTTATTTTTTTCATAACTATTCAGGACAGTGCATCTTCTTGTCCGGCTTTGCCGAGCAAGAAGCACCGGAGATTCCTCCGATGTGAGATCTGGTGGGAAAAGCCGCTTACAAACAAGCTTGACGCTGCTTTTCCACCAGATCTCCCGCTGCCCTGAATCGTTACCTTTTTTCTCGTTTCTCCTTTAGTAATTTATCAAATTCTTCCATGGATACTCCGGATTCGGAAAGTCTGCGCCTGCGGGCCCGCATCCGTTCTTCCCTGGCTTTTCTTTCCTTCTTTAGCTGAAGGGTACGAAGCCATATAAGAATCCCGATAACAGCAGCGGCGGCTGCAATACCGCCTCCAATGAACAACCCTTTTGGCAAAGAGCCTGGGGCCGCTTGTCCGGAAGTCTCAGTTTCATCCGGCTCTTCCGTTTCTGCCGGCTCTTCCGGCAAAACTGTCTGCTCGGTCTTGACATAGGCGCTTCCCACCGGACGTCCTTCATAAGTATAATCCAGACGGGCCACAGCTCCTTCCGGCGCATCTGCTCCAGAAAGGTCTGTGGAAACCGTGCGGACTGCATCCCCAAAGGCTGCTCCAGCCGGAACCGTAATGGCCCCTTCTGGTTCAATTACAATTTTAGAATGCTCTCCAATTGTGACTCCGGCTCCTTTTACAGCTTCTGTAAGTCCGTTTAAATCGGTCTCTTCTGCTGACGGACTGTAGTTGACAAATCCCTCAAAACCATAATCTAACAGCTGTCTGGTATCGGTATAAGTAGTATAGTGATCCAGCTTGCTTCCCTTTAAAATCACTACAATCAGCGTTCTGCCGTCCCGTTCAGCCACGGTTGCCAGCGTATTGCCAGCCAGAGTCGTATAGCCGGTCTTTCCTCCTTTTACGTCTGGATCGTAATAACGGCTCCAGTCCTCCAGCATCATCTTGTGTTCCTGGCGGACAGTCAGTCCTTCTGGATCATTGGCTGTAGGAGGGAGCTTATAAGACAATTTGGATTCTATCTTGCGGAATTCTTCCATTTTCCAGGCCGCCTGAACAATCAGGGCAAAATCCCTTGCCGTGGTATAGTGTTCCGGATCATTTAATCCGCTGGGATTTTTAAAGCTGGTATTCTGGCATCCCAGTTCTTTTGCTCTGGCTGTCATCAGTTCTCCAAACGCTTCTCTGGTTCCTGACACATGCTCTGCCAGGGCGTTTGCCGCCTCATTTGCGGATTTTAGCATCATGGCATAGAGGGCGTCCTCTACGGTCATCTGCTCTCCTTCATCAATTCCTGCATTGGTGCTGCCGGATTCCACATTGTATACGGCGTCTCTTGAAAACGTAACCGTCTCATCCAGGGAGCAATTTTCCAGCACCAGAAGGGCTGTCATAATCTTTGTAATACTGGCCGGAAAATATTGTTCTTTGCTGTTTTTTCCATATATAACGGCTCCTGACTGGGCGTCCATCACAATCCCTGCTTCTGATTCTAACACCACGCCGGAATCATCAGTCCAGGCAGGGGCTGCAAAAGCAGGTGTTCCTCCAATCAGGAAAATTATGAGCGATAACATTAATATCTTGCTGATTAGCTTTTTTATAGTCATGATCCTGTCTTTCCTTTTCAAACTATTATACTGTTCCAGGACCGATTTCCGGCTGGGTTGCGGGAAGGGCCGGAGCTGTCGCTCCTGGCCCGATCTGGCTGGTTTCCTGTTTTGGCCCTGTCTCCCTGCTTTCTTCCTCCGGAGTAATCACAACACCGCCTGTTTCCTGGTGAGGGCCGGAAGGGGCTGCCGGAAGAGTTTCTGACGGAGCCGGAGTTTCTGACGTCCCTCCTTCTGTCGGCTGAACTGGAGTAATCACAGGGCCTGATTCTCCGGTTCCATTTGGCAGAGCCGGAAGCGTCGGCCCTGCAGGCCCTGGATCCGGATGCACAGGAGCCTGTTGGGTAGGTGCTGGCTGAGTCGGAATCGGCGCTGTCGGCTGGGGTTTTGGCGGAGCCGGTTTCTGCGGTTTAGAAGCTGCGCCTCCATTTGTGGCTTTCCCACTTTCTGTTCCCTCCAGATTATAGCAAATCACAGGAACATTGGTATACACCAGGCTGTACAGCTCCTTGGCCTTGGCATAAGGCATATTGATACAGCCGTGGGAACCATTGGTCTTATAGATGGAACCTCCAAAGCTGGATCGCCAGGTAGCGTCATGGAAGCCGATTCCGCCGTTAAAGGGCATCCAGAAATCTACGGGACTGGCATAGCCTTCGCCTTTTAATACTGCATCCTTCTGCTTATAGGTCAGCCCGAAAATCCCTGGCGGCGTGGTATGATTTTTTCTCACATTGCCCGAAACAAAATCGGACTCCAGCACTTTTTTCCCGTCCTGGTAAAAAAACATATGCTGAGCCGTCAGATTGACTTCTGCATAAGTCGTTCCGTAATCATTTCCGCTGTGGGATGCTGCTTTCTGGAAATATACCGGCTCTCTGGACTGGCTGTTTCCTTCTTCCAGAATCTGCATAAGCTGGGCCGTCTCTTCTTTTTGATTAATCCGCCATCCATAGCTTCCACTTACCTTGACCACAGGACCATAGCTGGTCTGAAAATATCTGGAGGTATAGGCTGTGTTATATTTAGAAGCCAGATCGGATACGTACCTGGCTGCCATTTCACTGTCTAAAGCAAGAGAACCGTCCTCTCCTTCTCTAATCCACTGGTGGGTGATTGTGCCGTCTAAGATCTCCTGCTTATCTCCGAACTGGTAGGTAACCACAGTCTGTACCAGCCGGTTTAACTGACTGCACTGTTTATGAAGCTGGGGATCGTCTGACAGAATCTGCGGAGAGAGGTAGCATCCGGACTGTTCCAAATCAATCTCCGTTTCCATGGCAAGAACTGCTTTTAAAACAGCCTGTTCTACCTTGCTTCTGTCCAGTTTTTGTCCCTGGTTCTCCGGAATGATTTCATACCCTACACCTGGAATATAGTCAGAAATCCTGGCATTTTCCGGCTCTGTTACGGCTTCTCCTGTCAAGCAGGATAATCCGTCTATGGCCTTATCAAAAAGTTCTTCATCAAAAAGAGTTACCGTAGGAATGGTAAATTCTTCTGGATTTATGACTCCTTTTCCCCATGCATATGGGTTCTGGTCCCGGATAATCTCTTTTAAATCATCTGCAAATTCTGCATGGAGGCCAATTTCACCGCCTCGAATTCGTTCTGTTCCATTGCGGCAAATCAGGGTCAGTTCATAATCGGACAGCCCTCTGGCAATCTGAACGGCCGCCTCTTTAGGCGTACAGCCTTCTACCAGAACTCCGTTGACCCTGGTATTCGGGAAAAAATGCTCCTCATAATACTGGGCCTTTACTATGTAAAATGACGCAGTTCCGCATAACAGGGCAGCAGCGCTGCAGGCTGCCGCAATCCCTATCATCTCTTTTCGTCCTGCTCTCATTTTTGCTTCTGATTCAATCTTTTCTTCCTTCAAGCCACTCTCCTTTATGAAACTTCAGTTTTATGCTTCTCTTCATTCTAACATGTCTTCTTAGGTGCTATCAATAATTTTCATATAAACGTAAGAATTTTCCATAACCGTTCAGCCATGCGAAGATCCAGCCAGAAAAAAGCGTTGAAAACTTGTTTTCATAAGAATTTTTCTGTCTGAATCTTCATAGGGCAGACGCCCGACGCTTCTTGTCCGCTGTAAGCGGGCAAGAAGATGCATGGCTAAACTGATTACAGCCTGCCGTCTTCGATTCTGCCGATTAACAGGACATACACAATGCTGGAAACGATTGCCGAAATCAAATCTGAAATCGGCTCTGTATAAAACACATTGGTAATATCAAACCAGACAGGAATTAAAAATACGCCTGCAAAGTAAATCAGCTTTCGGAATGTAGATAATGAAATCGCCACCTTTGCAATTCCCATGCCGGTAAATCCGTCTACTATGGTATACTGAACCGCCAGCGGTATAATCATCAGGGAATAAATCCGGATAGCCCTTACGGTCATCTGAATGTATTCCGGATCTCTGGTAAATATCAGCGTAAAATACTGGGGCAGAAACTGGGCTGCCACAAACATAATGGTCGTAAAAGCCAGGGACAGAGCCAGAATGTGCTTTTGCGCCTTTTTAATTCTGTCCGGCCTTTTTGCGCCGTAATTATACCCTAAAATCGTCTGGGTTCCTCCTGTAATACCGGAAAGAGGCATAGTTACAATCAGCATAAAGCTCTGCAAAATGGTATTGCAGGTCAGCAGCATATCACCCTGTCCAGCTCCGCCGTATTTTTGGATAGTAGCATTCAGGGAAATAATCAGGATATTGTCAAATGCAATAATTAAAAAGGGCGTCAGACCCAGCAATAATACCTGTCCCATTACCTTGAAATCATAGCCGCCAAAGGTAATTCGTATCATCGGACGGCTGCTGAATAAAAACCGCAGGACGTAAATACAGGAAGCCATCTGGGAAATTACAGTAGCCAGCGCTCCGCCGGATACTCCCATATGGAATCCAAAGATAAAAATCGGATCTAAAATAATATTCAGCACTGCCCCCAGCAGAACCGACTTCATTCCCACCTTTGCAAAGCCCTGGCAGATAATAAACTGGTTCATGCCTGTGGATAAAAGGGCAAATACGGTTCCCATAAGATAAATCGTAATGTAATCATCTGCATAGGGAAATACTGCCGGACTGGCTCCAAACCAGATTAACAGCTGGTTTTTCAACGCCAGGGATAAAATTGTAATCACTACAGACATTACGCTTAACAGCAAAAAGCAGTTGGCCAGGATTTCCTTTGCCTTGGTTTCATTTTTTTGTCCCAAACGGATGCTTAAAAGAGGGGAGCCTCCAATTCCTACCCAAAACGCCACAGAAGAAATCATGGTGACAATAGGGCCGCAGATCCCCACTCCTGCCAGGGCCAGGTCTCCGATTTCCGCTATGTTTCCAATATACATCCTGTCTACAATGCTGTAAAATACGCTGACAAATTGAGCCAGCATGGACGGAAACGCCAGCCGCCATACCAGCTCTTTTATCTGATCGGTATCTAAATTATTCTCCATTTTTCTGGTCTTCCTCTCGTGTCTTTCTAAATTCATCTATATCATGGACGAAAATCTTTAGATTGTCAATCATAGAATCATAAATTCCATATTTATATAAGTTTAAAAATACCAATCCTACCGGAACGGCTAAAATCATTCCGCCTAATCCGCTTACTTTAAAACCGATATATAAAAACACCAGAGTCATCAAAGGCGGAAGTCCCATAGAGTCCCCTACGATTTTAGGCTGAATAGCCTGACGGATAAACTGGCTTAAAATATAAAGAAGAATCAGGCCTCCTGCCATATAATACTCTCCTGACAGCAGCTTTATCAGCCCCCAGGGAATCAGGACTGTGCCGGTTCCAAATACAGGAAGAAAATCCAGCAGAGAAATGAGAAGAGCCAGTAAAAGGCTGTAAGGAACCTGAAGCACCAGAAATCCTACAGTCAAAATTGCAGCTACTACAAACATAATCCGAAACTGGGCCATAAAATAGCCGCCCACCAGATGCAGGGCATCTTTCCGCATGTTGCTCATATGCTTTTTACTCTTTTCCGGCATATATTTCTTCCAGAAATTTAAAATTCCATCCCGCTCTGCAATAAAAAAATAAGAAGACAGAATCACCACTACCGTATTGACTAAAATGCTTGGCAGGCTTTTTGCTACGCTTCCGGCAGCTTCTACCGTAGGAGTGGCTGCATTTTGGATCAGGACTCCTATATAGGAATCCAGATTATCCGCAATTGCCCGAAGCTGGACGCCAAGCTGGTCCGGCAAAAAGGCAAACATGCTGTCCAACTGACTGCCAATCTCCCGAACCTCTGTCTGAAAGGCTGCCCAGAGCTGAGGCAGGGCCTGAAGAAAGCCTGATGCCTCAGACAGAAGTTTGCTGATCAGCAAATACATAGCTCCAATAACCATGGCCAGTACGGAAACCATCACCAGTACGGAACCGTGCTTTCTCACTACCTTTAATCGGCTTTCCAGAAAGCGCACCACCGGATTGGCAATCATGGCGATAATCCAGCCGATTACAAAAGGCATAAAAAACCGGAGAACTTTAGGCAGAAATATACAGGCCAGAAGGGTCCCTCCGGCAGGAATCAAAATATTTAACAAAAGTCTGGCATAATGAGCCCCGTTTTTATTGTCTCCATTTGTCATCATGTTCACCTTCTTTTATTGTCATACCAGATATTCGTAACCGTTCAGCCATGCATCTTCTTGCCCGCTTACAGATATTCTTCCAGAAAGGAAAACAATGCTTCCATCTCCTTATCGCTTCCAATTGTAATCCGCAGATAATTGTCAATTCTCGGCTGGTCAAAATACCGGACATAAATATGGTTATCCTTTAATGCCTGGAAAATCTCTTTTGCCTGTTTGGTACTGTGGGTTGCAAAAATAAAATTAGCCTGGGAATCCGGAAAAGAAAAGCCCAGCTCTCTAAGGCGGAGTTTGGCCATCTCTCTGGTTTTTATGATTTTTCCGGTTGTCGACTGAAAGTATTCCTCATCCTCCAGTGCCTTTACCCCTAATATCTGTGAAGGCAGGTTCATGGTATAGGAGTTGTAAGAATATTTTACATCAGACATGGCACGAATCAACTCTGGCTGTCCCAGAGCAAATCCAATTCGGACGCCAGCCATAGAACGGGATTTACTAAAGGTCTGAACCACCAGCAGATTATCATATTTGTCTATGAGAGAAACTGCTGACTGACCTCCAAAATCAATATACGCCTCATCTACAATTACCACTGAGGCCGGATTCTTTGCCACAATTTCTTCTACCTCTCCTAAAGGCATCAAAAGGCCGGTAGGCGCATTGGGATTGGGGAAAATAATTCCTCCGTTTTCTTCCAGATAGTACTCTTTTACG
>CALHQJ010000108.1 GCA_938036545.1 uncultured Clostridium sp. | reverse complement strand
TCTTCTTGTCCGGCAAAGCCGAACAAGAAGCATCGGAGATTCCTCCGATGTGAGAACTGGAAGAAAGACCCGCTTACAAACAAGCTTGACACGGATTTTTCTTCCAGTTCTCCCGCCGTTCTGAATAGTTACGTTAAATTATTAAATCATCAGACGGCCTTCGATTCCTTCATAATCAACCGTTACCCTGCGGCCGTCTTTCAGCTCTATGATAACCGGGCCATAGCCGCCGCATTGTTCCGTATCTGTAAAACAAATTGCCTTTACAGGGAATAATTCCTCGTCTGTAAATTCTTCCCCGTCTTTTCGGGTCAGAACAGCAGTAATCATCACATAAGGAAGATAGGTATAATACCGTTCCCTTCTGCTTTCCAGGACAATCATCCGGCTTTCCTCAGAAACCGGATTGACGCCTGTTCTTTCTATGACGGCCATTTTTTCAAATCCTGTATAGGAAACCATGGCCACCTGTCCTGCCGCTCCCTTTAGAATCACAGCCTTTGCGCCGGTATCCGGACAAATTTTCTCGATGGTTTCTCCTTCTGTGCTTCCTCCTCTTTCATTTCCCCCAAACGAAAGAGGCAGGCCGTAAGATCCAAAAGTCAGCCTGTAGGGCCGGTCTGGGATTCTGCTTTTATCTACCCGAAGGATTCCCATTTTTACTGGAATATCCGCCAAATCTATAGACGCTTTATCCTGAAAGGTTGCGGAAAAGTCAAAATATTCTTTTCGGTACAGTACGCCGTCCCGTACTCCGCCATATAAGATAATGTTTGGAATCTGAGGTTTATCCGGAAGTTCCCCCGAACGTCCGGCTCCCCATTTGTCATAGGTCAGGCTGTACTGCATAGCCTCCCTGCCGCCAAAGTCAAAGGCTTCCCACGGAAACTGGCTGTTAAAGGACAGCCGGGAATAGCCGTTTAAATTGTTATTACCGGCTGCAAACAGCACCTTGCCAGTCCGGAACTCGGTGATTCCTGTTGCCAGATGATTATCTGCCAGAATTCCAGGGCCATCCCATACCCGGGTTTGGACTGACTGGTTGTTCATACTGGCATCATCTATTTCCGACTCCTGTTCCCACAGGCCATTATTTTCTTTTGCCGTCCAGAAAGGATGATCTTCCGGAAGAGCCAGGCACACAAAGGAATTGGCAATCCAAAACGGGCTGGCTGCACAGCTGTAACTTTGCAAAAGCGGAGCAAATGGCCCGTAAAAGCCCAGACAGGGAATCCCCTCATAAAAGCACTCTTCTTTTGTGATAAACTGAAGCAGGGAACCGCTTGCAATCCTTCTGGCAAGTCCCGGATCTGCTTTAGAATGATTTAGCAGGAAATTGGCTGCCAGAGGCGCTGCCGCTGCGCTTCGGTAAATACTGCTTCTCCCCCACATGGTTACCTTGGCGTCTCTGTCAAACATGGCCGGAAAATCCGTTACCAGCCAGTTGGAATATTCTTCAATCTTTGCTGCCAGATACGGCTCTTTTTCATAACCGTACCACTGATTCCACAAAGGGCCGTATACGTGAAAGGCCCATGGACAATAGTAATCAAAACTGTGTCCATCCCGATACCATCCATTTCCTGCATAGTAGGATACAATGGCCTGGGCATGGTCTCTTATCATGCCCCGATCCACTTCGTATCCTTCGTGGTCAAGGAATCCTAAAATCAGCATATTAAACAGACGCCAGTTGTGATGGCCGGTAAAAGAATGGCCGAAATTCGACAGATAATCTGCGATTTTATCCTTTTCTTCCTGGGTATAGGTATCCCAAATCACCTCGCGGCACATGGAAAGGCCGATTACCAGAGACGCACATTCGCAGGTATGCTGGAATGCTTTTTCTCCTGGCAGCGCCTCCGGAAATATTTCTTCTACCCGAAGAAGATAATTTTTCGTTCCAGGGGTAACGGACAGCAAAATCTGATCCTTATAATAATCCCTGAGACGGTAGCCGCATACCTCTGCGTCCGGCTCGTTGTGAAGCAGGGGTGCGCCAATGAGAAAGCTTCTGGCAAGCCCCTCAAACCGCTCTGCCGCCACTCTCCATCTGGGGCCGTCCGGCTGTGGGTAACTCACCTTTTTTTCGTGCCTGGGCGGCACAATCGGGTCGTGAATATCCTTTACATGGCGGAAAATCCCCTCTAAAAGGAAGTAGCTGACGTCAATCCAGTCCTGTCTGTTCAGTCCGCTGTAGGGACTGAGGTTCCAATCTGGAGCGGTTGTCTTCTGATACATGATTCATCCTCCTGGCAGTCAAATTATAATACCGGAAATAAAAAGGGATCTCCGATTTTGTCTAAATACTCTCTCAAACGTTTCCGAAGCCGAAGAATTTCTTCCTCTTTACAATCTGGAGCAATCTCTCTAGGACTCAGTTCATAATAGTCGTTTACGCAGTCATAAAGCCACTCGTGAGAAGCTTCATCCGGTTCATAACCATTATAGCACACATATGTGTATCCGTCTCCTTTTATTCCTCTCCAGCCGTATGCTTTATGGGTCAGGCCTCTCTTCGAGAACTCCGCAACCATATCTGCCCCGCCTGGATAAGAACAGATAAACATATCCTCCGGCGCATTGGGATCTGCCTCATAAACGGTATGGGCTTCTGCCGGATGATTAAGAATCCAGTTTCCATGGCTGTAGCCCTCGCAGGTTTCCGGAATAGGTGCTTCCAAAAGCTCCAACAGAGTCGGCATGTGATCCGGACTTGCAAAAATATCCCTGCATTCTCCCGGTACCAGACGTCCCTTCTGGCGGATCATAAGAGGAATGTGCACGGATTCCTCATACCAGATGTTTTTGCTCATTTTGCTGTGGGAACCCATCATCTCCCCATGGTCGGCAGACAGCACCACAATAGTGTTTTCTTCCAGCCCATTGTCACGCAGATACTCGTAGATTCTTCCAAACTGAATATCCATGCCGTGGACTGCTGCAAAATACTGACGGGCCTTTGCCTCCATCTCCGGAGTCCGCATTTCTTCCGGTACATTAGGCCTCCAGCATACATCTGCATCTTTATATTTTTCGTAATATTCATCCGGAACCAGCTCGTAAGGAAGATGAGGCGGATTCCAGGAAACAAAGAGGGCAAATGGATTTTCATCATCCTTGTGATGTTCCATATATTCCAGTGCCTTGTCTGTTTCATACTCCGTAGACCATTTGCCTGGGCGGATCTGATCCGGCGTATCCTGCCAGTAATGCGGATCCAGGTGTTCGTCACAGGCGCCGTAAGACAGCCAGTAGTCAAAGCCCTGTCTTCTCTCTCCTGGCGGAGTGAATGCATCCCAGTTCTTTGCACCTGATTTTGGATGAGGCGTAAAATTCAGCTCGGAAGCATCTAAATGCCATTTTCCAATATATCCTGTAGAATAGCCTTCCTCTTTTAGTACATTGGCAATACAGGTTTCCTGGGGTTTTAGCATGATCTTTTCTTCCAGACCGATCTTACAATTGGTCCAGAGACCAATGGATAACGGATATTTTCCCGTCATCAGAGAACCGCGGTGAGGGGTACACAGAGGAAAGGTACTGTATGCGTTAGAAAAGCATACGCTTTCCTCACAAAATCTATCCATCCAGGGCGTTTCTACCGGATCTTCGTTTTTATACCCGACTGCATGAGCTCTCCACTGATCTGCAAACAGATAAAGCAGGTTGGGGCGTTTCTTTGACATGATAAATCTCCTTTCTTTTAAGCAAAAAGCGGACCCTGCCATGAAAGCGGGTCCGCCAATTTCCGTGTTTAACCTTTAATACCACTGGCTGCTACGCCTTCTACGAAGAACTTCTGGCAGCTTAAGAATACAATAACTACCGGAATCAGGGAGCAAACAGATGCAGCCATAATCCATGCATAATCTGCGCCGTACTGGGAAATAAACATTCTGATACCAAGCTGAACGGTCTTTAATTCTTTGGTCTTTAAGTAAATCAACGGACCCATAAAGTCGTTCCATACGTTGGTAAATGTAAAGATAGTCAGGGTAGCCATAGCTGGCTTACCTAACGGGAATACAATGCGGCGGAAAATGCCGTACTCGGTCAGACCGTCAATACGGGCTGCTTCACACAGTTCATCCGGAATACTGATGTAAAACTGACGAATCAGGAATACGCCGAATGCGGAGAATGCCTGCATCAGAATTAATCCCAGGTGAGTATCGTTTAATCCCATCTTAGATACCAAGATAAACTGAGGAACCATGTATACCTGCCATGGTACTGCAATGGTAGTAACGTACATTAAGAAGATTAAATCTCTTCCTTTGAATTTACATTTTGTAAAGCCGTATGCTGCGAAGCAGCTGGTGCACAGCTGAATCAGAGTAGTGCAGATGGTCAGCTTTGCAGTATTTTTAAAGAATGTAAATAACGGAATCTTGTTCCAGATAACCTTATAGTTTTCCCAATGCATAGACTCCGGCCACCAGGTCATGGGGATGGAGAATACGTCCTTGTTAAGCTTTAAGGATGAAATAACCATCCAGTAGAAAGGAACCAGCATAAACAGGGATAAGGCAATTAATAAGGCGTATAACAAAACTTTTATTGCTTTTTGTTTCTTTTCCATTTCAATTCCTCCCCCTTACATATCCTTGGACCACTTCTTCTCACCGCTGAACTGGATTAAGGTAATAACCAGGACAACTGCGAACAGAATAATGGCTCCTGCACTTGCCGGACCGAATTCCCATCCGGTAAATGCCTTTTCGTAAATGTAGTTTACCAGCGTCTTGGTTGCATTTCCAGGACCGCCGCCAGTCATAACGTATACTAGGTCGAATACCTTGAAGCACTGAATGGTAAGCATAATCAATACGAAGAATGTGGTTGGGGTCAGCATTGGAATCGTAATATACCACAGTCTCTGCCAGCCATTGGCTCCGTCAATCTGAGCTGCTTCATACAGGGAACTGGAGATTCCCTGAAGGGCTGCCAGGTAAACGATCATGTAGTAACCCATGTATTTCCAAATACTTACGATAGAAACGGCTACCATAGCCCAGTCCGTACTTACCACCCACCTCGGCGGTTCTGCAATGCCGATTGCTTTCAGCATCTCGTTTACCGGACCGAAATCAGGCTGGAACAGCATATTCCATACAGCGCCGACTGCTACGATGGAGGCAATGTATGGGAAATAAAATGCGGTACGGAAAATTGCCACGCCCTTAATCTTACTGTTTAATAAAACAGCCAGAAGCAAGGATAACACCAAGGTAAACGGAACTGTCATTACCGCATACTGAACGGTATGGACAAAAGAACCACGGAACACTCTGTCTCCAAAAATTTCTACAAAGTTAGCAAGACCTACAAACTCCATAGGCGCCTGGGAACCATCCCATTTCATAACACTTAACACAAAGGAAAAGATTACCGGAATGAATACGAAAATACTGTATCCTACCAGATTGGGGATGATGAAGGAATATCCGATTAAGTTATTCCGAATCTCGCGTTTCTGACGGGAAGTCAGGCCACCGGCCTTTTTCTCATTCATAACTCTACCTCCTTATAAACTCGCTGTATGTACAGCTATTCAACGCATTTTTGGCAAAAAAAGCGCGCCTTCAGGCTTTTTTCTGTCGGCGCGCTCTCGTGAATGCTAATTACCAGCCCTTAATTTCTGCAACTCGGGTATTTAAGTCTTCAATACCTTCATCTACTGTAAATTCACCAATCATGATCATATCATGTACTTCATTTAATACGGTTCTTACTTCTTCAATCTGTGGGTCTAATGGACGATCGAATACGTAATGGGTGTAGCTTAATGCTTCCTTATTGCTGTCGCCTTCTGGGAAGAACTCGTTAGATGCGATGGTGTTTACAGATTCTTCAGTCTGAATACCGGTAAATACGCCGCAGCCAGCCAGAATGTTAGCAGCTTCTGGAGAAGATGCAAATTTTACGAAATCCCATGCAGCTTCCGGAGCATCGGTAAATGCGCTGATTGCAACTGGAGTAAGAGCACCTACGGTATATCCGCTCTCAATATCTGCAGAGTGAGGAATTCTTGCAACGCCCCAGTTAAAGTCGGTCTCGCCTTCCTGTCTGGACTGTTCCATGGTTGCTATGAACCAGGTACCCATTGGCATCATAGCGCACTGCTGATTCTTAAATACAGAAGAGTAATGAATGTTTGCTGTCTTTAAGCTTGCATAATCCTGCATGTAGCCATTTTCCTGAAGAGCTAAGGTATCTTCATACCATGGCTTTAAAAAGCTGTAGTCTTTTTCAACTACGGTATGCTTGCCATCCTGTACTGCCCAGTTGGTAACCAGAGCCTGCCAGGTGTGGTCGTGAGTACCGTATACCTTAGCGCTGCCCTCGCCGGAGGTCATCTTTGCTGCCAGGTCATAGTACTCTTCCCATGTCATATCGTTGGATGGATACTCAACGCCTGCTGCGTCAAATAAATCCTTGTTGTAGTACAGAACGTACCAGTCGTTTCTGTAAGGCATGCCGTAGGTAACGCCATTGTACTGCAACTGTTCAAATGCGCCGCTGTAAACGGAAGTATCTACGCTGTCATTCTTAACAAAATCATCTAATGGCATTAACTGCTTCTTGTCTGCCATCTGAAGCATGGAACCCATATCCTTTACGAAGATAACGTCTGGATCCGGCTGTGCTGCAGATAAGCTGATTCCTAAAGAGTTGTTGTATTCATCAGCAGAAGTGTCAATAACCTTAATCTCAACATTTGGATTCTGTGCCTCGTATGCTTCTACAACTGCAGAGAACTGAGGTGAAGAATCGTAGTCCCATGTTGTAATGGATAATGTAATCTTTTCACCGGAAGCTGCTTCCTTATCTCCTGCCGGTGCCTCTGTGGTTGTTGCTGCATCTCCATTTGCTGCCAGAGCTGCTGTGGTTGCTGCTGTGTCTTTGTTGCCGCCACATGCTGCCAGGCTCACTACCATAGTAGAAGCCATAGCTGCTGCTGCTACTTTTTTGAGTTTCATAATGAACTCCTCCCTTGATTTGATGGCTTTATTGTAACAAAAAACTGCACAGAAAGCCATTTTTTTATTTTATATTTCTATTACTTTTTACTAAAATTCTTGTATTATTTTTATATTCATGCACTTTTTTCATGTTTCACTACCAAATTCCCTGTTTTTTATATATAATAGTAAAAGAGCTTATTTTATTAAAAACACATTATAACTGTTCCAGAATACCTGCAGGAGAACCTATGAGCAAGAAACAGCCAAAACAGACCTTTATCCCCAAAACTTTCCAGAAAAAAATCATTCTGTATAATTTATTAATCGTAATCGCCATTGCCACTGCAATCAGCTATTATAACTTTACTTCTTATAAAAAAGATGTGATTGCCAGCGAAACCCGTAACTCCCAAAACACCATCCACCTTCTCTCCAGCCGCCTGGAACTGGCCTACAGAGAAATGATCAATCTGCTGTTAAACTGTTCTGAGCGCCAGTCCCACTTCTTTTCCGGAACGGCAATTTCTTCAAAAGACAGCATGGAGCTTTATGCATCCAAGGTATTAAAGGACTACTGTGCTATCTCCGGCTACAGCGAATATGTCTACCGGATTTCCTTATATAAAAAGGAACAGTATTTTCTTCAGGCAGGAAGCCTGCCTGGTTCCCATAATGATTTGGAAACCATTCGCTCTGCGCCCTGGTTTCAGGAGAAGTTAAATCAGGACATGTTTCAATATACCTTGACCGTAGAGGAAAATCCGTTTTCCCTGGGAAAGACTGCGGTTCCCTATGTGATTCCCATGGTTCGTCCTATTGCAGGCCCGCCTGGCCAAAGCGAAATAAATTCCTGGGTGCTGCTGGCTATTAATCCCAAGTTGTATTCAGATACCCTGAAAAATCTGGACTATGGACGATATGTTTACGCCGCCGCATCAGACGGAACGCTAATTGCCTCTTTAACGGAACGCAATTTTCCTTTAGAGGAGTTTATTGACCTGGCAATATCCCAAAAAGAATTATCCGGTTTCCTGCCCCTGTCTCTGGGCCATGAACAGGGCGTCCTTACCTATGAAAAAGATCCGGTCAGCGGACTGGTTCTTTTTGAAGTCCTGCCCTACTCTAAAATGCCTATTGACCGGAAGGTGATTTTTAAAACCATTGCCATTATTTTCCTTTACTGCATCCTTATCGGCCTGGCTTTGTCCTTTTTCATATCCAGACAGCTGGGGCGGCCCATTAAACGGCTGGTAAGCCACTTAAACCTGGTGGCCCAGGGAAACTTCACTCCCGATCCTTCCATTGAAAGCAGGGATGAGATTGGTACCATTGGCCGGCAGATTAACCAGATGTCCAGCCAGATTAACGACCTGATGGAAACCAGAATCCAGGGAGAAAAGGAGAAAAAGAATCTGGAGATTAAAATGCTTCAGGCCCAGATCAATCCCCATTTTCTCTACAACACCTTAGATTCCATCCGCTGGATTGCCACTATGCAGAAAAACAGCGGCATTGTACAGATGGTAACTTCCCTGTCCTCCCTGCTTCGCAACATGGCAAAGGGATTTAACGAAAAGGTGACCTTAAAACAGGAGCTGGACTTTTTAAACGACTATGTCATTATCGAAAAAGTCCGCTATCTGGAGCTGTTTGATCTCCAGATCGAAGTAACCGATCCGGAATTATACAAGGCAGATATCATTAAACTGACCTTACAGCCCCTGGTAGAAAATGCTATTTTTAACGGGATTGAGCCTTCGGGTCGTACCGGCCTCATTAAAATACGAGCCTGGTCAGAAGCCTCCGTTTTATATGTAAGCGTTACAGACAACGGGATCGGCATGTCGCCGGAACAGTGCAGGAAAATCCTTACCGACACATCCCGCGTAACCAAAAGTACCATGAGCGGCATTGGGCTTCCCAATGTAGACAGACGGTTTAAGCTGGTTTATGGCGACGCCTACGGCCTTTCCATTGAAAGCCAGCTGGATTCCTTTACCAGGATTACCGTTTCCCTTCCTCTTGAATATTCATAAACCATAGGAGTGTTTCATTATGTACCGTATCATATTAATTGATGACGAACCTTTGATTTTGGCCGGCATTGCATCCCTGATCCGCTGGGAAGATTACGACTGCACCATTATCGGCAAATCTACGATTCCTACGGAAGCCAGGCAGATGATTTTAGAAATGCAGCCGGATATTGTGATTACGGATATTCGTATGCCCGTATTAAATGGACTGGAGCTGGTAGAGTCCTGCAAAAATGGGGGGGCCATTTTTTCATTTATTGTCCTTACCAATCTGGAGGAATTCAGCCTGGCAAAGAAAGCCTTATCTCTGGGCGCTATTGACTATCTGGTAAAGTTAAACTTAAAACCGGAGGAATTAATCGAAACCC
>CALHQJ010000107.1 GCA_938036545.1 uncultured Clostridium sp. | reverse complement strand
CTGAAGAATTGCCGTAAAGGGGAACCTGTATATCTTACTAAGAATGGCAGGGGACGATTCGTAGTTATGGATATTGACGATTTTGAGCGTGCTCGTGCAGAAAAGAAACTCTTGATGAAGCTGCAGGAAGCCGAAGAAGCAGTGAAAGATGGTGAAGGTTGGATTAATCTGGATGAACTGAAAGCGCTTATGGGGGAATAAGATGTTAAAACTGCGAATTAATCCAATTGTGGCAAAGGATCTGAAAAATATCCGAGATTATATCGCGGAAGATAATGAAGAATATGCTGCAAAGACCATAAATGAAATTTATGATAAATTTGAAAATCTTCAGATGCTTCCGGGAATAGGTTCCGCTCTCTCCAAACGAGTCAACTTTTGGACAGACTATAAATATGCGATATGGGAAGATTATGTAATTATCTACAAGGTTGGTAACGAGTATGTAGAGATTTATCGTGTCATCAATCGGTATCAGGATATTACAAGGATTTTTGATTGAATATAATTTGCTTGTGATAAAGAATGGGGAAAAATGGTCTTAAACAAATTGACGAATAGAATATTTTATGTAGAACATGAACCAGAAGTTGACAGACCGATGTTAGCTTATATCAAAGGAGATAAATTCTCCCTGGCGATTGATGCTGGGTATTCAGCTTCTCATGTTCAGGATTTTTACGAAGCGATTGAATCAGAGCATTTTGCGAAGCCTGATTTTACCGTAATTACACACTGGCATTATGATCACACCTTTGGGATGCACGCTATCAGCGGAGTCAGCATTGCCCATGATAAAACAAATGAGTTCCTAAAAGAACAGCAGGAACGGGCAAGAGATACCAGCTATATGGAAGTTCTGAAAAAAGAAGATGTTCATTTTAGAAAAGAATATTACGGACAGGACAAATTAAAAGTTGTGCTGTCAGATCTGGCCTTTTCAGACAAAATGACTTTGGATTTAGGCGGGATTACAGCTAAAATATTTCATACGGTTTCACCACATTCAGAAGATACTGCCTGTATCTATGTGCCGGAAGAAAGAGTGCTGTTTTTAGGAGATTCAACAAGTGAAGATTTTTTTAATGGCGGATATATGGACAAGAATAAATTGCGTTCTTTGATGCAGATGATCCAAGCGATAGATTGTGATTATTGCATACTCAGCCATTGTGAGCCGTTGAACTAGGAAGGATTTCTCTATTATTTAGAAAGCATTCTCTGATTTGTTTCTTGCTGTGGTGTTCAGTATTTAACAAAACGAGGAGGTTATTGATATGAATGCAGTAGAGGAATATATTAGTGGTTTTGATAAGGAAACACAACAGAAACTTAATGCTATACGAGAATCAATTATTGAATTAGCTCCGGAAGCTGCTGAACGTATCTGTATGGGGATACCAACGTATGATTTGAATGGAAAATGGCTGGTTCATTTTGCTGCTTTTAAAAAACATATCGGGTTTTATCCAGATCCAGACGGGATTTTAGCTTTTGAAGATAAGCTGAAAGGATATAAAACCTCAAAAGGAACCGTGCAATTTCCATTAGACAAGCCGCTTCCAATGGAGCTGATTCGTGAAATAATTGAATATAGGGTAAAATCACGACGAACTGAAATTTAAGCGGATTTCCTGCAGGAGTTTGGAGGTACAGATAGTATGATATTAAAAACAAAAAGATTAATACTGCGTCCATGGGACGAATCAGATGCCCAGAACTTATATGAATATGCGAAAGATCCGGATGTGGGGCCAATAGCTGGATGGCCGCCGCATAAAAGTGCAGAAGATAGTTTGGATGTTATTAAAAATGGCTTAAATGGGGTTGAATGCTATGCGATTTGTGAAAAAGATAATAACATTACAATCGGATCTATAGAACTGAAATTAAATGATCATACCGATATGACAGATAAAGATGACGAATGTGAACTGGGTTACTGGCTGGGAAAACCATTTTGGGGAAGAGGATATATGACTGAAGCAGCAGAAGAAATCCTGCGATATGGCTTTGAAAACCTTAATATGTCTGTAATATGGTGCGGATACTATGATGGTAATAACAAATCAAAGAGGGTACAAGAAAAATTAGGCTTTGTCTATCATCATACCTGTGACAAGGTACCAGTCCCGTTATTAAATGAGATTCGGATTGGCCATACAAATTTTATGACAAAGGAACAATGGCTCTCTCACTAGAATTGTAATAGTTCAGCCATGCATCTTCTTGCCCGCTTACAGCGTGCAAGAAGCGTCGGGCGTCCGCCCTATGAAGATTCTGACAGAAAAATTCTTATGAAAGCAAGCTTTCAACGCTTATTTCTGTCAGAATCTCCGCATGGCTGAACTGTTATCTAAAATAAAACGAAAGCCAGTAAGGCTATGGGATACAATGATTAAATGACTTCTTCTGCACGCCGCAAAGCAGCTGTAATATTGGGACAGAAGTTTTCGGTTCCAACCAGTTCTACGAATCCGGCTTTTTTCATGGCCCTCATTGGCTGTTCATTAACATGAGAGAATACCACGGTAATATTTTTGGATTTGCAGAATGTAACAAGGTCCTGGAGTGCGTTTAAGGCCGTACTATCCAGTGCAGGAACGCCTGTCATACGAAGAACAAGACACGTAGTAAATTCTTTTACAATAATCTGTTCGATACTATCTGCAGCTCCGAAGAATAATGGACCTGAAATATTGTAAACACGAATTTCACGGGGAAGTTTTTTCATTTCTCTGTCACTTTCTTGAGTATCATCTTCATCATCGATATAAGTCCAGCTGTCTACACGTGTTTCTTCACTCATCCGTTTGATGAAAAGAAGACAGGCGAGAATCATTCCAATCTCAATTGCTACAACAAGGTCAAATATAACGGTCAGAATAAATGTTGTAAAGAGAACAAGAATGTCGCTTTTCGGAGCAGTCTTTACTAAATGTACAAAAGTGCGCCATTGACACATATTGTATGCAACAAGAAATAAAATAGCGGCAATGGTTGGCATTGGAATCATGCCGGCATATGGCATCAAAACAACCAGTACAATAACCAGTGTAATAGAATGAACCATACCAGCGACAGGTGTACGTCCGCCATTTTTGATATTGGCAGCAGTACGGGCAATGGCGCCAGTTGCAGGAATGCCGCCGAACAAAGCAGAGGCAATATTACCGGCGCCTTGCGCAACAAGTTCCATATCAGAACGATGTTTTCCGTTGACCATTCCATCTGCGACAACGCAGGAAAGCAAAGACTCAATGGCTGCAAGCACTGCAATGGTAAAAGCGTTTGGTACGGCAGCAGCAACAGAATCCATTGTGATTGCCGGTAAATGGAACGAAGGAAGAGAGTTGCTGATGGTATATAAATTTCCAATGGTAGATACGTTTAATGGTAAGAATTGTACCATTAAAATACCAGCAATAACGGCAAGCAAAGAGCCAGGTATTCGCTTAAAAATCATTGGAGCAATGATCAGGATTGCCAGACTCACCCCACCAACGATGATTGCATCTATATTGATAGCAGCAATGTTTTCTATGAATGCAGACAGTTTCTCCATTGTTTCAATCGGTTTTATCCCTTCCGGATAAGTAATTCCGAAAAAGTCTTTTAGTTGTCCAATGACGATTGTAACAGCAATGCCGGAAGTAAAACCAGTTGTAATTGTAAATGGAATGAATTTGATTAAACTTCCAAAATGGCAGAGTCCCATGATGATGAGAAAAATACCGGCAAGAATGGTTGCGAGAGCAAGTCCGTCCATTCCTTCCTTTGCAACGATACCAGCTACAATGGTAGCAAATGCTGCAGTGGGGCCTGCAATCTGTACGCTGCTTCCGCCAAGAGCAGAAATAATAAACCCTGCAATGATTGCAGTGAAGATACCGGCCTCTGGACCAACACCTGAAGCAAGCGCCAGGGCGATGGAAAGAGGAAGGGCAATAATTGCAACAATAATTCCAGCTGTCACGTCTTTTATAAACTGTGTACCGCTGTAAGATTTTAAAGATGTAAGCAACATCGGTTTCAAGGATTTCATTTTTCCCTCCTAAGTAAGTTGATAACTGCAAAACGCATCCATTATAGCACAGTCTGACTATAATCAGGGAAGAAAATTAGATTGCATTGATTTATATACAAAATATACGCTAGATCCAGCGTTTGGCCATGAGCCAACTGTGGTACAACATTCAAATTCGTGGAATTAGGAGTCGAATTGTCAGATAATAGATTGAAAAAATTGAAAAAGTTGTTCTTCCATTTTGGCTGTATATGGAGTATTATAGGTGCATAACACAATATATTGTGATGAAGATGGTTCGAAAACAACATATAGTTGCAAAAAGAGAGGCTTGAGAAAGCCTGATAAATCGGTAGAAACCGCATGAAATCAAGAGAAAAGGGGTAGAGAACAGGATGGATGTAAAGATAAATATCATCAAAAGAAATGGTAAGGAAGTTGATTTTGATGTTACCAAGATTACGAATGCGATCCGTAAGGCAAACAATGAGATCGATAAGCTTCACAGATTGAATGAGTATCAGATCGAAGCCATTGGAGATATGATCGCACAGGAAGTTAGCCGGTCTACCCACGCTGTTAATGTAGAAGACATTCAGGATATGGTAGAGACAGGAATCATGAGTATGCGTGGATATGAGGTTGCCCAGAAATATGTGCGTTATCGTTATAAAAGAGAACTTTCTCGCAAGTCTAATACCACAGACAATGGGATTTTAGCACTTTTAGATCATATCAATGAAGAAGTAAAACAGGAAAATTCAAACAAAAACCCAGTAATTAACTCTACACAAAGAGATTATATGGCTGGGGAAGTAAGCAAGGATCTTTCTAAACGGGTACTTCTTCCAGAAGAGATTGTAAAGGCACATGAAGAGGGAATTATTCATTTCCACGATACAGATTATTATGCACAAAGAGAACATAACTGTGATTTGATTAATTTGGAAGACATGCTTCAGAATGGTACAGTAATTAGTGAAACCATGATTGAAAAGCCTCACAGCTTTTTTACTGCATGTAATGTCACCACACAGATTGTTGCGCAGGTTGCCAGCAATCAGTACGGCGGACAGTCCTTTACACTGGCTCATTTAGCACCTTTTGTAGATGTCAGCAGACAAAAAATTCGTAAGAATATTATTGCAGAGCGCACAGAGTGCGGCGAGAACTTAGATGAGAAAATTATCAGGAAAGTTACGGAACGCCGTTTGAGAGAAGAGATTAAGAGCGGCATTCAGACAATCCAGTATCAGCTGATTACACTGATGACATGTAATGGTCAGGCACCTTTTGTAACGATGTTTATGTATCTGGATGAAGTTCCAGAGGGGCAGACAAGAGATGACCTTGCAATTATCATTGAAGAAGTTTTAATTCAGCGTATGCAGGGCGTTAAGAATGAAAAGGGTGTTTGGATTACACCGGCGTTTCCTAAGCTGATTTACGTATTGGACAAGGATAACATTACAGAAGATGCTCCATACTGGCACTTAACAGAACTGGCAGCAAAATGTACAGCAAAACGTATGGTTCCTGATTATATCTCTGCGAAAATTATGAAGCAGTTGAAAAAGGACTGCGTATACACATGTATGGGATGTCGTTCTTTCCTTACCGTGGAAGAGTCACAAAAGAACCCAGATGGAAGCTATAAGTTTTACGGGCGTTTTAACCAGGGAGTTGTAACAATCAACTTAGTTGATGTAGCATGTTCTTCTGAGGGCGATTTTGATAAGTTCTGGAAGATTCTGGATGAACGGTTGGAACTTTGTCATAGAGCGCTTCGCTGCAGACATGAACGTTTGCTTGGGACAGTATCTGATGTTGCTCCAATCCTGTGGCAGAATGGCGCTCTGGCACGTTTGAAAAAAGGCGAGACCATCGATAAGCTGTTGTTTAATGGATATTCTACAATTTCACTTGGTTATGCAGGACTGCATGAAATGTGTGTAAGAATGTATGGTGTATCTCATACACATCCAGGTGCAAGAGAATTTGCATTACAGGTAATGCAGAAATTAAACGATAAATGTGAGGAATGGAAAGCTGCAGAAAATATTAGCTATTCTGTCTATGGAACTCCAATGGAGTCAACAACATATAAGTTTTCCAAGTGCTTACAGAAGAGATTTGGCATCATTGAAGGTGTTACAGACAAAAACTATATTACCAATAGTTATCATGTACATGTATCCGAAGAAATCAATGCATTTGACAAGCTGAAATTTGAAGCGGACTTCCAGAAACTGTCTCCAGGAGGAGCAATCAGTTATGTTGAAGTTCCAAATATGCAGAATAATATTCCAGCAGTACTGTCTGTTATGAGATTCATTTATGATAATATTATGTATGCTGAATTGAATACAAAGAGTGACTACTGTGAATGCTGTGGATATGACGGAGAAATTTTAATCCAGGAAGATGAGAATGGAAAATTAATCTGGGAGTGTCCAAACTGTGGAAATCGCGATCAGGATAAGATGTCAGTAGCGCGCAGAACATGTGGTTACATTGGCACACAGTTCTGGAACCAGGGACGTACACAGGAGATTAAGGATAGAGTGTTGCACTTGTAAAATAAAAGAGTTGTCTTTAAAATTCAATTCAAAAGCACAGTGGATTATCTGCTGTGCTGTCTTTTTATATCAGTCAAAAGGAGTGTTAGTGCCATGAACTATGCCAATATTAAAAATTGTGATATCGCAGATGGTCCGGGATGCAGGGTAAGCCTTTTTGTAAGTGGCTGTCGTCACCATTGCAAAGGATGCTTCAATGCAGAAACCTGGGATTTTAAATTTGGCAATTTATATACACAGGAGGTGGAAAATCAGATTCTGGAACTGTTAAAGCCAGACTATATTCAGGGATTTACGCTTTTAGGAGGAGAACCATTTGAACCGGAAAACCAGGTGGTACTGGTAAACCTGCTTCGCAGAATTAAAGAAACATATCCAAACAAAGATATCTGGTGCTATTCTGGATATCTGTATGATACCGATATGGTTGAAGGTGGTAAAATCTTTACGGATGTAACAAAAGAAATGCTTTCTTACATTGATGTGATTGTCGATGGTGAATTTATTCTTGAGAAAAAGGATATTACACTTCAATTTAGAGGAAGCAGTAATCAGAGAATTGTAACAAGGGATCAGTTTATTATGTAATGGGTTGTGAAAAAACAGCGAAACGTATCATATCATGGTTCAGAATGTTATGTGATTTGTGAAAAAGATAATAGTGCAATCGGCTCCATAGAATTAAAATTAAATGGTTATACCGGTATGACAGACAAAGATGATGAATGTGAGCTGGCTAGGAAAACCATTTTGGGGAATAGGATATATGACGGAAGCAGCAGAGAGAAGAAAAAGCTGTACGCCGAAAAAAGGATGTGCTATACTGAATGAAAAAGACAGCGCAGGTTGACTGAATAATGGAGGAGCAGATGAACGAAAGAAGCTGGAAGCACATTTTTTCAAGAGTAGGTTTGGCTTGTGCCGGATTCATTTTAATTTCTGTCTTTGCACAGAATTTGGTGACATTTATTTGTGTGAGTGCTGGAATTTCCTTAGAATCAATGGACATTCGCCTTTTGCTCAGCAGTATTTGCATGTATTTGCTGGCATTTCCTTTGACGGCTGCCTTTTTTAAATCCATTCCTTATCCAAAACCAGAGAGAATCGGAGAAACATGGAGTTTTGGAACCTGGGCAGTCGTCTTTTTAATCTGTATCGGGGTAATGTCTGCAGGAAATCTGATTGGCAGGGGATTTATGCTTGTGTTTGGAACTGGAACCAGCCAAAATGCAGTAGATGCGGTCATTCAGGACTCAAGATTTTTCATGTCTGCTGTGATCATGGTATTGATTGGACCAGCGGTAGAAGAAGTCCTGATGAGGAAACTGGTTATTGACCGAATCCTGATTTTTGGAGAAAAAACAGCGGTATTGGTCTCTGGCCTTTTGTTTGGATTAATCCACGGAAATTTCTATCAGTTTTTCTATGCCTTTGCGTTGGGAGTAATTTTTGGCTACGTTTACGTGAGAACAGGAAAATTACGCAACACCATAATTCTTCATATGCTCATTAATTTTATAGGAAGCGTTTTGATTATGGGGCTAATGGAATGGATGGCCATGCCTGGCATTGCCGGACTCATTGGCATGATGATGCTTTTGGGTTATGAGCTTTTGTTTTTCGGTTCTTCCATTGCAGGAATTGTACTTTTGATTTTATTTTGGAAGAAAGTCCGTTTTTACCAAACTCCTTATGAATGGTCTGCGCCGCCAATGACGGCAGCAAAGCGGCTGGGCATTGTATTTGGTAATGTGGGAATGCTGCTTTTCCTGTTGGTCAGTGTAATGGAATTTGCCTTGAATTTTTAGGTGATTCTGGGAGGTGAGAGAGTTGGAACAGATGTCTTTATTTGATTTCCAAGAGGAAGCAGCTCCTCTGGCCAGCAGAATGAGGCCAAAAAACCTGGACGAGTTTGCAGGCCAGTCACACTTAATTGGAGAAGGCTGTATTTTACGCCGCCTGATTGAACAGGATAAGATTTCATCCATGATATTTTGGGGGCCTCCAGGTGTAGGAAAAACGACTCTGGCCAGTATTATTGCAGAAAAAACACATGCAGATTTTGTTAATTTCAGCGCAGTTACCAGCGGTATAAAAGAGATTAAAGAAGTAATGGCAAAGGCGGAAACGGCAAGAAAATCCGGCCTGAAAACACTGGTATTTGTAGATGAGATCCACAGGTTTAATAAGGCGCAGCAGGACGCCTTTCTGCCTTATGTGGAAAAGGGAAGCATTATTTTGATCGGAGCCACTACGGAAAATCCTTCTTTTGAGATCAATGCGGCTCTTTTGTCCAGATGCAAGGTATTTGTACTCCGTTCTCTGACGGCAGAGGATTTAACTGGCCTTCTAAAACGGGCGCTGACCAGTCCGAGAGGATTTGGATATTTGGAGATCGAGATTTCGGATGAATTAATCGAAGCCATTGCCCAGTTTGCCAATGGAGATGCCAGAATTGCACTGAACACATTGGAGATGGCGGTTAATAATGGAGAAATAACAAGAGAGAAAACCTTGATAACCAGAGAGACCCTGGAACAGTGTATCAGCCGAAAATCCCTGATGTATGATAAAAATGGGGAAGAGCATTACAACCTGATTTCAGCTCTCCACAAGTCTATGCGAAACAGCGATCCGGATGCGGCAGTATATTGGCTGGCCAGAATGCTGGAAGCAGGGGAAGACCCGTTATATATAGCCAGAAGGCTGATTCGCTTTGCCAGTGAAGATGTGGGAATGGCAGATTCCAATGCCCTTACTCTGGCAGTTTCTGCATATCAGGCCTGTCATTTTTTAGGAATGCCGGAATGTAATCTGAATCTGGCACAGACCGTTATTTATCTGTCACTGGCGCCAAGATCCAACTCGGTTTATCGGGCTTATGAGATGGCTAAGGCAGATGCTTTGAATATGCTTACAGAACCGGTTCCTCTGGTAATCCGCAATGCGCCTACAGGATTAATGAAAGATCTTCATTACGGGGAAGGCTATGTGTATGCCCACGATACCAGGGAACGTATTGCAGATATGCAGTGTCTGCCGGATTCCCTGGCTGGAAAAACCTATTACCATCCAACTTTAGAGGGAGCAGAAAAGCAGGTGGCTGACAGGCTTTCCTGGGCTAAAAACTTTCGGAACAGCACAAAATAAAGGATATAAAAAAATATAAATGAAAATATAAACAAGTCTTTACAGAAAAAGGAGGACAAAATGAAACGATTACTGGTAGTAGTAGATATGCAGAAGGACTTTATTGATGGAAGCCTGGGAACGAATGAGGCCCAGGTAATTGTTCCGGCAGTTCGGGACAAGGTAGTGCAGTATCAGGCGGAAGGCTGGGATTTGGCCTTTACTTTGGATACCCACGGACAAGATTACCTGGATACCCAGGAGGGGAAAAAGCTTCCGGTTCCTCATTGCATCGCAGATACAGATGGCTGGGAACTGTGCGAAGAACTGGGAGATTTTAAAGGCAGATATTTTGAAAAATGCACCTTTGGAAGTATGGATTTAGCCCAGTGGGCAGCAAAGAAAGGCTACGAAGAGATTGAGCTGGCTGGCCTGTGTACCGACATCTGCGTGATTTCCAATGCGGCTCTTTTAAAGGCAGCCCTTCCAGAAGCAAAAATAAGAGTAGATGCGAAATGTTGTGCAGGAGTTACTCCAGAAAGCCATAAAAATGCGTTGGAAGCCATGAAAATGTGTCAGATCGAGATAGATGAATAAGGAATCTCCGGCGCAGACGAAATCGGGCAATGCTTTATGTGACCTTTCCTATTTTGGCCATTGGAACGCTGGTAAGCGCTCTGTTGATGGGAATCGGTTATCTGGATAAACCAGTATTATTGACACAAAAAAGCGTTGTTTTGGAGAGAGAGGAAGAAGAAAACAGCTATTTTCTGACATGGATTGCGTTTATTGACAACCGCTCGCAAAATAACGAGCAGATTCTGCCCTATTATTCGGTGCATTTTCCGGAAATCGGCGTTTATGGTGAGATAACCTTTTCCCACTCTGTAGAGATTGGCAGTTATGTCTGCTGGTGGATGGACGTGGAAGGGAAACTGAGAGACTTCAGGATTCCCGAAGAGGGTCAGACCATTACCAAGGTTATGCTGGGAGATGAAATCTATGATTTAGGCAGCATAACGATTCTGAAGGATGACGGAAACGCCGTATTAGATTGGGAATAGGTATGGATTCTATATAAAATAGCCATACTAGCCTTGGCAGAGCCGTCAGAAGGATGGATTTTGCTGGAAAGGCGGGCAGATGATGGAATCTATATGGAGAAAAACAGAAAAAGAGATGAAGGCTGAAGGAGTGGGGAGAGAACCGCTTAAGGGGGAAATCCGCACAGAAGCAGCAGTCATCGGGGCAGGGCTGTCAGGAATCCTGACAGCCTGGTTTTTGCAATCCCAGGGAGTAAAAACAGTAGTATTAGAGGCGGAAACGTTAGGAAGCGGCCAGACGGAACTTACGACTGCTAAAATTACCTCCCAACATGGATTGGTTTATAGCAAACTAATAAAAACAGTGGGAAAAGAACGGGCGGCTGCCTATGGAAAAGCCAATCAGCGAGCCATTGAGGATTACAAAAAAATTGTAAAGGCTCAGGGGATAGACTGCTTTTTTGAGAGAAAACCAGCCTATCTGTACACCATGGAAGCTGGGAGAATGCAGAAAAAGCTGGAACAGGAGGCCGAGACGGCTGCCAGTTTAGGGCTTCCAGCATTTTATACAAATAAAACGGAAGCAGAAGAGGATTTGCCCTTTTCCATTACAGGCGCAGTCCGATTTGGCAATCAGGCACAGTTTCACCCTCTTTTATTTTTAAACGCCTTGGCAAAGGATTTGACTGTCTATGAACATACCAGAGCAGGGAAAGTAACAAAGAACAGCCTGATTACGGAACATGGCTGTGTCCATGCGGATCACATTATATTTGCAGGCCATTATCCATTTTTACTGCGGCCAGGATATTACTTTCTTCGGATGTATCAGGAACGGAGTTATTGTCTGGCATTGAAGCAGGCAGGACTTCCCAAAGGCATGTATTTGGGGATGGATTCGGATGGCCTGTCATTTCGTGAATTTCAGGAATATCTGATTTTAGGCGGCGGGAAACACCGGACAGGAGAAAATCCATATGGCGGAAAGTATGGTATGCTGGAGCAAAAGGCAAAGGAATTTTGGCCGGTCTGCACCAGGGCGGCCAGTTGGTCTGCCCAGGACTGTATGACTTTAGACGGGATTCCTTATATCGGCCAGTTTTCATCCAACCGGCCCAACTGGTATGTGGCCACAGGGTTTGGAAAGTGGGGAATGAGCAGCGCAATGGTATCTGCGCGAATGATTTCAGATGCTGTGCTGGGAAAAGACATTGGAGAATTTCAGGTATTTTCTCCCCAGCGTTTGAATGTTAGAGGTTCTGCGGTTAATTTTATGAAAAACAGTATCCATGCTGCAAAAGACTTGGGAAAAACCCTGGTTTACCGTCCGTCTGATTCGATAGAAACTTTAGAAAACGGACATGGAGGGATTGTAACGGTAAATGGAGAGAAGACGGGGGCTTACAAAGATGAAAATGGAAGGGTATACCTGGTCAGCGTCAAATGCCCTCACATGGGCTGCCAGCTGGAATGGAATCCAGATGAGAAAACCTGGGACTGTCCCTGTCATGGTTCCAGATTTCATTATGATGGAACGCTTTTGGACGGACCGGCTGAGAATGGGGTTGACACACATGATGAATTGTGTTAAATTTAAAATCAGTTTAAATACCGTGACGGGGAAGAGTAAAAACAAGGAAGTACACAGAGAGCTGCCGGATGGTGCGAGGCAGATACAGATATGTTTTGAACTGGCCCCAGAGTAGCACGCTGAACCAGAAAGCAGCCGCTTTTTCAGTAGGCGCAGCCGGTAGCCGGCCGTTATCCGGAAGGGCAGAGAGCCTGAACAATGAGTGCATACACACGTATGAAATAGAGTGGTACCGCGTAAGGATTTCCTTGCGTCTCTATAGCGAAAAGCTGGAGACGCAAGGTTTTTTTGTTTTTATAGGAAAATACATCCTAGATGGAACATTGTTCTGATTCCAAACCGTTCTGCCAGCGAAGGCGACATCACGAATTAATTAAAAGGAGTGTTTGAACATGGCACAGTACAATCACACTGCCATTGAAAAAAAATGGCGCAGCAATTGGGAGAAAAATCCCATCAATGTTAATGATGGCAAAAAGCCAAAATATTATTGTCTGGATATGTTTCCATATCCGTCCGGCAGCGGACTTCATGTAGGCCATTGGAGAGGTTACGTTATCTCGGATGCATGGAGCCGTTATCAGATGTTAAAGGGCCATTACGTAATCCATCCAATGGGCTGGGATGCATTCGGTCTTCCGGCTGAAAACTATGCGATTAAGATGGGCGTTCATCCAGCAAAATCCACAGCAGAAAACATTGCCAATATTAAACGTCAGATGCAGGAAATTGCAGCTATTTATGATTGGGATATGGAAGTAAACACCACAGATCCCAACTTCTATAAGTGGACCCAGTGGATCTTTGTCCAGATGTTTAAAAAAGGTCTGGCTTATGAAAAAGAGTTCCCGATTAACTGGTGTCCTTCCTGTAAGACAGGTCTGGCAAATGAGGAAGTTGTTAACGGCTGCTGCGAGCGCTGCGGTTCTCCGGTTACTAAGAAGAATCTCCGTCAGTGGATGTTAAAGATTACTGCTTACGCAGAAAGACTGTTAAATGATTTGGACAAGTTAGACTGGCCGGAAAAGGTTAAAAAGATGCAGAGCGACTGGATCGGCAAGTCTTACGGCGCAGAAGTAGAGTTTCCGGTAGAAGGCCGCGACGAGAAAATCACGGTTTATACCACCAGACCAGATACCCTTCATGGCGCTACCTTTA
>CALHQJ010000106.1 GCA_938036545.1 uncultured Clostridium sp. | reverse complement strand
AAAAAACGGCTGGATGAAATCGGTCATCGCCACGCTCCGGTCGAATTCGTCCATCCCGTCTGACTCAGCTGGGCATAATTGTTTTCATCATAGAATACGGGGTTTCCATCTTTTTTCAAAAGCATATGGACGTGCATTCCATTTCCTGCTTCTCCCATAATGAGTTTTGGCATCAGGGTAGCAGTCATCCCATGAGCGGCAGCCGTATTACGGATTACATATTTAGCCGCCATAGTAGCGTCTGCCAGACGGGTCATTTCCCCTAATTCTACCTCTACTTCCAACTGGCCGGAACCGCCTACTTCATGGTGATGGTATTTTACATCCACGCCCCATCTGGCCAGTTCCTGACAGATTGCATTACGCAGATCAAAGGTTCTGTCTCCTGGCTGATCGGCATGATAGCCGTCATGGGGCCGAAATACATGGAATTCGTATTCCGGTCCGATAATCATTTCATCTGCTATTCCCAGCTCCTTCATGTACTCCACAGCCCGCTTTGCCACATTTCTCGGATACTGTTCAAAGGGACGGTTTTGTGGATGCTCGATTACCATTACGTCCCCTATCACAGACAGGGTAGGGGCCTGTACAAAAGCGTCCATAACTGCTGTAGAAATATCCGGAATATTTTCTGTAACCCCTTTTTGTTTCCCGCTAAAACCGAATCAGCCGATTCCTCCCATTGCTGCGCCTACAATCAGCACCAGAATACACATTCCGCAGAACACGTATTTTCCTAATGGATAGAACCAACTGCCAATGGGCTTTGTTCTCCCTTTGTTTACTTCTGTTTCTACAAATTTTCTGCCCAATACCCAGAAAAACATAATGCTTGCAAGTCCTGCCCCCAGAGGACAAATATAGATGGAAACAATATCCATCCAGTCAGATACAATTCCCTGAATGCAAATGGAAACCGCAGCGCCTACAGCTCCTACCACCAGGCAGGCCTGGGTTCGTCCCAGATGGAATTTTTCCTGTACTGTAGCAATTGGCGCTTCGTACAAATTGATAAGAGAAGTCATTCCCGCAAAGGTAACTGCCACAAAAAATACAATGGCAATCACAGTTCCTCCTGTCAGTCCCTTAAACAGGCTTGGAAGGAAAATAAAGAGCAAGCCTGGGCCTCCCTGGTCAAGTTGTGCTCCCATGGTTGCCATAGCCGGAATAATTACCAGGGCAGCAAGGGTTGCAGCAAGGGTATCAAAAAATGCCACGTTACGGGCAGATGCCGGAATGTCCTCATCATCATGGAGATAAGAGCCATAAATCAGCGTTCCGTTCCCTGCCACGGACAAGGAGAAAAATGCCTGTCCCATAGCATAGATAATAACTTTTGGATCCGTAAGGGCCGCCTTATCCAGGCGGAAAATATAACGGTATCCGTCAGAAGCCCCAGGCTGGAATCCGATGTAAATTCCAAGGCCTAAAAACAGGAAAAAGAACAGGGGCATCATAATTTTATTGGCCTTTTCAATCCCTCCGCCAACGCCAAGGATCAGGATTGCAAATGCTGCCGCAATGGCAATCAGCTGCCATCCGTTGTTACCAAAGGAGGACGCCATTTCCCCAAAGGCAGCTGAAAACTCATCTACAGAGGATGGGGAAAGGGCTGCTCCAGTAAAAGCACCAAAAGAATATTTAAAAATCCATCCCATTACCACACTGTAACCAATTGCAAGAGCCATAGAACCGACTACAGGAAGCAGACCAATGGCCTCGCCCAGTTTTCGTTTTCCCTTCGATTCACAAGCCTTGCCAAATGCGTCTACCGGGCCGGAACGGGTGGCCCGCCCAAAGCTCATTTCGCCAATAACGCCTGTCGATCCAATCAGCATAACGAAAAACAGATACCACAGCAGAAAGGAACCTCCTCCAAACTTGGATACCCGGGTGGGAAACATCCATATGTTTCCCATTCCAACTGCTGAACCGATACAGGCAAGGATAAATCCCCACCGTGATGCAAATAAATCTCGTTTCTTTTCCATAACTAGTCCTACCTTATTTTATTCCTGATTTTACACATTCCTGCCGAATTAGCAGCTTGTATATGGCATAAATGTATCCCTTGTAAAACGTTCCTATTATACCATATTCCCTGAATGGATGTAAACAAGCAAAAAACGCCTACCGTCTAAGTAATAACAGTTCAGCCATGAAGATTCAGACAGGAAAAATCTTATGAACCCTAAGCTTTCAACACTTTTTTCCTGTCTGAATCTTTACATGGCTAAACTGTTACTTTAAGTAAGCGTTATCATTGCAAAACTCTTTCTAAAATTTGCCGCCATCACGTTCCTGAAAACAATGCGGTAGACAGATACCGATCACCGGTATCAGGCAAAATTACTACAATCTGTTTTCCGGCGTTTTCCGTTTTCTTTGCCTCCTGGGTAGCTGCAAAAAGAGCAGCTCCAGAGCTGATTCCTACTAAAATCCCTTCTGTCTTTGCCAGATTTCTGGCTGCCTCATAAGCCTGTTCTTCTGTAACCCCAACGACTTTATCATAAATGTCCCGGTTCAGTATCTCAGGAATAAAATTAGCTCCAATTCCCTGAATGCCATGTCCGCCCGCCTTTCCGCCGGAAAGAAGGGGCGATTTATCCGGCTCGACCGCAATTACCTGAACATTTGGATTTTGTGATTTCAAATATTCTCCGGTTCCGGTAATGGTTCCTCCTGTTCCGACCCCTGCTACCAGCACATCTACGCTGCCGTCCAGAGCGTTCCAAATCTCTGGCCCTGTCGTCTCTCTGTGGGCTTTTGCATTGGCAGGGTTTACAAACTGTCCTAAAATC
Source organism: uncultured Clostridium sp. (assembly GCA_938036545.1). Taxonomy (GTDB): domain Bacteria; phylum Bacillota; class Clostridia; order Lachnospirales; family Lachnospiraceae; genus UMGS1370. The sequence goes on along the minus strand of CALHQJ010000106.1, from coordinate 23,721 downwards.
ACAGAACCTGGAATTTCCCTTTTCAATTCTTCGGCCTTTTCAATGGCTCCTGCCATTCCCTTTGCGCCTTCTGTCAAAACAATCTCTGCCCCATATGCCGAAAGAAGCATTCTTCTCTCAACGCTCATGGTTTCCGGCATTGTCAGCATCACTTTATAACCTTTCATAGCCGCAATGCTGGCAAGACCAATTCCGGTATTGCCTGAAGTAGGTTCAATAATCGTTGCACCTGGTTTTAAAATTCCTTTCTCTTCTGCATCTGTAATCATAAAAAAGGCTGCCCTGTCTTTGATACTGCCAGCAGGATTGAAAGACTCCAGTTTTAAAAAGAGGCTTGCAGAAAGGCCTTGCTTCCTCTCATAATTTTCCGGCTCCAATAAAGGGGTATTTCCAATCAGTTCCAATGCGCTTTTTTTAATATCAGCCATACTGCCGCCTCCTATTTCCTAGTATTTCTATATGATTTCATTATTGTAAGCATACCAGGGCAATTTGTCAAGCAGAAACTTCTTCCTGTAAAAGCCACAGTTTCCATAATCCTTTTATATAATCTTTGTATTTCGCCTCTTCCACTGTCCCATCTGTCACAACGGGAATTTCTCCCAGCTTCTTTCCTCCAAGGCTATAGGAAATGACTCCGGCTTTCATCCCAGGCTCAATGGGAGCTGTCAAAGAGTCCTCTAAAACCAGAGTTTTTTCAACTGAACTTATATCCTCCCCATTAACGCATAAATATGAAAACGTACCGTCATAAGTCAGAGGTACAGAAGGCGCTGTTCCATTTTTCACCGGCATTTCCGGCAAAGGCAGCTTTTCCGTATCCTCATACAAACGGCAGACTGCATATCCGTAATTAAGCAAGGTGACTGCGTCCTGAAACCGAACTTTGTAATCAGGCGCTGCCATAATCGATGCGATCAGCCGCACTCCGTCTTTTTCTGCTGTAGCAGACAGACAGTACTTTGCCAGAGATGTAGAGCCGGTTTTTAGTCCGGTGGTACGGAAATTTGTAGCCATTTTTAACAATTTATTGGTATTGGCCAATCCAAATTCCTTGGTTCCCTGATTTGTTACATGGGTTATGTTTTCCATCCAGATTGTAGAATAATTGTGAATCTGAGGATATTGATTAATTAGTTCCCTGGACATAACCGCAATATCTCTGGCCGTTGTCAAATGCTCCGGATCTTCGGTCAGACCGCAGCAGTCTTTAAAATGGGTATTGTCCATCCCCAGCCCCTTAGCCCTGTCATTCATCATCTGGACAAATGCCTCTTCACTTCCTGCTATGTACTCTGCCATAGCAACCGTAGCGTCATTTCCGGAAGCTACTACAATACACTTAATCAGAGTCTCTACGGTCTGAACCTCTCCTTCTTCCAAAAACACCTGAGAACCTCCCATTGATTTTGCATAGGCGCTGGTTACAACCGAATCATCCATTTTAATCTTGCCTTCTGCCAGCGCATCAAAAATCAAAATCAAACTCATAATCTTTGTAATACTGGCCGGACTTCTTTTTTCATCTGCATTTTTCTCATAAATCACCTGCCCTGTAGAGGCCTCCATCAGACATACGGAGGGGGCTGAAACTGCTACCGCCTCTGCCGCAGCATTTACGAGCACAGCCTCTGTCCCCGATATTCCGATTATCTCTTCTGCCGCAGCTGTGTGACCAAACAAAGGAGTCAGGCTTAAACTGACTGCTGCCGCCACAGCACAGACCTGTTTACCCCTGGAGTGTTTTCTATCCCTTTTCATAAATCCATACCTTCCCAATCTCTTATTTTAACTATACGCAGGAAAGGTTGCCCGCTATGATAGAATCACGTTCCAAAAATCAAAAAAAGGATAAACGCGTACAGAATCAGCCCCAGCCAATTGTGTTCAAGAAACAGTGAAATTGCCGCAATCAGCAGCAGTGCTGCAACCAAAATAACGACTCCATTCATAGATTTTCTCCCTATTAGAGAAATTTAAACATGATTATTCTTTCTCTTTTTCTATATCAATAAAAAGAATATAGATACCGCAGACTTTCCCTTCAGAATCATAGCCAAAATACGTTGGATATATGCCATCTCCCCATCCAGATGCGAAAACAGGAATATTAAACTCTGTTTCTGGAACAGTCCAGTTAATCCAGTCCCCTCCTTCACGCTGATACTTTGGATTTTCTTCAGAATTTTCTTCCAGAAGCTCACAGAAAAGATCATTATATGGATCAATGTCTTCTTCCTTGCTGCATCGTTGTTCCCAATATGTTTTAAATGCAGCTTGTGTCTTTACATCAAGAATTGATCCCATTCCAGCATCGACAATAAAGCCGAAATATTCCCCTTCTTCCAGTTCCTCGCCCAAATCCTCGTTTCCTACTACGCCAAGATCGTAATATACTGGCTTGTTGTCCGTAATTGCCACCTTTACACAAGCATAACGGTTTCCGAAATCTTCACTTAATAAAACACAAATCGTTACCGGATAAGTCCCTGAAGGTACATTCTGCATGTAAGGTAATGCATCTTCCAGCTCAATCAATGGATCACAAGCCAAAATTGTGCCTGTTGGGAAGGTTACTGTTCCGATTTCTAAAGTATCAATATCTGCTTTTCCGATTTGCTTTTCTGTAAAATATGATTCCAGATTGATTTTGCATCTCAGCAATTCTTTCTTTTCTTCATATTTCTTCAACCATTCCTTATCTGCCATCGTACTTTCCTCCATTTCTGCCTTTAGTCTACATCTGTCCAAAGCATATGTTTTCCACAGTGAAGACACTGAAACAGATAGCATTGGAAGCTTCCTCCATTAACTGAATTTCTTATTAATTCTTTTTGTTCATCATTCCATAATGGATCATCCAGAACTTCATCCATTATACCCAGTGCTTTTAATTCCACAGCTCCTACGCGACCAAGATAAGCACAATAATCCCCACAATGTGCACGCCAATACTCCTGCTGCCATCCGCAATAACCAGGTGTTCGGTGAATCAGCTCGTCAAGCCTGTCCATATCTTCCACTCCACCATCCACGGAGTAATCATCCTGGAAGGCTCCATCGAATTTTTTTGCAGCGTTTCCATTTGAAATACAAACAGGACACAGACAATTAACGTTCTCCACAGAGTAAAAAGGAGCCTGGTAGCAGATATGTGTAGTCTTGCCGCAGCAGTCACAAATCATGCCTTCTTCGGATTTTTCTGCATAACTTTTCATTTTTACCAAGCGTTTTTTAATTTTTATATCTGAACGATCCCCCATATGAGACAGTAATTCATACGCAGATTTTTTGTAATTCAATAAATCATACACTTGAACCAGCACTTCTTTTGCCTGTTCGTCCTCACTTTGCTCCAGTTCCTCTTTCAAAGCATAAAGAGCAGTTACACTATCTGGAGCTCCATCAGATTTCTCAAATTGGTTTTTCAGTTCAATGTATAAGCTTTGATATCCGTTCACAGTTCACCTCATTTAATCCCACCAGAAGTACCAGACATCTGACTGACGCAATCCATCAGCCAAACTGCCTGCTGTTGCTTCTTCAGTCCCCTGATCCACGACATCAGGGCAGAACTTCACTTGGTTCATAAGAAATTTTCAAAGTCATTCCAGGAAGTGAAACCCCTTCGCTTCTTGTAATGGTATGGATATCATCTTCAGAAAAACCAATGGTCTCTCCATCCTGAAGCTCTGCATCACATTCCAGTACATAGGAAACAATCCCTGCTAAAAAATCTCTTAGTTCTTCTGGATCTGCTTCTGCATTTAAAACTTCCATTTCCTCTTTACCAAATACGTCCATACCATATGTATAAGCACTAAGTCCCTTTTCACTTTGATACATGCCAAACCAGATCCAGTTAAAAATCGGCAATTCATCTTCCTTCATCATATTTGCAAAACCTTCATAAAACGCAGGCTCAAATACGACGCCGCTGGTATAAACACCTGTCGCATATTTTTGCTTACAGCAAGCAGCTATTAATTTTGTAAACAACTTGCCTTTCTTGATTACATCCTCTTCTTTTCCAAGGACAGCTGCCATAATATGTGCTGAATGTTCTTTCGCAGCAGTAACCGCTTCTGGCCACATGTAATTATTCTCTGCGTTGACTTCTGCTTCACCATCCGGAATCGGATAAGGCATCAGACTTATTGCTGCAATCATATCATCTATTTCAAATATCAGACTGTCATCTCTTTGATCCTTATCTTCCTCTGCGGTGATATTCCATTTTTCTTTCAAATCGTAAATCAGCTGCTGTTTATCCCATTGTCCTTTCGACATTAAAACAAATCCCACAAACGAGCCTGTTCCATTTTCTTCTGATTCTTCATCGTCCATATGGCTGTCATCAAAATCGTCATTTTCAAAGAACTCTTCATTTTCTAATCCGCATATAAATTCCTCAAATGTGTCAGCAAGATGGGTAATCTTATAATCATTTTCCTGATCTACATGAACGACTTTGGGTTCTCCCTGTGGTCCGCATTCCCTGTAATCTAAGAAAATCATATCATGTCCGGCACTTGGACAGTCACAAATAGCAACCCCAATGGCCGGATATTCCCATTCATCAATCATAAACTGGCTGCCAAGACTTCCACAAAGAGAGTAATCCTTTTCTCGTCCAATTCCCATAATACCAGTAACTGCAATATGATCTTCCGCCCAGCTAGTCGGTTCCTCAGTCGGGAAACAAGTATTTGCCGGTATACCGCCATTATGCCGTTTCATCAACCAGATATACGAAGCTGGCAGTTTGTACCCCAGTTCTGCTTCCACATTTGCAATCATTTCGTCAGAAGGAGGTTCACTGACATATTCCTTTAATGCATAATCGCTGTCATCCCAGAAATCTGTAAAATCGAAATTCTCAAAAGGCGTTTCTCCTGGAACAAATTTATTCTTTTTGCGTTCAAGGTCTCTTTTTTTGATTTCCATCCTGCACTCATTGATTACCATCGGAGCATTCTCATCCTCTGGGGCCAGTTCTGCCCAGCGTTTTGCATATGGAATTGCTTTTTTCTCCTGACCATACAAATACTGATAAGCATATGCCATACGCATATTCCACTCTGCTTTGTTTTCCCCTTCTTCCCTTACCGATTCTAAAACCTCAATTGCCCGCAAAAGTGCCTCGTCCCCTTTACAGTTTGGTGTTCCTTCTTCATGATCCCCTATAATTGCATAGTTTTCCAAAGCCCTTGCCAATGCGTAGGCAGTACGATAGTCCCGACCATCTTTTGGAATGGCGTCCAGAGCCTGAATGCAGCGTGTGTATTCATCCTCATCATTCCACTGTTCCAGCTGCTGGTAAAATGCCTCGTCATTCTTGAACTCTTTCAGCTTCACAGATGCGGCCTCACGGAGGAAGGTATGAAAAGCAGCCCAGGGAATATCTTCTGCTTCAAAAAAGTCTTTCGCCATGCGGAGAACTGCCATTAAATCCCAGGCTATAAAATCTACATAACCATAATTTACACCCGTTGCTCCGCCAATTAATGTGAGAATATCATCTGCACATGCTTCTGTAAGTTTTTCTTCCAGTTTATCCCGAAAATCAAAGATTTTCTCACTGCCCTTTGCCTCCCTTAACGTCTCTAAAGGATAGCATAAAAAACCTGCCACTGCGCCATCAGCGTGGAGCATATCCATATAGTCGCTGTCTGCGTTCAGATATCCGTTGATTAAGGGCACACAGCAGGTAGATCCGGCAATCGTATCAAGCCGCCAGTCTGCATCTGGATTTTCGTCCGGCTTCATTTCATACCCTGTATAAACTTCCAGATAATCTTCCGGATCATGTATTAACTCAAATCCCATTTCTTTCATTTTTTCAGGAAGTTTCGAAAGCTGAATTGACTCGTCCTCTCTTGCCGACTCCAGAATATCAAAAGAATAAATATATCTCATATGAGAGATTTCACCAAGAATCTGATCCGTAAGTGTCGTCAGCATCCACCATACTTTATTCTCATTTTCCTGAAGCAGCGGAAGTAATTTCTCACAATATGCCTTTAAAGCAAGGTTTTCTTTATCAATCTGCTCAATCCAGACCCGTACATCATCACCATTGATCTCTAAATCACCTGTCCGCAGACCGCAATGCTCATTTGCCTGTCTTCCTACCAGTATGTTCCAATGATCAAGCACCTCTTTTGGGGCATGCTTTTGGAAGTAGACCAGTTCAAACAGCTTCACCTTGTCCCCTTCCGGTGTGAGAACCAATTCGTATTTTTCACCGTTGAATCCCATTTCAAAAGAAATGTCGTCAAAAGCCAGACTGAGAATGTCTTCACATTTCTCAATCAATTCCCCGCCCCGTTCATGGTTCTTATCCTCCTCCATAATATGACGCAGCTCTGCCTCCTGCCCGGCAAAGTCTTCCCATGCCGCTTCTGTCCGTTCCCTAAAGCACTCCTCGAACTGGGGCATAGAAATGCGCTTCTCACAATGGTCAATCAGTTCCTCTGTATCCTCGTCACCAGGGCGGGCCTCTAATGCCTTGCGAAAGTATGGCAGCGCCCGACCATCCTGATCCAAATAGTAATAGGAATAACCTATTCGAAAGTTCCAAAAATGATCCCCTTCAAAATATTCTTCATGGGGCTTCAATAATGCGATGGCCTTTTTGAATGCTGCACGATTCGAATGGAGCGCACCCCAATTGTTGTAGGCACGCGCTAACTCGCTGTCCATCTCTGGTGTACGTTCTTCAGAAGGAATGTTTTCCAATGTGTCAATAATTTTCTGATATTCGTTATCCTCATTCCAAATCTGGCATTGCTGTAAAATATCCATATTCTGTCCCTCCTCATTCTGTTCTCTTTATTAATCCATCTCAACCCTGATTACAGGCCTGTAAAAGTCATAGTCGCCATCTAAAGCATTATCTTCCTGCACTTCGGATTTATAGTGCGGCGAACAGGGAAGAAAACCCAAAAACGGTCCCATACCACCGCAAATATTACAACCGCCATCACCGCCGCAAGTGGTAAGTACATCCGCTTTTACTACCTCGCGCATATAAGGATCATAAGCAATGGATAGACCAAAGAAATTCGGTTCCTCCATGTCGTAAGGCCTGTTATTATCCTCTGGTTCTTCAAACCAATGAAGGCGCATTGAGTAATCCAATCCATCTCCCCAAGGGAAAAGAGTACGGCATCCTCCCCCGCACAAATAAGCCCATTCATCTGCTGTAGGCAAAGAAAATCCTTGCTTTTGCAGCAGATTTTTAAAATCTATATAGTTTACTTCATGGTAAAGACATACCTGCCAATTATTATCTTCTCGTTCAAAGCGGGCAAAGCCAACGATTGTCAAACTGTCTCTGCCTGTCAAAGTAAATTTCTGAAACTCTTCAATCCAATTGGGCAGCAATCTTGGAGCATTCAATTCTACTGGCTCCCAGCCAATTTCCTTCAGTTTCCGTCCCACCAGCATCGGCCCTATTTTTCTCTGACGCACAGGCGCCATATTCTCCCCAATCAGTTCCTCTGGAACACGTTCAAATTCCCATTCCATTACATTTTGGACACTTATATAGTTCCCTTCTTACAAAAAATGCCCTGCACAGCATGGTTCACACAAACCAGCTCATGCAAGGCATAAAAATCCGCAAAGAATCATTCGCATTTTTTACATTTGCGATTCCATCTACATGATACACTTCTTTCTGTAAAATAAATACAGCGTTTGGAGACTGTCCGCCATATAAAATTGCTTCTCTTTGCATAGTAAATCCTTCGCTATCATTCAATCTATTTATTTTATTTTACCATATTACGTTTGTCATTAAAATAATTATTTTTGAAACTTTTTCTTAATTATTTTTTTATTACAATGGGGTGCAATTAAAATTTTAAAAAAGACATCTAAAAACAGGCCGAGGGGCGCATATTAAATGCACTCCTCGGCCTGAACAGTCACTCTTAATCTTATAATGCAGCGCGAATATCAGACGCCATCTGCTCGTACTCTTCTTCTGTCAGGAATACCTTTTCCGGATTCATCTGGAATACGCCGCCCCATTCATCACCGCCATTGTACTTGGGTACCAGATGGAAATGCAGGTGATGTCCCGTATCTCCATAAGCGCCGTAATTTACCTTGTCCGGATGGTATAAGCTATGAAGAGCTCTGGAAACTGCTGCAATATCTGCAAAGTATTCATTTCTCTCCTCATCGCTAAGTTCTATCAGTTCGCTGACATGTCTGCGGTGAGCCAGAATCACACGGCCCTTCTTGCTCTGCTCTTTAAACAGATACAGATAACCGGACTTCATCTCACAGATTGGATAGCCAAACTTTTCCAGCAGCTCCCCCTTCATGCAGTATGGACAATTGGTATTAGTTGTTTCACCCATTTTTATCTCCTCCTTTTTTCGGAACTCCATTTGTGTATAGAATACCACAGCTGACTGTTACATTCAACGAAAACCAGCTCTAATTCCTCCAAAAGTTCTATGGCAGGAACTTTATTTTTATGCTATACTTATTGGTACTGAATTAACCGTAACAGCGGGCAAGAAGATGCATAGCTGAACTGTTACAATTAACCAAACCTATTTTTATCATTTCATATACAGGAGTTTTTATGAGTTATATAAGCGACCCCAATTATCAGACGATTTTACGCCGCCGAAGACGCCGAAGAAGCCGCCAGCGGACCATACACAAAGTCCTTCAGGTTCTGCTTTTTTTAGCAATTATTTTAGTCATCGGCGTAGGTGGATTTTTCGTATTTAAAGCCATTAAAAACCATCAAAATTCATCTGGAAAGCCAGATCAAACCGTCTCAGGACTGCCGGATTCCGGTAATTCTGAAAGTCCGGACAACATCATCATCGACGGCTCCGGCCAGGATTCTGCTGAACCGGATTTAGCTGCCCTCCTTTCACAGGCAGACCGATTGGCTACAGGATACGATTATGACGGAGCTATCGCTCTTCTGTCAGGAAATACCCAGTATTCCGCAACTCAGGAGGTAACAGACGCCATTGCCGGATATGAAGCTGTAAAAGCCACTCTGGTGGAAGTGGATGTAAGCCAGGTTACCCACGTATTCTTCCATTCCCTGATTATGGATACTGCCAAAGCTTTTGACGGAGACAACCGTTCCAAAGGCTATAATTCCGTTATGACAACGAAAGACGAATTTTTAAAAATCCTCAATGAAATGTATAATCGAGGATTTGTGCTGGTTCGTCTTCACGATATGGCCTACGAAACAACCGACGAAAACGGGCAGGCTGTTATGAAAAAGGGGTCGATTATGCTTCCAGAAGGAAAAAAGCCCTTTGTCATGTCCCAAGATGATGTCTGCTATTACGAATATATGGAAAACGATGGGTTTGCCAGCCGGATTGTCATTGGAGATAACGGAAAACCTACCTGTGAAATGAAGCTGGAGGATGGCACCATATCCACAGGATCGTATGATTTAATTCCTATTTTAGAAGACTTTATTCAAGAACACCCCGACTTTTCCTATAAAGGCGCAAGAGCTGTCATTGCCTTTACTGGTTATAACGGCATCCTTGGATACCGCACCGATGAATCCTATCGGGAAACTAATCCCAACTTTGAGGCCGACCAACAAGCAGCGGCAGAAGTTGCCCAGTGTCTCCGAGACAATGGCTGGGAACTGGCTTCCCACAGCTGGGGACACAGAGATTTAGGCAGCATCGACTATGCTGATTTTAAATCGGATTGCGATAAGTGGGAATCCCGTGTAGAAAGTCTTATCGGCCCTACAGATATTATCCTGTTCCCCTTTGGCAGTGATGTAGGAGACTGGCATCCCTATACAGCAGAAAACGATCGCTTTAACTATCTCCATTCCCTTGGCTTCCGCTATTTCTGCAATGTAGATTCCAGCCAGTACTGGGTTCAGTTTGGCACGGATCATATCCGTCAGGGCCGTCGCAACCTGGATGGCTACCGGATGTGGAAAGATATTGAAGCTGGGGCTGATACCAGCAAAAGAAAACTAGATGATTTATTCCATGCAGAAGACGTCTTTGATTCCGCAAGGCCTACCCCTGTGGAGTGGAACTAAATAAATGTCACCAGCTGTATGAATGGTTCACAGCCGTTCATACAGCTTTTTTTCATCTAAAATTAAAATCCGCCCCTGCTCTTTTTATAATCCCCTCTTTCTTCAATTCGCTGGCCAGCTTGGAGACCGTTACCGGATGAATCCCCAGATATTTCGCAATATCTGTATAGGTAAATCCCCGTGGTACCGCCCGAATATTTCCTTCCGGTTTGCTGAATTTCAGCAACCATTTATACAGCCTTGTAGAAATTTTCTCTGCCTGGGTATCGTGGAATTTGGTTACCAGGGACGCATAATTTCTTGTAGTAGCTTCCATAACGTAAGACAAAAATATGGGATCTCTATCCAGCAACCCTTCAAAGACCGGCTCGCTGATACGGTAAAAAATGCAGTCCGTTTTTGTGTCAATGCCAAAAGGCGTCATATGCAGACTGGCGTCCGCAGGCTTTTCCTTTCGGATTTTACGATAATGCCGCATAAGCGCCGGAACAAATCCCAGCAAATGTCCTGCTGGAAAATAAAGAAAATCTTTTTCTGTTCCGTCATCTGTAAGGGAAGTTAAACTTGCAATGCCATCTGCCAAATAATAAACATAGTTATCAGAAAGTTTTGGGTTACAAATGGAACTTTCCCTCTCAACAAATATTTTTGTTCCATGCTGCTTAAAATATAACTGAATCCCATCTTGATTCATAATAACAGCCTCCTTACATTTTAATAAGAAACTTAGCCGCGGCTATATTTTTCTCTTTGTTAATATATTATCATATTTTTAGAGGTTATCAACTATCAATAGGGGGTTATTCTTATGCAAACGAAAAAGAAAGATCTAAGTTACCTGCATTTAGCCATCGGTGTTGGCATTATGCTCTTGTTCCGCTTCCTTCCATTCCAGCTTCCGCACATCACTCCAATTGGAATGAAAATTCTGGGAATTTTTATTGGAACACTGTATTTGTGGACTACATCCGATGCAATTACTTCCAGTATTCTGGCTATCTTCATGGTCGGTATTTCCGGAAGCAGCGACATGAATTCCGTGCTTACTTCTACCTTCGGAAATCCTATCCTGGTTCAGGTTATGTTCCTGCTTTTAGTCATCAATACGCTGATCGAAAACCGTTTGACTGAATACTGCGGACGTTTCTTCCTGACCAGAAAAATCTGTCTGGGACGTCCCTGGATGCTGGTATTCTTTATTATGATTGGCTGTGTGCTGATGGGGGCATTTATGGGCGGTTTTACCCCGATTTTCCTGTTTGGCCCAATCCTTTATGACATTTTTGAAACAGTTGGAATGAAGAAATTTGAAAAGTTCCCAACCATCATGTTAATTCTGGTAACCATTGCGACCTTATTAGGCTTCCCGATTCCTCCATTTATGGGAAATGGACTTGCCCTGTTAAGCAACTACACCACTGTTACCAGCAATATTATGGGCGCTCCTGTTGAAATCAACAATGCCGGTTATCTGGCAACTGGTCTGATTCACGCATTTGTCTGTGTTGCAGTTCTGGTTTTATTCGCAAAGTGTGTACTGCGCCCAGATGTCAGCAAACTGAAAAACCTGACCATGGATGATTTAAATAAAAATCCGCTTCCTCCAATGAACCTGCGGCAAAAACTGGTAGCCGGATTCTTTGTTGCCTTTGTAACAATTCTGTTAATTCCCAGTATTGCGCCAAACTGGAGTGTTGCCCGTCTTATCAAGGCAAATACATACGGCATTGCTGCTTTTGTAGTATTTTTATTATGTACCATCAAAATTTCCGGAAAACCATTAATGGTATTCAGTGAAAGCATGAAACGTTTTTCCTGGAGCACCTACTTCTTAATTGCATCTGCAATCCTGTTAGGAAGCACCTTAACCAATGAAAGCACTGGCGTATCCGCCTTCTTAAATAGTGTTCTGATGCCTTTATTTAAGAATGTTCCTGTTTCTGCATTTGCAGTCATCATCATGCTTTTGACCGTTGTACTTACAAACCTGTGCAACAGTTTTGTTATCGGCCTCCTGCTTCAGCCGGTAATTGCCACATTCTGTCTGGCTTCCGGTATTAATTCCGCTCCGGTTGTGTCCATGATGATTTTATTCGTACTTTCCTCTGCAGCGATTACACCGGCAGCATCACCGTTTGCCGCCATGCTGTTTGGCAATAAAGAATGGCTGAAATCAGGCGACATCTATAAATATACATTAATCTTTATCGCTATTGAGCTGATTGTCGTAATGTTTATCAGCCTTCCTGTAGCAAACATGCTCTTATAAATATTATAACAAATGCGTAACAGTTCAGCCATGCGAAGATGCATGGCTGAACTGTTACACAAATGAAAATGGGGCTGTGCCTTAACGATAATAAATCGTTAAGGGCAGTCCCATTCTCGTCCCTATTATTATACAAAGCCTGTTTATGCTGTTACGAAGTCTCTTACATTTTCTGCAATATTGACTGCATGGTCTCCAATTCGTTCAAAGTATTTGGCAGTCATCAAAAGATCGAGGGCAATTGCCACATCAATTTCCTTTTTACAAATCAGCTCTACCAGTTCTTCCTTAACTTTATCAAATAATTCATCTACAAAGTCATCGCTGGCAATTACTTTTCTGGCTAACATCTCATCTGAATCCACAAAAGACTGTACGCTTTCTGTTACCATTTTAACCGTAGCCCCTGCCATTTCCTTAATATGCACGCGGCCGGAAAATTCAAATTCTGCAATCCCTGGCATCAGTTCTGAGATATCTTCTGCCTGATCGCCAATTCGTTCCATATCCGGCACAATCTTAAGCGCTGCTGCAATAACTCTTAAATCACAGGCCACTGGCTGCTGCCGAAGCAAAATCTGGCGGCAGCGGCTCTCTACTTCCCGCTGTTTATGATCAATCTCCATCTCCGCAGCGCTGATTCTGGCTGTCAGTCCCTCTTTTCCTTCTAACATCTGAGCTGTCATGGCAATTGCATCTTCACACAGCTTTCCCATTTCCAACATATCCTGGTGAAGAATCTTTAACTGTTTGTCAAATTCCGTACGCATATCAGCCAAACCTCCCCGTTATGTAATCTTCTGTTCTGCGATCTTTTGGAGAAGAAAACATAATATCTGTATCTCCATACTCTACCACTTCTCCCAACAGGAAAAATGCGGTCTTATCAGATACACGGACTGCCTGCTGCATATTATGCGTCACCATAATAATGGTATATTTTTTCTTTAATTCGCCAGCCAATTCCTCAATCTTCAAGGTAGAAATCGGATCAAGGGCAGATGTCGGCTCATCCATTAACAGCACTTCCGGTTCTACTGCAAGAGCTCTTGCTATACACAGTCTCTGCTGCTGGCCTCCAGATAACCCTAAAGCAGACTTTTTCAGGCGATCCGAGACCTCATCCCATAAGGCCGCTCCCTTTAAACTGTTTTCTACAATTTCATCCAGCTTTTCTTTATTTTTAATTCCATGGATTCTGGGGCCATATGCAATGTTATCATAAATACTCATGGGAAATGGGTTGGGCTGTTGAAATACCATTCCAATTTTCTTCCGCAGCAGGGTGGTATCTACCTGAGGACCATAAATATTTTCTCCATCCAACAAAACCTCTCCCGTAATTTTTACATTTGCAACCAAGTCATTCATCCGGTTTAAGGTTTTTAAATAAGTTGATTTTCCACAGCCGGAAGGGCCAATAAATGCAGTAATCTTTCTCTCATATAAATCCAGATTAATATTTTTCAGCGCATGATTCTCTCCATAATATAAATCCAGATTTTTAGTTTGTATTTTTACCTTTGTTTCCACTTTTTTTCCTCGCTTATCCTTGTGTTTCCACATTAAATTTATGAGATAAATACTTGGCCAGTCCATTAATTGCCAATACGATTACCAGAAGGACGGCCGCTACTCCAAACGCCTCATTGTATTTTGCTTTCTGCATAAACAGATAAAGCTGAATCGTCAGCGTTCCTCCCGACTCAAAAATCTTGGTAAACCAGTTTTTCGGCAGATAATAACCGCTTCCTGCTGTAAACAATAATGCTGCTGACTCTCCTACAATTCGTCCAATTGCCAAAATTACACCTGTCAGAATCCCCGGCATGGCGCTGGGAAGTAAAATGGTACGAATCATATACCACTTTGTCGCTCCTATACCAAGAGCACCGGTACGGTAACTGTCCGGTACGGTTTTTAACGCTTCCTGGGTAGTACGGGTAATAATCGGTAAAATCATTAATGTTAATGCCAAAGCGCCGGTTAAAATGGAATATTCTAATTTTAACGTAATTCCAAAGAATACCATTCCAAACAGGCCAAAGATAATAGATGGAATACCAGAAAGAGTTTCTGTTGTAAATTCAATGGCTTTCACCAGTTTTCCTGGTTTGGCATATTCATTTAAGTAAATTGCAGAACCAACTCCAAGCGGCGTAGCAATTAAAAGGGTTAACACCACAATATAGATCGTATTTACGATATTTCCCAAAATTCCAAAGGTTCCTTTTCTGGTGCTGGTAACGGTTGTCAGAAAAGACCAGGTGACATTGGGGATTCCTCTTGCAAAGACATATCCCATAATCCCGATTAAAATCAGCATGGAAATTCCGGCGCTTATATAAATCAGCCCTGTAAGAACAGCGTCAGACATCCGGAAATTTTTCCTGCAGATGCTGGTTCTCTCTATATAACAGTCCTGATCCAAAACGGCTGCGTCACCTCTCATTTTTCTTTTCTCCCTTCTTTAAAATTCTGGTAAGACTAATATTGATAATCATAATAAATGCAAACAGCACCAATCCGATAGTAAATAAAACCTGTCGGTGAAGGCCGGCTGCATATCCCATTTCCGAAACAATAGCAGTTGTTAAAAAGCGGACGGAATTAAATGGTAATGGAAGATTAACGGAGCTTCCGGAAACCAGGCTGATTGCCATTGCTTCTCCAATCGCTCTTCCGGTTCCCAATACAATTGCTGTAATAATACCGGATTTGGCTGCTGGAATGACCACCTGAAAGATGGTCTGAATCTTCGTTGCCCCTAAGGCTAACGATGCACTTTTTAAGTGAGCCGGTACTGCCCGAAGAGCCGATTCACTGATGTTAATAACAGTAGGAAGAATCATCAAGGCCAATACCAATACGGCGGAAATCAAATTGGCACCGCCTGTATACTGGTGAGTTTCCGAACCTTTAAACACCAGCAGTTCCAGTTTATACATAAGAGGATTTAAAATTAAAATCCCCAAAAGGCCATAAATAACGGAAGGAATTCCTGCCAATAATTCTACTGCAGGACGTACAATCTTAGCCAGCCGTTCTGGTGCAACCTCTGCCAAAAACACTGCTGTCAATACTCCTATGGGCATTCCCAACAGCACTGCCAAAGCCGTTCCAATAATAGATGTTAAAATAACATATAAAATACCGAAACGTGGTTCTGCTGCCTCCGGCTGCCATACTGTACCAAAAAGCAGTTCCTTGATTCCCACCTGAAACAGCGCCGGAACACCGCTGACCAGCATATATGCAGTGATGGATACTACTGCCAGAACTGCAAAAAATCCACAAATTGTAAAAATCACCTTTGCAGCTGTTTCTACTGCAGATTTACCGCCATGATGGGATAAAATTGATACTGAATCCTCATTCATAGAGAAACTCCTTTCCTCTTACATATAAACATATGCGTCCGGCCCATGGGAAAGCCGGACGCATACCAGTCTGAAGCCTTTTATCTGTCTACGGCAATCAGGCCTACAGACTTAACGAGTTCATCTCCTTCCGGAGAATAGATGTAATCGAATAATGCTTTAACCAAATCGTTCTGTTCTGCAATTTCACCCTTAGTAGCCATTACAAATGGACGGCTTAAGAAGTAATTGCCAGCCTTAATATTCTCTTCTGTGGGTTCTGCCCCATCCAGTTTAACTGCTTTTACAGTATCATCTAATACGTCCAGAGATACATATCCGATAGCTCCTGGAGTTGCTGCTACCTTTGCCATAACTGCGCCTGTACTGTCTAATTCATTGGCGTATTTACACTGTTCCTCCAGCTCTAAAAGTTCTTCAAATGCACTTCTGGTACCGGAACCTGCTTCACGTCCTACTACTACTACCGGCATATCAGAACCGCCTGCCTCGCTCCAGTTGGTAATCTCACCTTTATAAATCTTAGACAACTGCTCCTTGGTCAAATCTTCTACTGTATTGGTATTGTCGACAATCACTGCAATACCATCAATTGCTACAATGTTCTCTGCAATACCTGCCGCTTTTTCCTCATCCTTTAAGTTTCTGGATGCATTTCCAATATCTGCTGTTCCATTCTGAGCTGCTTCAACTCCGGCACTGGAACCAACAAACTCTGCTGTTACGGTAACATCTGGATATTTCTCCATAAATGCTTCACTTAAAGAATTTGCGAATTTCTCCATAGAAGTAGAACCAACCATGCTGATAGAACCGCTTAACTCTGCAGCTTCTTTTGCTTCTGTTTCTGCTGCTGTTGTTGTTTCTTCCTGTTTTGCGGTGGTTGCTGCTTCTGTTGCCGGCGCTGCAGTGGTTGCTGTCTCACTGCTTCCGCATGCTGCTAAACTTGCTGCCATTGCTCCTGCTAACATAACTGCTGATAATTTTTTCATAATTATTTTCCTCTTTTCAAATCTGTTTTCTATTCCCTTTTGTGCTGTGCTCTTTGTAAGCACATTACAGAGTATACTGATTCTTCGTAAAATCTAATATCAGCCTTTCGTCAAATTTAGGTAAAAAAATACCGCAAAGCGGCTGGGTGAATTTTATTATCCTCCAAATCACTTTGCGGCAATTCTTTAAAACTGCACAACTTCTTTAATTTCTTCTGCCGGTTCTACAGACTCTGCGTAAAGTACAGGGCCCTCCCCGCCGTAATCCTGCCAATATTCTTTTGCCACTTTTGCTCTTACATGAACCCACTGTCTGGTCTCCAAATGTCTTGCTTCTCTGGCTTTGCAGATAAATCCTAAAAAGGTCATATCCGCCTCGCAGCAGGTCATAGCCATGCGGCCTGGAACAAAGTAGTTTTTAGGGAAATTCTCAGATTTCAGTACCATTGCAGTAAATTCTACAATCTTTCCCTCGTAGCGCTCTGTATTGTCCATACAGTCAATGTACCAGGTTCCATAGTGTTCCGGTTTAATCTCAATTACCGGTGCCTGTAAATCGTAAGGCAGATCCTCTTCCAGCATATCCTGGGCAATCTCTCCATTGGCATCTTCCAGCACAATCTCGCTGTTTCGGCTCATAGCTCTTAGGCCTCTGCGGTATCCTGTAAGTTTATCATCTGATATGCCGTCGCAGCGGTTCATAATAATCAGTTCGCTGTTTCTCACCATTGCTCCCAAGAGAGGCTTCATATTTGCAACATACAAATCAAAGGTAGAACCGTCAATAATGGTAATCTGCTGGTATACCTGCCAGTCATTTGGAAGGCGCAGCTCATCCTGATTCCACATGCCGTTCCATTCCATCAACACTCTCTCCGGATTATGCATCAGCTCCAAATCCGTCAGAAATTCCGGAGTCAGCTGGGACTGGTCTTCCACATATACCACATCGGTACGGCTGTCCTTTAAAATCTTTTCGTCAAACTCCGTATCTCCCTCTTCGCAGACAATCAAAAGAGTACGGCCTTCTGCCTGAAAATATTCCTGCTGCATGGTAAACTGAAGAAACTGGGTTTTTCCCGCTTCCAGAAAACCATTAATCAGAAACAACGGCATAATTTCGTCTTCTATCATTTTTTCCATCTATCTCTGCTCCTAAACCTGTTTTATGGTAACAGTTCAGCCATGCATCTTCTTGCCCGCTGTAAGCGTGCAAGAAGCGTTGGGCGTCCGCCCTATGAAGATTCAGGCAGAAAAATTCCTATGAAAACAAGCTTTCAACGCTTTTTTCTGTCTGAATCCTCGCATGGCTGAATTGTTACATTTTATGACTGGCTCTTTCCAAATGCCTGGCTCAATTCCTCTTCTTTCAGCCTTGCACCAATCACACATACCTTACCGGTGTACTCTGGCTGGCCTTCCCGAATCTCATATTCTTCCGGAACTAAGTCGAAATACAGCCATTCCCCTGCCTTTTCAGTAGGAAGCATTCCCTTGGCTCTTAAAACGTCGCCGTAAACGGTGGTCTCAGATAAATCCTCCAAAATTGCTTCCAGTTTTTCTCTGGTAATTGGAGCAGCCGTTTCCATCCCCCAGCTGGAGAATACTTCATCTGCGTGATGGTCGTGGTTGTGATCATGGCAGCCGCAGGTGCATCCTTCACCGTGGTTGTGGCCATGGTCATGGTGATGCTCATGGTCGTGACCACAGCCGCACTCATGGTCATGCTCTTGATGATGTTCATGGTCGTGGCCACAGCTGCACTCATGTTCGTGCTCGTGGTGGTGATGCTCATGGTCGTGGTGGCTGGCCTCCACTTCCTTCAGCAAGTCCTCCATCATGGTATCTGGCTTTTCAATAATTTCTAATAACTGGGGGCCTGTCAACTGAGCGCATGGGGTTGTCACAATAGACGCCTTTGCATTGTGCTCGCGGATCATGGCCGCAGCAGCTTCTACCTTTTTCTCATCTGCCACATCAGTACGGCTGAGAACAATGGTTCCGGCATTTTCAATCTGGTTGTTAAAGAACTCGCCGAAGTTCTTCATATACATTTTGCACTTTGCGGCGTCTACAATCGTAACAGCGCTGTTTAAAATCACATCCATGTCAGCAGAAACGTCTCTGACCGCCTTCATTACATCAGACAGCTTTCCAACGCCTGACGGCTCGATAATTACCCGATCCGGCTTATAGGTCTTTAACACCTCTGCCAGGGAAGCTCCGAAGTCTCCCACTAATGAGCAGCAGATACAGCCGGAATTCATTTCCCGAATCTCAATACCCGAATTCTTTAAAAATCCGCCGTCAATGCCGATCTCGCCAAACTCATTTTCAATGAGAACCACCTGCTCGCCTGCAATAGCTTCCTCTAACAGTTTTTTAATAAATGTAGTCTTTCCTGCTCCTAAAAAGCCGGAAATAATATCAATCTTTGTCATAATAAATCTGCCTCCTGTCTTTTCTATATCTTATCATAATGATTCAGGACGGAGGGAAAAAATGCCCCATCCTGAACAGTTATATCTTTTCTAATAATTTATCTACATCAGATTTCCGTCCGATAATCATTAAATGCTCATTGGCCTGAATAATGTAGTCGGCTCCAGGCATCAACTTGGCTTCCCCGTCTTCCTTGGTTGCCAAAATATTAATTTTATACCGGTTTCGGATGCTCAATTCTTTAATACTTTTTCCCACCCATTCTGCCAGAGGCGGAATCTCATAAATGGAAAATTCATCGGTCAGTTCAATATAATCAAATACATGGTTAGCGCTGTAACGGACTGCAATCTTCTCTGCCAGATCCCGATCCGGATAGACCACCTCATCGGCTCCGTTTCTCAGCAAAAACTTGGCATGGATGTCTCTGGTAGCTTTGCTGACTACCCATTTTGCACCCAGCTCTTTTACCATGCTGGTAATTTCCAGGCTGCTCTGGAAGTTGGTTCCAATACAGATAAAGCAGATGTCAAAATTGGAAATTCCCAGACTTTTCAATACCGATTCATTCGTGCAGTCACCAATTTTGGCGCTGATTACATAGGGAAGCATGGCTTCCAGCTTTTCTTCTTCCTGATCCACAATCATAATCTGATTGCCCAGTTCTGCCAGTTGTTTACACAAATGATTGCCAAAACGGCCCATTCCTATAATCAAAATTGATTTCATATATTCCTCCCATTATCTGTAACAATTCAGCCATGCATCTTCTTGCACGCTGTAAGCGTGCAAGAAGCGTCAGGCGTCAGCCCTATGAAGATTCAGACAGAAAAATTCTTATGAAAACAAGCTTTCAATGCTTTTTCTGTCTGAATCTTCGCATGGCTGAACTGTTACCATTATCCTATGGTAATCTTCTCTTCTGGAAGACGAACCTTTGCCAGCTTCATATTTTGCGTAAAGGTCAAAGCAAAGGATAAACTTCCAATTCGTCCGCAGTACATCAACAGAATAATCATTACTCTTGAAAATGCACTTAAATCCCTGGTGATTCCGGAAGACATGCCTACGGTTCCTATGGCAGAGAATGTTTCCAAAAGCACATCCATTGCGTCCAGATTCTGCATCATCAATATAATCGTAGCAACGGTCAGCGCCAGCATCAGGTTAATGGTACAGATACAGCTTGCCCTCATAATGGAATCCTCTTCCAGACGGCGTCCGAAAATATTAACGCCATGGGTTCGTTTGATGGTGGAGCCGAGGTACAGCAAAAGAACAATCACCGTTGTCGTCTTTACGCCGCCGGCAGTCGAACCAGGGCTTCCTCCAATGTACATCAGGAAAATTGTCAGTAATTTGCTGGCCGGACGCATAGATGCAATGTCAATGGTATTAAATCCGGCAGTTCTTGCAGTAACAGATGCAAACAGGGACGTAAGAATCCGTTCTCCCATTCCCATTTCTGCCATCAGGTTGTTTCTCTCTGAAATTCCAATCAGCAAAGCGCCGCCAAAAATCAGAGCCAGAGTGGTTAGCAGGACAATCTTGGTATGGAGCATATAGGACTTAAAACGAAGGCCCTTCCTGCTCAAATCGTCCCACACAATAAAGCCTAAACCGCCGATTACAATCAGGGACATGATTACGAAATTGACCAGCCAGTCTCCGCTGTATCCTACCAGAGACATATAGGGAGTGTCGCATCCCATTAAATCAAAGCCTGCGTTGCAAAATGCAGAAATGGAGTGGAAAATGCCGTAATAAATGCCTCTTGCCAGGCCAAAGCGGGGAATGAACCGAACTGCCAGAAGCACAGCGCCGATTCCTTCAATCATGGCTGTACCAAAAATGATTTTCCGTGCCAGCTTCACAACTCCGCTGATCTGAATGGTGTTGACGCTTTCCTGCATCAAGCCCCGCTCTTTCAAGCCGATTTTTCTTCTTAAAATAATCGAAATAAACACGCCGATTGTAATAAATCCCAGTCCGCCGATCTGGATCATAGTCAAAATAACCAGCTGGCCAAACACAGTCCAGTTGCTCCAGGTATCGGCTACCACTAAACCGGTAACGCAGGATGCACTGGTGGCTGTAAACAGGCAGTCTAAAAATCCCTGACTTTCTCCGGATCTGCTGGATATGGGCAGCATCAGCAGCAGAGCACCTGTTAAAATCATTACCAAAAATCCATAAGCGATAAACTGAGTCTGGGATAATTGGCGTCTGGGTAATGTTCTTTTTTCCATACTTATCTCCGTCAAATAATGTTAAGTCAAAAGGCTTTTCGCCCATTCCTCCATGGAGGCTGTTGTTTATTATACTCCCAAACCTTCCTGATAGCAATCACAAAGAAGAGCGGACGTCTCCAACAGCTGTCAGATTCCCTGCTCTCCGCTGATAATCCGGATTGCTTCTTCCGGCTTTTCAATCAGATACCTGGGAGAATAGGATTCCAGTTCTTCCCGTCCCCGAAACCCCCATAAAACACCTACAGTATCCAAACCTGCATTTTTTCCTGTCTGCATGTCCGTGCCCGTATCTCCAAAATACAAACACTCTCCCGGCTTTACGCCCAGTTCTTTCATAATCAGAAATACGCCGTCTGGAGCCGGCTTTTTGGGAATCCCTTCCTGCTGTCCCCGAACTGTGTCAAAGGCCTCTCTGCCAAACAGTCCTGTGATGTTTTCTACCGTCTGGGCGTGGGGTTTATTGGAAAATACTGCCGTTTTCAGCCCCTTCTCCCTGATTTTCTGCAAAAGCGTTAAAATCCCGTCATAAGGCGCTACCTGATACATACAGTGTTTTCCGAAAATCTCCATATAAGCCGTCAGCGCCTCTTCGTAATGAATCAGCTCCTTATCGCCGCACAGCTTCAAAGCCCGCTCCATCTGGGTCTTATATCCGTCTCCTACAATGCTTTTAATCTGCTCTTCGGAAAGTTCTCCCAGGCCAAACCGCTCCATTGTTAAATTGGTGGCCTTCTGAAGCGCTTTTACTGTATTTAATAACGTTCCATCTAAATCAAAGATACAGCATTTATACATTGAATCCTTCCTCCTGTCAATTCTGTTGATGCTTACTATAGCACCTTTTTATCTCCTGTACAAGAAAATAACATGGAAATCCTGTAAAAAGCCTGTTAAATTCTTCTGTTTTATTATATAATCGTAACGATTTAAAGCAAAGGGGAGTATGAACATGAACTCAGATGCAAAATCTTCTAAACAGCGGAACGTAGGGTTTTTCGCTTTTTTCATAAGCGGAATCTGCGCCATCAGCAGCGGCGTAGTCGTCAGCCTGCTACAGGAATTATATGGTTTTGACTATGGAATGACCGGAGCTCTTTTATCTCTGATGAGTATCGGCAACCTGATAGCGGGCTTTGCCGCCGGAGTCCTTCCTGCTAAAATCGGTCTGAAAAAAACGATTTTAATCCTGACATCCGGATATTTTGCAGGTTACCTGCTTATGGGGATTTCTTCCTGGATGGCTCTTTTGATGGCGGCCTTCTTTCTGACCGGCATTGCCAAAGGAAGTACCATTAACATTTGTACCATACTGGTGCGGGATAACTCAGAAAACGGAACGAAAGGCATGAATCTCATGCATAGCTGCTATGCCTTTGGAGCTTTGTTATGTCCCTTTTTCATTGCGGCTGCAGCGAAAGCAGGCAGTCAGCTCCCTATGTTTGTACTGGCTGGCTGCGGCCTGGCTTTATGGCTTTCCTTTTCCTCTATATCCTTAAAAACCCGTTCCCAGAAAAAGGAAGGCTCAACCGACTGGAGCTTTTTAAAAAGCTGGAAATTCTGGCTGCTGACCGGTCTCCTGTTCTGCCAAAATGCCGCAGAAACCAGCGTTACCGGCTGGATGGTTACTTATTTTAAAGGAAGCGGTATTTTATCCGGAGCCTTAAGCACCTACACTGTAACTGTAATGTGGACTGCCACTTTAATGGCCAGAATGTTGATTGCCTTTGTCTTTCCAATTAAAAATGCTGCCTCTTCCATGATTAAAATGTCTGTAGGATGCATTATCTTTTATATTGGGCTCATGGCTGCCAACACCCAGATTACTGCCATTCTGCTCCTTTTTGCATTTGCATTTTCCATGGCTGGCTTAAATCCAACAGCAGTTGCCAGCGCCGGACGAATGACCAGTGTTACCAGCATGGGAGTCATGCTTCCGGCTGCCAGCAGCGGAGCCATCCTGATGCCCTGGCTCATTGGAATCATTTCCGAATACGGCGGCATTCAAATAGGCATGGCTTCCAATATTATTCCCTGCGCCGGGCTTTTATTCTTCTGTATTGCTTTAAAAAAACTGGAACAGACCGAAGCCCAGTTAAAATAAACTGCCAGGCGCAGCAACCTGCAAAAAGAGCCATCGGACTGGTTACAGGGTTACCTCAACCAGAACGCTGGCTCTTTTATTGCTGCTGCAAATAAATTTTATCTGTCTGCTTCAGCAAGATTTTTCTTTAACAGACTTAATATCACGCATCCGGCTGCTGATCCGATTGCCACTGCTGCCAGATATCCAAGTGGATTTCCAATAGTAGGAAGTACA
>CALHQJ010000105.1 GCA_938036545.1 uncultured Clostridium sp. | reverse complement strand
AGGACGTTATATGATTTTCGAAGAGATGCTGAGAGAGGAAAAGCAGGAAGGCAGATTGGAAGGATGGCTGGAAGGAAAACTGGAAGCCAAAAAGGAATCCATTTTGGAACTTCTGGAAGAACTGGGAGACGTTCCACAGGAATTGCAGGACAGAATTGAGAGCTTGGAAGATTTGGAACAGTTGAAAATCCTGTTTAAGATGGCAGCCAAAGCGGATTCCATCCCTGCATTTATGGAACAGGCAGAACCGTACCTTCACTCTAAGGAGGAGTAGAAACAACATAGAACTAACATCCGGCGGTGATTCCACTGCCAAACCATTCTGTCCCAATGCCGTCTATGGCATTGGGATCTATGAAAAACTCTTAAAAAGAGAGTCTTACTGATTCGGTAATTTATCAATGATTATACAATAATAGAGGAATTCTATATTTTTGTAAGATTAATACGCCATGGCAAAAAATTTGTAAAAAGTTAAATTATTTAAGCAAATGGGAAGAAAAGTCTTTATAGAAGCTTTTAAAGAAAGGATGGAGTTGGTATTTCAACATCCGATTTTGAAGAGAAAGGTTACATATAGAACTGCAATTAAATTAGATTGTTACAAATTGATTAAAGAAATTATGGAAGATAAAGATTTTGCTCCATTTAGTTTAAAAGGTGGGTTTTTAGATGGCAAAAAAATATATAATTATACTTTTGTATTTTACGATGTAAATGAAAAACGAGTTCAGAAAGTATTTAAAGAGTGTAAAAAATATTTATCACAAAATGAAGAAAAAACAGTTAAAAAGCTAATAAAATCAAAGAAAAATATGAATGGGTGTAAAGAAGACTGGGAGGTTGGTAAAAAATTGAAAAATGTTAAAAAATTAAGGGAAATTCGATACTATATAAAATGAGAATGCTGTAAAAACATTGGATTAATAACAACATGTGATACTCCCGTTAAAGACTTTTCACCCTTGGTAGTAGTCTGCTCTATTTTGGATATCCCACATGCTGTTCAGTGACTTTACCTTCCAACAGAGCTGCCCACGAATACTTCGTACGGCAGCCCCATTTTGCTCAATCAGAGCTTTTTATTTCTGCGTAAAATGTACTGGCATTAGCAGCAGAAGCCGTTTCCGCCAAAACCGCCGCAGCAGCAGAGCAGGATCAGAATCCACAGGCAGTCTCCGCCAAAACCGCCGCATCCGCAGCCACAGTTAGAACCACAGTTATTTCCGCCTCCCCAACCGCCGCAGCAGCAAAGAATCAGAATCAGGAAAATCAGATTGCATCCATTTCCGCCTGTGTTCTGGCACTCACATCCACATCCGCAGTTAGTAGCTGCAACATCGCTCATAGTTAAATCCTCCAACAATTTTGATTACACTCCATCATATGCAGCCCTGCCTGTCACAGTTTCCTGAATTTAGAAAAATTTCAGCAATTCCATGTTTACGTTAAATTTGAATCGTAGTATAATGGCGATAATATTTTGAAAAGATAACATTTTGGAAAGAGGTTGCAGTTGAACATGATGAAAAAGCTGTATTATGAAACGCCGTATGTAAAGACCTTTATGTGTACGGTAATCTCCTGCGTACAGGGAAAACAGGGTTATGAGACAATCCTCAGCCAGACCGGTTTTTATCCGGAGGGCGGCGGTCAGCCGTCAGATACCGGAACTCTGGGAGGAATTCGGGTTCTGGATGTTCAGGAAAAGGATGGGCAGATTATCCATTTTTTAGAGCAGCCCATTGAAATTGGCAGTATTGCAGAAGGAATGATAGACTGGGACAGGCGGTTTGATTATATGCAGCAGCATACTGGAGAGCATATTCTTTCCGGTTTAATCCATGAACGCTTCGGTTATAACAATGTAGGTTTTCACATGGGTGCGGAAGAGGTTACCATTGATTTTGACGGCCCCATGACCATGGAAGAAGCAGAAGAACTGGAACTTCTGGCAAATCAGGTGGTATTTGACAACCGGCCGGTAAAGGTTTTATATCCCAATGAGGAAGAATTAAAAACCATTCCTTACCGCAGCAAAAAGGAATTGACCGGACAGGTTCGGATTGTAGAGATTCCAGGGGCAGATATTTGCGCCTGCTGTGGAACTCATGTAGAGAGAACCGGTGAAGTCGGCCTTATAAAAGTTACGGGAATTATGAATTACAAAGGCGGAGTCCGGATGACCATGGTTTGCGGCCGCCAGGCCCTTGTTAATTTTCGGGATAAGCAGAGACAGGTTTTAAAAATTTCCAATTTATTGTCTGCCAAAGTAAAGGAAGTGGCGCAGGCAGTTGAAAAACAAAAGGAAGAACTGCAGGCAAAATCTTATCAGAACGTGTCTTTATACCGCCAGCTGTTTGACGCATGGACAGAGGGGTATGAAGACAGCGATAAGCCGGTTCTGGTTTGGAAAGAGGGGCTTGCGCCTGCTCAGCTGAGGGAACTTGCAAATCTGTTCTGCCAAAAGAAAAAGTGCAGTATCATACTGGCCTGTTCGGAAAAAGACGGCGGCTTTTCTTATGCGCTGGCAAGTACTGGAGCTGACGTGAGAGCGCTTTCCAAGGCCTTAAACAGCAGGTTGACCGGCAGGGGAGGCGGCAGCGCCCTGATGGTGCAGGGAACCTTTAGCAGTACAAAGGAAGAGATTACACAGGCTTTTGGGGAGGAAGTAAATGGATTTAAATAAAGAAACAGTGAAAAAGCTTCGGGGGCTGATTGTTTTTACGGTAGTCGTTCTGATTGCAGGAATTAATTATCACAGACTGCTGGGGCTGTTTGGAACAGTGGTTAATATGGTTTTGCCATTTTTGTTAGGCGCAGCCATTGCCTTTATTTTAAATGTTCCCATGCGGAATATTGAAAAACTGTTTCCGAAAAAAAGCGGCAGATGGAAACGTCCGGCTGCGCTGGCAGCGGCTATAACGGCAGTGGTGGTGGTGCTTCTTACGGTAACGGTTGTGGTAATACCCCAGCTGTGGAAAACCCTTTATTCATTAAGAACCAGCGTACCGGCATTTTTTGAAGGACTTCAGATATGGCTGGAGAAGCTTTTTGCAGATAATCCGGAAATCATTGCATGGATTAATACAATTGAGGTTGACTGGCAGGGAATGGTTCAGGAAGTAGTCCGTTTCCTGAAAAACGGCGCCGGTTCTGTATTGTCCACAACATTTTCTGCCGCCGCCAATATTGTAAGCGGCGTAACTTCTCTGGGTATTGGCATGGTTTTTGCCATTTATATCCTTCTTCAAAAAGAAACCCTGGCCGCCCAGGCTAAAAAGCTTTTGAAGGCATTTTTACCGGAAAAATGGGAAAACTGGATCATTCAGGTGGCTGCTTTGACAGAAAAAACCTTCAGTAGCTTTCTGGCGGGACAATGCGTAGAAGCAGTGATTTTAGGAAGTATGTTTTTTGTAACCCTTTTGCTGCTGCGTCTGCCATACGCTTTGTTAATTGGCGTATTAATCGCATTTACAGCGCTGATTCCGGTATTTGGGGCATTTATCGGCTGCGCTGTGGGAATCTTTTTAATGCTGATGGAAAGCCCTGTAGACGCCCTGATTTTTACCGTGGTTTTCTTTGTTCTCCAGCAGATAGAAGGAAACCTGATTTACCCTCATGTAGTAGGAAATTCAGTAGGACTTCCTTCTATCTGGGTGCTGGTGGCAGTTACCATTGGCGGAAGTGCAATGGGTGTGCTGGGCATGCTGGTATTTATTCCCTTATGCTCAGTTCTTTACAGCCTTTTACGAGGCCTGGTAAACCACCGTGTAGAAAATAAATGCCGGAAAGATTAGCTATACAGCCGTTTTTCAATATCTTCTAACAGCAGATGGGAAATGTGGAGCCCGCCCCGTCCGGTGCCAATGGATATATCCGGTTTGTTGGAACCGTGAAAATCCGATCCGCCTGTAGGAAGAAGAGAATATTTACGGGCAATGGAACGCAGCATCCGGCTCTGGGCCGGAGACTGGGAAGAGTGATATACTTCCAGGCCCATAAGACCAAGTTTTGTAAGGGAGGCTATTAGCATGTCTAAGGCCTCCCAATCTAATTTATACTGAACCGGATGGGCCAGAGCAGGAAAGGCATGGTTGTCTGTCAGGACTTTCATGGCATGTTCCGGCGTTATCAATTCTTTTTTCAGACAGTATTTTCCACCGTACTGCAGATAGGTCTGGAATGCGTCAGCCATAGAGGACGCATAGCCTTTTTCTTTTAAAGCCCTGGCAAAATGGGCTCTGGTAATCACGGTATCTGGATTTCCCGCCATCAAATCTTCCATTGTAATGTCAAAATGATCCGCCTGAAACCGGCGAAGCATTTCTTCATTGCGCCAGCGCCGCACTGACAGCAGCTGGTTTAACTCCCTGACAAATGAAGCGTCCTGATAATTGACAAACAGCCCCAGAATATGAATTTCTTTTCCTTGGTAGACGCAGGACAATTCGACGCCTGGGACGACTCGGACGCCAAGGGATTTTCCGGCGTGAAGGGCTTCTTCAATTCCAGCAGTGGTGTCGTGATCCGTCAGTGCTATGGCAGACAGCCCTGCTTTTTTTGCTTCCTCCACAACCCGGGAAGGGGAAAGGGTTCCGTCTGACGCATTGGAATGGACATGAAGATCAATATAGGACATGGTATAATACCTCCTTGAAATATCTGGTAACAGAATAGTAATACAATAGTAACATGTTTCCCTGAATAAGTAAATTCTGACGAAAAAATAAAATTTTGGTCCAAAAGATTTAATAATTTCGTCATTCCATTTTACACAGAATATGGTATACTACAATCTGTATCATACAGCATAATGTAAGTAGAAATAGGTGAATATATGGATGAATTAAGTCGCAGAAGCCGGTCCGCCGGCTCTCAGGGAAGAACTGCTGCCAGAAGCGGGGCCGCAGGAAGAAAGGCTCCGGCTGGTAGCAGCAGAGCCAGAGGCTCTTCCTCTGGTCAGAGAAGTACCAGGTCAGGCAGTTCTTATAACTCAAGAGGCAGGTCAGCAGGCGCGGCCGGCAGGGGAAGTTATGACAGAAGGCCACCGGTTTCACACGGCAGAAACTCAAAACGCAGGAAAAACTCTTCGCCAAATTACCTTTGGATTGCCGTTGCGGGAGTGGTACTGATTATTGCCATTGCTATTGCCGTATTTGCGTTTAAAGGAAAGTCTGATTCTGAGACAGAGGCAGCTACTACAATTCCGGCAGAGACGGAACTTCAAAAAGAAGTAAAAGTAGGAGATGTTGATATTACAGGGCTTTCCAGAGAAGCGGCCAGAGAGAAGATTTTAGAGTCTTATCCTTGGACAATGAAGGTGGTCTGGAATGAAGAAACCATTGAGATTCCGAATTTGATAGAGCCTAAAGTGGATGAACTGCTTCAGGAAATCTATCATGGCGTTCCAAAGGAAACTTATACATTAGAAACTACCGGATTGGAAGAAGCAGTTGCGTCTCAGGTAAGCGAGATTGTTTCCAAATGGGATAAACCGGCAAAGAATGCGTCAATCAGCAGCTTTGATAAGCAAAGCGGTAAATTTGTATTTACTGGTGAAGAGGCCGGACAACAGGTCAATCAGGAGGCGTTGACAGCACAGATTGAGGCAGCCATTGCCAGCAAAGATTTTGATGCACAGATTACGGCAGAGATGACTTCTGTAGCGCCTGAGATTACAGAAGGAACAGCCAGAGAAAAATACAAGACGATTAGTACGTATACAACCAAGACTACCAGCAACAGCAAGAGAAATACCAATGTACGTCTGGCCTGCGAAGCTATTGATGGTATTGTGCTTGCCCCAGGCGAGACCTTTTCGTTCAATGACAGAGTCGGAGAGCGTACCACTGCCAAGGGCTATCAGTCAGCCGCTGCTTATAATAACGGCGAAGTGGTACAGGAGACCGGAGGCGGAGTATGCCAGGTATCGACTACTCTTTACAATGCGGTAGTCCGCAGCGGATTAAAGACCACGGTACGCCGTTCCCATACTTTTGAGCCTTCTTATGTGACTCCAGGCATGGATGCCACAGTAAGCTGGGGCGGTCCGGACTATGCATTTATCAATAATTCCAATACAGGAATCGGCGTTCGGGCTTCTTATGGGGATCAGACCTGTACTGTTTCCATTTATGGAATTCCTCTGTTAGAAGAGGGCGTAAAATACGATTTAAAATCGACTAAACTGAAGGATACTAATGTACCGGCTCCGACTTACGTGGAGGATCAGACTGTGCAGCCAGGTACAGAAGTTGTAGAAAAAGCCGGAGACGCAGGAAGCCAGTGGGAAGTGCGTTTGGTTGTAACAAAAAATGGAGAGAAAGTAAGTGATGACATTGATCATACGGTTACTTATAAGGGACATGCTCCGGTGGTAAAGAGAAATTCTTCCGGCGTATGGGTTCCGGCGCCAGGTGAAACCCTTCCGGAAGGCGTAACACTGCCAGGGGAGACGATTCCGTCCGGCGGCGAGACGGTTGAACCTTCTGCAAATTCCAGTGCTCCGGCAGGCCCTGATGGAAATAGCCAGGCCACTGTAGAACCGGAAGGATCAGGAACAGGTCTTCCAGGTCCAGGCCAGGGAGGAGAGCCGGGAGGAGTGCCTTCTACAGCTCCCCAGGGCCCGGGAACTTCTGAAACAGGTATAATTCCGGCAGGTCCGGGAAGTTCTGTAGTATAAAAATACAGGCAGCGGCAGGGAATGAGCCACAAAATGATGCAATCAGTGTTTTGCTGTCATTTTGTGACGAATTCTCTGCTTTTTTTTGTATACATGCATAAT
This sequence comes from uncultured Clostridium sp., assembly GCA_938036545.1. Lineage (GTDB taxonomy): Bacteria > Bacillota > Clostridia > Lachnospirales > Lachnospiraceae > UMGS1370. The sequence goes on along the minus strand of CALHQJ010000105.1, from coordinate 2,394 downwards.
AAGCATTTGCAATTTGTATAAAAATTGGTATAATAGTAGACAGGTCATTCTCTTTTTATAAAGAGGACAAACTAATAGTAACAGTTCAGCTTTACGGAGATTCAGACAAAAAAACGTTGAAAGCTTGTTTTCATAGGGTTTTTTCTGCCTGAATTTTCATTGGGCAGACGCCCAACGCTTCTTGTCCACTTAAAGCGGACAAGAAGATGTAGGGCTGAACTGTTACAAATAATACCAACTCACATTTGTAGGAGGAAAGTAAAATGGCAAGAAAAATGAAAACCATGGATGGTAATCAGGCCGCTTCCCACGCTTCTTATGCGTTTACGGATGTTGCCGCTATCTATCCCATTACCCCTTCATCTGTTATGGCAGAACATACAGACGAATGGGCTACTGACGGAAGACTGAATATCTTTGGACGTACCGTACAGGTAACTGAGATGCAGTCTGAAGCAGGTGCCGCAGGTGCTGTGCACGGTTCCTTAGCAGCCGGTGCATTAACCACTACCTACACCGCTTCCCAGGGCTTACTCTTAATGATCCCGAACCTTTATAAGATCGCAGGCGAGCAGCTTCCTGGCGTATTTAACGTATCTGCACGTGCAATTGCCAGCCACGCTCTGTCTATCTTCGGCGATCACTCTGACGTATACGCATGCCGTCAGACCGGCTGCGCTATGCTGTGTGAATCCAGCGTTCAGGAAGTTATGGACTTAACTCCGGTTGCTCATCTGGCAGCTATCAAGGGCAAAGTTCCATTTATCAACTTCTTTGACGGTTTCCGTACCTCCCATGAGATCCAGAAGATCGAGACCTGGGATTATGAAGATTTAAAAGATATGGCTGACATGGATGCTATCGAAGCATTCCGTAAGCATGCATTAAATCCAAATCATCCTTGTGAGAGAGGTTCTGCACAGAACCCGGATATCTTCTTCCAGGCAAGAGAAGCATGCAACCCATACTATGACGCCCTTCCGGCAATCGTTCAGGAGTACATGGACAAAGTTAATGCTAAGATTGGCACCAACTACAAGCTGTTCAACTACTACGGTGCTGAGGATGCAGAGCAGGTTATTATTGCAATGGGTTCTGTTAATGATACCATTGAAGAGACCATCGATTACCTGGCTGCTCAGGGCAGAAAAGTCGGCGTTGTAAAAGTTCGTCTGTACAGACCATTCTGTGCAGAAGCTTTAGTAGCTGCAATTCCGGATACTGTTAAGAAGATTACTGTATTAGACAGAACCAAAGAGCCAGGCGCATTAGGCGAGCCGTTATACCTGGATGTAGTTGCTGCATTAAAGAACACCAAGTTCGATGCAATTCCTGTATTTACCGGACGTTATGGTTTAGGTTCCAAGGATACTACTCCTGCACAGATCGTTGCAGTTTATGACAATGATTCTAAGAAAAAATTCACCATTGGTATCGTAGATGACGTGACCAACTTATCCTTAGAGATTGGCGCTCCTTTAGTTACAACTCCTGAGGGAACTACCAACTGTAAGTTCTGGGGTCTGGGCGCTGACGGTACTGTAGGTGCTAATAAGAACTCCATTAAGATCATTGGTGACAACACCGATATGTATGCACAGGCATACTTTGATTATGACTCCAAGAAGTCCGGCGGCGTTACCATGTCTCATTTACGTTTCGGACATTCTCCAATTAAGTCTACTTATCTGATTCGTCAGGCAAACTTCGTAGCATGCCACAATCCGGCCTATGTACGTAAGTACAACATGGTTCAGGAATTAGTAGACGGCGGTACTTTCTTGCTGAACTGTGCCTGGGATATGGAAGGCTTAGAGAAGCACTTACCAGGCCAGGTAAAGAGATTTATCGCTGAACACAACATTAACTTCTACACCATCGATGGTGTTAAGATTGGTATCGAGACCGGCATGGGCCCGACTCGTATCAATACCATTTTACAGTCTGCATTCTTCGAGTTAACCGGCATTATTCCGGCTGACAAGGCAAACCAGCTGATGAAGGATGCTGCACAGAAGACCTACGGCCGTAAGGGCGAGGACGTTGTTAAGAAGAACTGGGCAGCTATCGACGCAGGTGCTAAGGGCGTTGTAAAGGTAGAGGTTCCGGAGAGCTGGAAGAACTGTGAGGATGAAGGTCTTGACTTCTCCGTAGCAACCGGTGACAGAAAAGATGTTATCGACTTCGTTAACAACATCCAGACCAAGGTTTCTGCTCAGGAAGGTAACTCCTTGCCAGTATCTGCATTCGTTGATTACGTAGACGGCAGCACTCCATCCGGATCTGCAGCTTACGAGAAGCGCGGTATTGCAGTAAACGTACCGGTTTGGAATCCTGACAACTGTATCCAGTGTAACTTCTGTTCTTATGTCTGCCCACATGCAGTAATCCGTC
>CALHQJ010000104.1 GCA_938036545.1 uncultured Clostridium sp. | reverse complement strand
ATGCCCAGCAACAGGATTTTGGAAGAGGGGCACTTCCGGCGCGCCAGTCCTGTCTCAGCCGCATCGGAAGAACGCTCCAGGATTTCTTCATAAAATCCGCCTTCTGTATTGCCAGTCCAATGGCTCATAAGACCTGCTGTTGCAATTCCTCCTACATCCCCGCTTTGCTCTACTAAAACCGTTTTTACGCCTTCTCTGGCTGCACAAATTGCAGCAGAAACTCCGGCCGGACCGGAGCCTAAGACAAGCACATCACACTGCTTAACTACAGGAATCTGTTTTTCTGGTTCTGTAATATAATTCATAATCTCTCTCCTATCCTTTTACTGCTCCGGCAACCAGGCCTTTTACAAAAAATTTCTGTCCAAACAGGAATACCAGGAATGCTGGAATCAAGGCAGATGCCGCCGCTGCCATGACCAGATTATATTCCGTAACGCTTTCCTCGATAAAATTCGTCAGGGCAATGGGAATGGTGTACAAACGCCAGTCGCTTAAGAATACCAGTGGTTCCAGATAGCTGTTCCAGTTCCACAAAAAGACTACCATCGCCAGTGATGCCATACTTGGTTTTGCGATAGGAACCATAATCCTGGCCCAAATTACATACTCGTTAGCTCCATCTACTCTGGCAGATTCCCGAAGCTCATCCGGAATCTGCATAAAATACTGTCTCATTAAAAATGTACCGGTAATAGTAATTAATCCTGGCAGGATTAAAGTAAGATGAGTTCCCGTCAATCCCATTTTATTAAACATAACAAACTTGGGAATCAGCGTAATCTGGCTGGGAATCATCATGGTAGCAAGGTACAGGAGAAACAATACATTTCTTCCCCTGAATTTAATTTTGGCAAATGCGTATCCTGCCAAAGTACTGGTCAATACGGAACCTACCAGGTTAATCACTGCTATCTTTATAGAATTTAAATACGCCAGTCCAAAGTGATAGTCTCTGACCGCTGCTCCGCCAATATTCCATACCTTTTTATAATTCTCCGGATAAAAATAATCCGGTATCCAGTCAATGGGAAGCTTCATAACATCCAGGGGAAGTTTCATGGAAGCCGAAACCATCCAGATAAATGGCGTAATCATGGAAACAGCCAGCGCTCCTACCAGAACTGTGCAAATCACCTTCCGGATCAGACGCTTTCGCACCTCATTTCCCATCTTTTTTTTATTTGGCATATCCGTTCCTCTCCCTTCCCTAATAACTTACCCATTTTTTCTGGCCTCTCCACTGAATAATGGTTACGGCAAACAAAATGATAAACAGGATCCAGGACATTGCCGATGCATATCCCATCCGGTAGAATGTAAATGCAGACGTATAAATATAATAAACCAATACGTTCGTAGCTGTTCCTGGGCCCCCTCTGGTCATAATCTGAATGGGGGCGAATACCTGGAATGATGTAACAAATGTAGTAATCAGCAGGAAAAATGTAGTCGGAGACAAAAACGGCACTGTCAGCTTAAAAAATTTTGTAATTTCACTGGCACCGTCAATTTCCGCTGCCTCATAAATATCCTGTGGAAGTCCCTGAATTGCAGAAGTATAGATCATAATCGCATATCCTACTCCAGACCAGATCGTCATCAAAATAATAGCTGGCAGCGCCCAGTGACTGTCTCCCAGCCATTGAGGCGGATTTTCTACTCCCAGTGCTTTTACCAACTGCGTGAATGGCCCCCATGGAGAATACATCATTACCCACACAATGGCTACTGCAACAACATTAGAAATGTAAGGCATAAACATAGCCAGGCGGATTGGCAGCTTGGCAAAGCAAAACTTGTCAATCACAACCGAAAGCACCAGCGCAATGAAAATCGTAACTGGCACCACTGCCGCTGCAAAAACAAGGGTATTTATCAGAGAACTGGTAAACCATTCGTCCTGCCACATTTCGATAAAGTTTTGAAGACCAATCAAATTCCAATTTCCAAATCCTTTGGTATAATCCCAGTCTGTCAGGCTGATAATCAGGGAAAATACCATAGGAAACAGCGTAAACAGCATGACGCCAATAATATTGGGCAGAATAAATGAATATCCCACCAGATCGATTTTTAGCTGTTTACTCAGTTTCAGCTTCATCCAGATTCCTCCTTTCCTGCAAAAGAGATGCTGCAAAATGAAAGGATGAGTTTCATCTTGCAGCATATTTATCTGTGTTCTACTGCTTTAAAATCTCGTCTCCGCGCTCTTTTGCTTTTGTCAGTCCCTCTTCTACAGTCTGCTCGCCAATAAAGATCTTTTCCAGTTCCTCAACTGCGATTTTCTTTACTTCTGCAATATGATTGGTAATAGATGGCACTGCATAATTATCTACAGGAGTAATCAAAATCTTCATAGCTGTATCTTTATCAATCAAATCTTCTGCACCCTTTAAGAATGCTGCTGTAACCTCTTCTGGATTGTATGTATTGGAAGCTGGAACACGTCCTCCCTCTACTACTGGAAGCATTCCTTCTGTTGCATACCATTTCGCAAACTCCCATGCTTCTTCAACATGCTGAGACTTTGGATTGATGCAAAGATGATCTCCATATCCACCCTGTGTGTAATTCCGCTGTCCTTCTTCCACTACCGGATAAGGTGCAAAAGCGGTAACAAAGTCATGGGGATAGTTTGCTGTGTCTTTAATACTTCTTACCATCCACGGCCCAACTGTCATAGCAGCTTTTTCTGTCAAGAACATACCTTCCTGGGAAAGTTTCTGCGTCATGGAATCTGTATGGGTTGGAGACGTTTTATCTACATTCATCATGTCATTGATTAATTCTACAGACTTCACTACAACTGGATCTAAAAATGCAGTTTCCATCTCACTCAGGTAAAATGGATCTCCACCATTGGTCTGTGCTACCAGATAGGTGAACAGGTATGTCAAATCCTGCTGAGAGTTCCAGAACATGCCATAAACCTTGTCCTGTCCCTCTCCATGAGTCAGTTTCTTGGCTATTTCCCGAAACTCATCATAGGTCCATTCTGTTGGAACCTCAATTCCAGCAGCATCAAACATATCTTTATTAATTACAATTCCGTATTGATCCAGCTTAGTTGGAATCGAATATGCTTTTCCATTGACATAGAAGGATTCTGCCATAGTTCCAAAGTAATCTGTCAGTTTAAATCCATCCCGTTCCATCAGTTCAGTCAAATCTAACGCCATATTGCCTTCTGCACGTTTAGTCAATACATCTGGGCTATAGGTCATATAAAGATCTACTCCGGTTCCTGAAAGCAGATTGGTCTCCAGCTTTAAGTTTCCTGTTTCATCATTTACAAAACGTTCATACTCTACCTGGATGCCTTTGTCCTTATAAAGCTCGTTAAAGTTATCGCATACTGCCTGAGGCCCTGCTTCTGCAGGAACGCCTCCCCACATTCTCAGCGTTACGGTTTCTCCAGAAGCAGCTTCTTTTTCCGGTTCTTTTGCTGTCTCTGTACCAGGAGCTGCTTCTCCATTAGCTGCTGCACTGGTTTCCTTGGGAGCAGATGAGCATCCGCCAATTAAAGACATTGCTGTTACTGCCGCCGTCATGCATGCAAGAAGTTTTCTTCCTTTTCTCATAATCCTTACCTCCATTGCTTGTTGTTTTCTATGGTCTTATTATACAAAAGACAGCAGACATTCTTCCATACTACTGTCTGCTGTCTTTCTTCAAAATTCTGTAATCCTGGGCTTTCTTCAATTCTGCGTCTTTCAAATCCTGCTAACAATCTTTCAAATCCTGCATTTTTTTATTTGCCAGCATCTTTCGAAACTCGCTGGGAGACTTTCCAGTCCGTTTCTTATATTGAGCGCTGAAATAATTGGGATTATCTATCCCTACTTTTTCTGCAATTTCACTAACCATCAGATCGGTATTTTGTAAAAGTATCGTCGCCTTCTGCATCCGGCATCCATTGATATATTCCACATAGCTGATTCCCTCCTCACTTTTAAAGACATGGGAAAAATGACTTTCACTCATATTTGCCAGTGCTGCCGCCTGTGCAACAGACAGCTCTTTTGACAGATTCATCTCTGCATACTCTTTTACACGCTTCATAATCTGGCTGTATTTTCCATTTTCTTCTTTCTGATCTCTGAATTTTCTGGCATAACTTTGAATCAAATCAATCTCAGCCTGTTTTAAATCCTGGAAAAAATCATAAATTTCTGCCGCTTCCTCGATGGAAACGCCTCTTCTGTCGCAAATATCGGTTCCATGAATTTCATGTCTTTCCAGATAAATAACCATTAAACTGTGAAGTCTTTTTAATTTTTTCCGCACATCTCTTGGCGCATACCGTTCTTTTTCTATGTAATCTAATAATTCCTTTAAGTACGCCTCAGCCTGCCAGAAATCTTCCTTTCCTAAAAGCGTCTCGAATACAATCGTCCGTAATTGATCCGGAAGATGCATCTTTTTCCAGTTCTGTTTTTCACATTCCCTTATCAAGCCAGATTCTCTATAAAAGCTGTCCTCCAGTGTCTGGTTATTTTGTTCCCATCCTTCTTTCAGCCATGTAAACGTCCTGCCTGGCAGACTAATCGCCCCACTGATCTCTAATCCGTAATACTGCCGTACAGTTTGAACCAATATTCCAAATGCCTTTTCAACAGCCGCTGTTGCCCCTATCCTGTTTTGAACTACAATCAAAAAACGGCTGTCTTCTTCGTGAAAAATCTCTGCATATAGATCTTTCTGAAAAATTTCTTCTATCATATTTGTCATGGCAAATATCAGCAAATCCTTTTCCAGAAAGTCTTCCCGACGGCGAATCACCTGATAATTATCAATCCGTATGGATACCAGAAAATATTCTTCTGAAAAGTTAATTTTCAAAGACAGCTGCTTCAGTCTTTTTTCGATTTTTTCCAGGAGTATAGGCTCTTCGCTTAAAGCCTGTTTAATCAGGCTGTTTTTTAGGACTGTACGATTTTCCTCTGTGCGGTAAGCTGAATCCCATTCTCCTTTTTTAGCCGGAAGCTGTTTAGAAACTTCATCCAGAACCTTAATCAGCTCTTCTGCTTTTACCGTAAGCTTAAAGATATAGTCACAGGCCCCCATTTTCATTGCCTTACGAACATTATCAAAATCATTATAATTGCTGAGAACAATAAACTTAATCTCCGGATATTCTTTTTTGCATCGCTCTATAAGCCAAAAACCATCTTCTGGACTCATCTTCAAATCTGTTAGTACTATATCCGGATGAAATTCCTTTATTTTTTCCCACGCTTCTTTTCCGTCCTGGGCATCGCAGACAACTGTATAATCATGCTGCTCCCATCTGACCATGGACTTAATCCCGATCCGAACCAATACCTCATCATCTGCAATCATCAGCCGTTTCATCGTCACATCTCCCCCTTAAAATTGGAAGCCGGTATGTTACACAGGTTCCGCCCTGTTTCATTCCTTCGATTGTCAATCCATACTGTTCTCCATATGTCATGCGGATACAGGTATGTACATTTTTTAATCCGATTCCTGTCATCCGTCCTCCGTTCTTGGAAGAAGCAAATTTCTCCACAGCCTCTTTCGTAATGCCGATTCCATTATCCTCCACAAAAAGCAGAAGTGTCTCTTCTTCTATGTATCCATATACCCGAATATTCAATTCTTTTTTATTTTTATCCATCCCATGGATAATTGAATTTTCAACAACCGGCTGCAGAATAAATTTCATCATTTTTAAATCTTCAATCTCATCCATACTGTCCAGTTCCAGTACGCACTGATCCTGGTAACGTAAATTATGAATATAAATAAAATTTTTAATATTCTCCAATTCATCCTTCAAGGTTACTTCCTCATTGCTGCGGCTTAAACTGTATTTCAACACACTTGCCAGTGCATCAATACTGTCTACAATATTATCTGCTCCCCGAATTAACGCCATCCAACGGATAGAAGTCAGTGTATTAAACAAAAAATGGGGATTTAGCTGTGCCCTCAAAGATTCATACCGATACTGTTCCTTTTCTCTGCTCTCTTTATCCAGCTTTGCAAACAAACTTTTAATATTATCAGACATTCGTACAAATGCCCTGTTTAAATGTCCAATTTCATCCTTCCGTCGAATATCAATTCCAGTGATTTCCTGTTCTAAGGTATATTCTTTCATTTTTTCAGTTAACAGCCCTATGGGTTTTACCAGCATTTTTATAGACACGTAGGTCAAGAGTATTACAAGCATAATCGATATGGCAATGACACCGTTCATTTTATTCGTCAATGCTTCAATGCTGCTGGTTACCTCTTTATAATTGGTAAAGATAAAAATCTTCATTGGGTCGTCTCCAAATAGCCAGGGTTCTGGCAGGGTATAATAGCTAATCAGGTATTCTTCTGCCCCTATCTTCTGTTTTTGCTCCCCGTACTTCTTTCCTTCCATCTGTTTATATACTGCCTTTAGCTGCTCTTGGCTGATAATATTTTGTGGGTTTGCTGAAAACAGAACCTCTCCGTCTTTAATGCAGATAAAGGCTTCGTCCTCTGGTCCAGTATAATCTTTCAACAAATCGGAAAACTGGGATTGTTCAATACTGATAATTAACATTCCTATCGATTTTCCCACAGTTCCCTGACTAAGAAGGGCTCTGGCAAGTGAAATGTATGTTTTTCCTTTTGCATGATCCTCTGTCACATAGGCGGGGCTAAACATAGACCATGACATATATCCTCCTGCTTCTTTCGCTTCTTTTACCCAGTCTTCTTCTAACAGAAATTTGTAGTCCTGGTAATTGAGACTCCAGTTGGAATACACTCTTCCAGCCTGATCGAAAATCGTAATTTTAGCAGAATCGGCCAAATCATGGGTAGAGGTCACAATCATTTTATCTACCAGTCGATTAAAATACTGCACATTTTCATATTCTGTATAGATCCTGTCCTGCATTCGCTCCAGCAGTTCTTCATCCAAAGCAAAGGTATTGGAAAGGATTGCCATACTTTGAAACATTTTCAATATATCCTTTTCACTGACAAAAATATTTTGAAGAATCCGTTCACTGATTTTATTTTGAAGGACTGTCTCCATCGATTGCTCCACATAAATGCAGACTGCTGACAACGGCATGACTACACAAACTGCAATGAGAACAAACATTTTTATGGAAAAGCTGGATAATTTATCTTTGATTATATCAATAATCGTTCTATTTTCGCTCATTTTCTTTTCCTTTCCGTCATCTCTGTCAATTCTCACTACAGTATGCCATATTTTTCTGTAAATTTCCAGAAGTTTTTGTGAAATAAAACCAAGAACACTACTACTGGCATTTTTTGAATATTGGGAAAACAAAAAGGTACAGGAATAAATTCCTGCACCTCATAAAAAATCCATATATTTCATTAGTTCGTTCCAATAGACATAGTCTCCGGCAGAGTGCTTCCACCGTCAGATTTTCCGGATTAGATTCCAAAGCCATCTTCCTCTTCTCCTTTTCTACATCATTGCTCCGGAAGCATTAAACTGATATGTAATGCCATCAATGGTCATTGCAGTATTGGCTGCCATAATACCGCCGTTTGCCGGATCTAAGTAGTACCAGGTTTCTCCTACCTGTTTCCAGCCTACAGCCTTTTGATAATTTTCAAAATAATACCAGGAACCGTCTATCTGCTTCCATCCGGCAGAGGGAATGATCTGGCTGTAATCTGTAAACGCCATTTCAATGCAGACTGCTCCTTCAATTCCCCTGACCGTTCCGCTGTCCGTACACTGCCAAATGGTACGGTTAGGATAGCTGTTAATGGTGCCATAACGGGCGTACCAGATGTCATATGGAATCTGGGTGGTGTCCATCTTATTCACCAGCCAGTCGTTATAACTGAATACAATAGGCTTAAAACCTGCAGCTTCTACAGTACGGCAAAAAGCATTGACAATATCGGTCAATTGCTGTTTAGTAAGCCCTGCTTCCTCGAAAACTCTGGATTCCACGTCCATGGCAATGGGATAAGAAAGCTGGTATTCCTTCGCTGTCCTTACAGCGAACTGCGCCTCTTTCACTGCATCCTCGACAGTCAGAGCCTGAGAGTACAGATAAGTACCAACATGGATTCCCGCTGCTGCAGCTTCTCTCATATTGACGTCAAAATACGGATCCAGATCATCTACGTATCCCATACGGATAAAAGCAAAGTTAATATCATCAGAAGCTACGGCCTGCCAGTCAATATCCTGCTGATACTTGGATACGCTGACTCCTCGAAACAGCGCTCCTTCTATAGCAGTCCCTTCACCGTTCACATACTGACCGTTTACTTTGGTAAAAGCTCCGTTTTGAGAACCTGTATAATCTGGATTCAAGCCATCTGCTGTTTCCAGGCCGACTCCAGGACC
>CALHQJ010000103.1 GCA_938036545.1 uncultured Clostridium sp. | reverse complement strand
ACCGGCGAGTATCTTTCACGTGTATAAAGGTCTGTAGGAAAAGAGCTTAAAGATTGCTCCGGCGTCAGCCGGGGCACTTTTAGCTTTCCCGGAAGGAAATGTTAGAGCAAAGGAGAACGTGGATTGTGAAGAAAATTCTGGACTTAATGGAGCAGGAACTGAAACAGGCTTTTGAAGCCTGCGGGTATGAAGCAAAGTTCGCCAAGGTCGTACTGTCCAACCGGCCGGACCTGTGTGAATACCAGTGTAACGGCGCCATGGCGGCGGCCAAGGCATATAAGAAGAAACCCATTGATATTGCCGCGGCAGTGGTGGAGAAACTGACAGGCGCAAGTGCAGATGCGTCCGGTGCACAGGCAGGCAGCGCCCATCCTGTATTCAGCGAAGCAGTGGCCGTGATGCCTGGATTCATCAACCTGAAGGTGTCCGGGCAGTTCCTGGCTGAGTATATGCAAGGCATGGCTGCGGCGGATAAGCTGGGGCTGGAAGCGCCGGCAAAGCCTGAGACCGTGATGGTGGACTACGGCGGAGCCAATGTGGCAAAACCCCTTCACGTAGGCCACCTTCGTTCCGCGGTAATTGGCGAAAGCATTAAGAGAATGGGACGTTTCCTGGGCCATAAAATGATAGGAGACGTACATCTGGGAGACTGGGGCCTGCAGATGGGCCTGATTATTGAAGAATTGCGGGAGAGAAAGCCGGAACTGGTTTACTTTGATGAAACGTATACGGGGGAATATCCGGCAGAAGCTCCCTTTACCATCAGCGAGCTGGAGGAGATCTATCCGGCAGCCAGTGCAAAATCCAAGGTAGATGAAGCATTTAAGGAGAGGGCGCAGAATGCTACGTTCCGTCTTCAGAACGGGTACGCTCCTTACCGGGCTATCTGGAAACACATTATGGCAGTTTCTCTGGCTGATTTAAAGAAAAATTACGCTAACTTAAATGTAGAGTTTGATTTATGGAAGGGCGAAAGCGATGCCCAGCCTTATATTCCTGCGCTGATTGACGATTTGGTGAAACAGGGACTGGCTTATGAAAGCCAGGGCGCTCTGGTAGTAGACATTGCAGAGGAGGGAGATTCCAAGGAACTTCCGCCATGTATTGTAAGAAAGTCAGATGGAGCGGCTCTTTATGCAACTTCTGATTTGGCTACCATTATTGAGAGAGAAAAGGACTTCCATCCGGACCGCTATATTTATATTGCGGATAAACGCCAGGATCTTCACTTTACCCAGGTGTTCCGAGTAGCGAAAAAAGCGGGAATTGTAAAACTGGATATGCCAATGGCATTTTTGGGATTCGGCACCATGAACGGCAAGGACGGAAAGCCGTTTAAAACCAGAGACGGCGGCGTTATGCGTCTGGAACATCTGATTGCCAATATTAATGAGCAGGTATTTAACCGGATTATGGAAAACCGGACGGTTTCCAAAGAAGAAGCCAGGGAAACAGCGAAGATCGTAGGACTTGCAGCTTTAAAATACGGGGATCTGTCCAATCAGGCGGCAAAGGACTACGTATTTGACATTGACCGGTTTATTTCCTTTGAGGGAAATACGGGGCCGTATATTCTGTATACCATTGTCCGGATTAAATCCATTTTAAATAAATTTATGGAAAACGGTGGAAAACCGGAGGCAGGGAAGATTTTACCGGCAGCTTCTGATTCTGAAAAAGGACTGACTCTTCAGCTTTTGAAATTTAACGACGTTATGGAGACCAGCTTTGCAGATTTGGCGCCGCATAAGATCTGTCAGTATATTTATGAGCTGTCCAATGAATTTAACCGTTTTTATCACGATACCAAAATCCTTTCCGAAGAAGATCCAAACCGTCAGGCAGGCTATATCAGCCTGATTATGCTGGCTAAAGATGTTCTGACAGCAGCCATCAGCGTATTGGGAATCGAGGCTCCGGAGCGGATGTAACAGCAGATTGCGGGGTTATAGGGTGAACATTTCGGAAATGAAAATCAACACCTTCTGGAAAGGTGAAGTTGGGGTAAAAGGCGTTTGCAGGGATGAAGGAACAACCTATGAAGTAAGTTTATATATCAAGGGTAGTCAGATTCGCGACTACTCTTGTTCTTGTGCAGAGGGCAATTCTTACAAAGGCCCCTGTATCCATGAAAAGGCCCTTTATGAAGCCTGGCAGAAGGAAAGCGGCGGGCAAAGTTTACGTCCGGTGTATACGGATCAGGAGGTGCGAACCATGATTCGGGAGTACACCAATGGAGAAGTGGCCAGAATTATGAGGGAAAACGAGGCTGGATCCGTCAGGCTGGTTCCGGTGCTCTTAGTAGACCGGAGAGGAAAAGATACCAGACTGGAATTTAAAATCGGAAGAGAACGTCTGTACCTGGTAAAGGATTTGAGCGCATTTATCCAGGCCATGGAGGCAGGAGCTTTGATGAATTACGGAAAAAGCCTTTCCTTTCATCACAGCTTAGACGCCTTTGAGGAAGAAAGCAGGCCGCTGGTTGAGTTTGTGACCGAACTGGTCAATACCTACCACGAATACTACAGCCAGTTTCGGAAGACTTCCTTTGAGGTTCGGCCGCCCCTTCGGGAGCTGGCCTTAAGCCGTGAAAACAGGGATCGGTTTTTTGCCATGTATTTAGACCGGACCCTGGACGTCTGTTTTCAAAACGGAACAACCGAACCCCTTTACGTAAGCCGCCTGAATCCGGATTTTCGGGTACAGGCAAAGAGACGGGGAAGGGACGGGCTGGAAGTCAGGCTTTTGGAATATGAGTTCAGCTTTATGGGAGAACGCTATCTCTACTTTGGAAGTCAGGGAAAGCTTTGCCGTTGTGACGAGGCCTGCAGCCATGTGATGCGTTTTTTCATTGAGCAGATGGCAGAAAAGCCGGATAAAGCCATTTCCGTTAATGATCGGGACGTGCCTCTGTTTTACCAGAGAGTGCTGAAAAAAATAGAGGAATACAGCCTGATAGAAGCGCCGGATATTGATTGGGAAGATTATCAGACAGAGCCTTTGAAAGCCAGTTTCCGTTTTGAAAGCACAGGGCCGGAGGAAGTTTCTATGGAGCCGGTGCTTTCATATGGAGATTATTCTTTTCATCCAATCGAAGACGAGCTGGTTCCCCGCCACATTTGTCGGGACGTACCTGGGGAGTTTCGGATCAGCCAGACTATAGCAAGGTATTTCCAGTACAAAGAACCGGAAGGAAAAAAACTGGTAATCCGTCACGACGAAGACAGGCTGTACCGTCTGCTGTTAGAGGGAATCGAAGAATTCCGCCAGCTGGGAGAGGTATACCTTTCAGAAGAGGTAAACCAGTGGAAAATCCGCAAGGCAAAAGGCGTTCAGGTAGGCGTCAGCGCAGCGGAGGGATGGCTGAATTTAAAAATAGACGCAGAGGGCATGAGCGGAGCAGAACTGGCTAAAATTCTTGGGGCCTATCGGCAGAAGAAAAAATATTACCGTTTAAAGAACGGTGAATTTTTACAGTTAGAAAGCAACGGTATTTTAGCCGTAGCAAAGCTGGCCGGCGATTTGGCGCTGTCCAAGACGGAGATTGCGTCCGGACATGTGCAGCTTCCTTATTATCGGGCGCTGTATTTAGATTATTTGTTTAAAGAAGAGCCAGGAGTTCCCTTTTACAGGGATCAGGCTTTTCGGGCCGTAATCCGAGGCATGAAGTCTGTAGAAGACGCAGAATACCAGATCCCCCAGTCCCTTGATCCGGTACTGAGAAGCTACCAGAAGTATGGGTTCCGGTGGCTGAAAACCCTGGACGCCGGACATTTTGGCGGAATATTGGCCGATGATATGGGACTGGGAAAGACCATTCAGATCATTGCTCTGCTGGCTGACGAATACGGACGCAGTGAAAATGGCCAGGGCCTGCTGTCCCTGATTGTTTCTCCGGCTTCCCTGGTTTACAACTGGGAACATGAGTTTCAGAAGTTTGCCCCAGGCCTTCCGGTTTCTACAGTGGTGGGAACGGCCAGAGAACGGGAGCAGATTCTGGAACAGGCAAAGGAGAAGGCGAAAGCGGGACAGAAGGGAATTCTCATTACTTCTTATGATTTGCTGCGCCGGGACATTGGACGGTATGAGGGTCTGACTTTCCGGTTTCAGATTATTGATGAGGCCCAGTTTATTAAAAATGCAGGAACCCAAAATGCCAGGGCAGTAAAGAAAATCAATTCTGTCACCAGATTTGCCTTGACGGGAACGCCGATTGAAAACCGTTTAGGAGAACTGTGGAGTATCTTTGATTATCTGATGCCAGGCTTTTTGTTCAGCTACCAGCGGTTTAAAAAGGATTTTGAAATTCCTCTTATAAAGGAGAAGGATGAAGAGGTACTGACCAGCTTAAAGCGTCTCACCTCGCCCTTTATCCTCCGCAGAGTAAAAAAGGATGTGCTAAAGGATCTTCCGGAAAAGCTGGAAACCTGCATCTATTCCCAGATGGAAGGGGAACAGAAAGCCCTGTACGCAGCCAATGCCAGGGTGTTAAAAGATATGCTGGAAGAAGGCAGCGACGAGGAAGCAGCCGGAAAGCTTCAGATTCTGGCACAGCTTACCAGACTGCGTCAGATTTGCTGCGACCCCAGGCTTTACTATGAGAATTACAGAGGGGATTCTGCCAAGCTGGAAACCTGTATGGAGCTGGTAGAAAGTGGAGCCGCCGGAGGACACAAGATTTTACTGTTTTCCCAGTTTGCTTCTATGCTGAAGCTGATAGAAGCCAGGCTGAAGGCTGACGGAATCGGCTGCTATCTTCTGACGGGAGAGACGTCCAAGAAGGATCGGCTTCATATGGTAGATTCTTTCCAGAAAGATGATACGCCGGTGTTTTTAATTTCCTTACGGGCCGGAGGTACAGGACTGAATCTGACGGCGGCGGATACCGTTATTCACTATGATCCATGGTGGAATATTGCCGCACAGAATCAGGCCACAGACAGAGCTCACCGTATTGGACAGGAAAAGCAGGTAACCGTGTACCGGCTGATAACGAAAGACACCATTGAAGAAAATATTCTGACTCTTCAGGAGGCAAAAAGCAGGCTGGCTCACCAGATTATGGAAGGACAGCCGGTGACTCTCTCCGGATTAAGCAAGAAAGAACTGAAGGCCTTGTTTAAGCTGGATTAGAATGTGGGTAACAGTTCTGCTCTGAGTCTTCATAGGGCAGACGCCCGATGCTTCTTGTCTGCTGTAAGCAGGCAAGAAGATGCATGGCTGAACTGTTACGAATGTGGGACTGTATGCAAGGAGAAAAATATGCTGTCTGAACCAATGACTTTATATAAATTGATGAATCTTTATATGTTAAAACAGGTGAATTTTCCGCTGACCAACGCACAGCTTTCCAACTTTTTTCTGGAACGGGAGTACACCACGTACTTTACCTTACAGCAGGCGCTGAATGAACTGCTGGAGGCAGGGCTGGTACGGAAGGAGACTCTTCACAACAGCAGCAGGTATGAGATTACCCAGGAAGGGGAGGACACGCTGGAGTTTTTCGGCAAAAAGATTTCACCAGCCATTATTGAAGATATTGACCAGTATTTAAAGGAAAACAAGTTCCGTCTCAGAGACGAGGTGGGAGTGGTTTCCGATTATTATAAATCCACCAGTCAGGATTACATTGTCCACTGTGAGGTTCGGGAGGGAAAAAGCGTGCTGATTGAACTGAACTTATCCGTTCCCGACAAGGAGCAGGCAGAATCTATGTGCAGCCAGTGGAGGGCAAAGAGCCAGGAGATTTACGCCTTTGCCATGAAATCCCTAATGAGCAGTTAAGATTGTTAGGAGGAGCCATGAAGAAACAAAAATCCCTATCTTATATAGGAGCAGTCAGACAGGAAATCAGGCAGGAGATCAGGCGGCTGGAAAAGAAGAAAAAGTGGCTGAAATACAAGGTTTACTTATGTCTTGTGCTTCCGGTTTTCCTGGTGGTGCTGGCAGTCAAGGTGCTGCGGACCTATCTCCATCTTCGGGTTAGGGAGACGGCATCAAAGATTGAACCTGTACCAGTGCAAAAGGAAGCCGTTGATATGGAAATCGTGACGCCAAACGTAATCCAAGCATAATCCCGACAGGATTATGCTTTTTACTTTCCAATCCTGTCGAAATGTGTTAGAATACGGTTTAGAGGTGGTAAAATGAGAGAAAAGATCAACCGGCTGGCAAAAGGAATCGTGGATTTTCAGAATCCGGAGTTTCTCATTGTTCCGGAAAAGCTGAACGAACACATTCCAGCCCAGGAGATCAGCAGAGGAGAAATCAATCTGGCCAGCAGCAACGGGCTCAGCATGAAAGGACTTGTTTATTCCAGTCACTATCGGGTCAAGGTTCTGACAGAAGCCTTTGGCGGCCTTCGCAGCCGGATTTTATATGAGATAGATACAACTTATTTGGAAAATGGAGATCAAATCCGTGGCAGCTTTTTCCTTGTGACCAATGGCGGGGAGAAGGAAATCCCCTTTGTGTTCCAGGTACAGTCTGGAACGTCCGGCCAGGCCCTTGGAAATTTAAAGACGGCCAGGGATTTTTCAAATCTGGCCAAAAGAGACAGAGAGACTGCTTTACGGCTGTTTGAATATCAGGATTTTATTGATGCGCCCTTTATGCAGGATATGTATATACGGGCTGTTTATGACGGGTTAAAAGGCCGTACTAACCGGGAAAACCTGCTGGAGGAGTTTTTGACAGCCCTACAGGTCAAGGAAGCGGTAACTATTACGGTGGAAGACAGGGACAGAGTATACCGGACTCCAGGGACTTCCATTGTGGATACCATTGAAATCCGGAAAAGTACCTGGGGATATGTGAATATTCAGCTGGAGGCAGAAGGCGGCTTTTTAGAACTGGTGCGCTCTCAGGTCAGAGAAGAAGACTTTGACGGGGACGTCTGCCAGATTGGATACCGGATACATCCCAGATTCCTTCACAAGGGAGAAAACCAGGGGATTATCCGGTTGAAGACTGTCAGGGAGCAGGTGACCGTTCAAATCAGGGTAGAGGGAGCCGAGACAAAAGAAGAAGGGGACTTAGATTACCTGGAATGGAAAAAGGGATATGGAACCTACCTGTCTCTGCGCCAGGATTATGAGAGCGGCAAATATGAAGAATCCCTGATTCTTGGCCGAATGAAAAAGCAGCTGGATACGTTAAAAGGATTCAAGCCCCAGGACGCCAAGACATCCCTTTTGTCAGCAGAATGCTGCATCCTTTTAGAACAGAAGGAGCAGGCGGTCATGCTGTTAGACGAGATTCGGGATCAGGTGCTTTCCAGCCGTCGGGATGATGTGGAGCTGTACTGTTTCTTTCAGTATCTTTCCCTGGAATTGAATCCCAACCAGAGCCAGAAAGATTCTCTGATTCGTCTGGTTTGCAAATATCTGACAGAAAGCCACAGTTACCCTTATCTGTTTTTCCTCCGCTTAAAGCTGGAGCCGGAAATGGAGGAAAATCCGGCCATGACCCTGGCGGAAATGGCAGAATTATATACATGGGGATTTCGGAGTCCGTTTTTATATCAGAAGGCCTGTCTGATTTTATCGGCTCATCCGGATTTACTGCGGGGAATGACTCAGTTTGAACTTCAGGTGCTGTCCTATGGAGTGGCTCACGGACTGGTGGGAGAAGGGCTTGCCGAAAAGGCCGCCAGAGCCGCAGGAACTGCCAGATATTACAATCCTCTGTACAGCCGCCTTTTGGTCAGGCTGTATCAGGATTATCCGAAACGCCGCCTTTTAGAAGCCATCTGCTGTATGCGGATCAAAGGGGACTGCCGCAGCCCGGAGGATTTTGCATGGTATGAGCTGGCTTTAAAAGAGCAGATTAATCTGACCAGGCTGTATGAGTATTACTTATATGCCCTGCCGGAGGATTTTAATCACAGCCTTCCAAAGGAAGTGCTGCTGTATTTTTCCTATTCCCAGGAACTGGACAGCCATACCAAGGCGGTATTGTACAAAAATATTCTTACCTATCTCAATCCGTCTTCTGACCTTTACAAGGCTTATGAACGGGATATGGAACAGTTTGCCATGGAACAGCTGTTTGCAGCCAATATAGACAGCAATCTGGCGGTTCTGTATGACAAAATGATTTACAGAGACGTAATTGACGTGCCGGTAGCAAAGATTTTGCCGTCTATTTTGCGGTCTTACCGGATTTCCTGCCGCAATCCGGAGATGCTTTACGTTATTGTACGGTATGAAGAAACCTTAGATGAGGATATTTTCCTGTTACGGGACGGCGTTGCCTATGTACCGCTGTTTTTAGATAAAAGCGTTATTTTATTCCAGGACGGTTATGGGAACCGGTATACCAATATCCGCTACATTAAGACTGCGGTAATGGATAAGCCGGATCTGGAAAAGCGGTGTTTTGAAGTTTACCCGGAACACCCCATGCTGTGTTTGAGAGCCTGCCGCCAGATTGGAGAGCAGGGAGCAGAAATGGATGAAGAAGCCGCCCTTTTGGAACGGGCGTTAAAGGATTTGAATCTGAATCCCCTTTATGAAAAGCAGCTTCTTTCCAAATCCATTGCTTATTATCAGAAAAAGGCATCCCAGGAGGAAAAGGGAGGCGCTGATTTAAGCTATCTGTTAATGCTGGATAAGGATCATATCAGCAGGGAAGAGCGCACCGGTATCTGCGATACTCTGATCCGTCAGAACTATCTGATGGAAGCCTACGATATGATGAAAAAGTACGGGATAACGGAAATCAGTACGGGACGGCGGCTGAAGCTGTGCACTAAAATGATTTTACAAAAGCTTTTTGATGAGGATGAATTTCTTTCCAGGCTGGCGGTCCAGGTCTTTGACGCAGGAAGCGCAGATTCGGTTATTTTAGATTATCTGTGCCAGTACTACAATGGCCCTGCAGGAACGATGTACCGTATATTGATGCAGGGAGTGGAATACCATGTGGATACCTACGACATGGAAGAACGGCTGCTGGCCCAGATGCTGTTTTCCGGCTGTCAGGAGAGAATGGATGCAGTGTTTGACCTGTATGCCTCCAGAAAGAAAACGTCGGACAGCATTGTAAAGGCATATTTTGCCGTAAAGTGTACGGATTATTTTTACCGCGACGCACAGCCGGAGGGACGGATATTTGAATATCTGGAGGGACTGGTAAAAAATACCCCTGATAGAGAACGAATTCCCACCATTTATCTGTTGTCCCTGACTAGATTTTATTCGGACCAGGGAAGGTTAAGCGACGAACAGAAAATTTTGTGCCAGCAGGTAGTGGATTTTCTGCTGGATGCAGGACTGGTTTTTCCTTATTTCAAAAAGCTGGGACGATTTGTGCAGATTCCCAAAGACATTATGGATAAGGTGATGATCCAGTATAAGGGAGACAGAGATTCCAGAATCGTATTGAGAGTTCGGGTACTTCCTGATGAAGAAGAATTTCACAGCGAGGAAATGCATCGGGTATACCAGGGAATCTTTGTGATGGAAAAAGTGTTATTTGATGGTGAAACTCTGGAATACAGGGTTTATGAATACAAAAATGGCAATTCGGTATTAATGGCTCAGGGAAAGAAACAGTGCCAGGTGATTTCGGCCCAGGCAGAAAGCGGACAGGGAAAGGACAGCCGTTTTTCCTGTTTAAATGAAATGAGCAAATGCATTACCAATGGCGAAGAAGCCGGTTTAAAGAAAAAAATGAAGGAATACCTGATTAAAAATGCGACAGTGGAGGAACTGTTTTCCCTGCCGTAAATCAGGTGAAGATAGAGGAGAACTATGGGACTGATAATCGGGTTGGATTTGTGCGACGCCTATACTCAGTTAAGCTGTTATGAAAAGGAAACAAGCTGGACTTTTCCAACAATCATCTGCCGGTCGAAAAACGAGGAAGAATGGTATGTGGGAAAGGACGCATATGCCTGCAATCTGGTAGGAAACGGAGTTTTGGTAGATAAGCTTCTGAATCTGGTATCCAGAGACGGCACGGCTACGATAGACGGCGTGAAATACGAAGCACTCCGGCTTTTAGAGCTTTATATGGACAGGGTATTGAAAATTCCGGTTCAGGAGTTTGGAGAAGAAGAAATCGATCAGCTGGTGGTAACGCTGCCAGGATTAGAGCGAAAGGTAATGGACAGCTTTCTGTACTGCGCCGATTACCTGGGGATTGCCAGGGAAAAGGTGCATATCATCAGCCATGAGGAAAGCTTTGTTTATTATATTTTAAATC
The DNA here is from genome assembly GCA_938036545.1 of uncultured Clostridium sp. Classification (GTDB taxonomy): domain Bacteria; phylum Bacillota; class Clostridia; order Lachnospirales; family Lachnospiraceae; genus UMGS1370. Next base: position 17,061 of record CALHQJ010000103.1, on the reverse strand, counting down.
AGAAAAAGGAAGTATGGCGCAGCCAGGTAGGAATGTTTGATTTGTCAGCGGACCGCCTTTCATACTATGAGTTAAAAGTCCAGAGAGGACTTCAGAAAATGATGGTTGTGGCAGAAAGCGAAATTTTAGAAGAAAGTTTTGATCCGGATATTTTAGCCACGTCTTCCGGAGCAAAGCTGGCAGATAAGATTTTGTGTTCCTGCGGGGAACGGCTGCTGGAGCATAAACTGTTTTCTACTATTGTTCTTTCCGGAAAGGGATTTGAAAAACAGGACTGGGCGCCGGAATTTATAAAAATGATCTGCCGCAGAAGAAAGGTTTATGCGGAAAATGCCCTGTTTGCTAAGGGAGCGGCCTTCCGCGGGGCAGACTATCTGCAGGGCAGCGGAAAACATTCCTTTACCTGTATTTGCGAAGGCCGGCTAAAGTCTACGGTTTCCATGGAGATTCTTTATAAAGAAAAGAAAACCCAGCTTGTGATTGCGGGAGCCGGAGAAAACTGGTATGAATGCAGGACTGCTATGGATTTTCTGATGGATGAAAACAAAAATATAGAATTTATGATTACTCCCATGGATCCGAAGAAGAAACGAAAGGTGTCTATTTCTTTGAGAGAGTTTCCCGATCGGCCGGCCTGGACCACCAGGCTTCAGGTAAGCATTGGATTTCTGAATGAATCCACCATGGCTGTTGCCATTCGGGATAAGGGATTTGGAGATTTGTTTCCGGCAAGCGATGTAGTTGTGCGCCAGGAGGTGAGACTATGAGCCTGATGGTCTGCCGGCAGGAGCCGGTAAAAAATCCTTACTATATCGAAGCTTTGGGGATTCGCATCTGGTCTTCGGCAGAACTTTGTTATGTGATTTACCACAATCCTCTGCTGGTACTGGACGGCTTTGCAGATGAGCATTTAATCGCCTTTATACGGGAAGAACTGGATATGGAAACCCTGGCGGCTAAGTTGGAAAAATGGATGAGCGGAAAGGGAGACGCCGATCAGCTTCTGTTTTTAATCCTGTCTGAATCCGGATACTATTCTTCAGCAGAGCAGGCCAAGTTCCGCCAGGAGGCCGCAGCACTGAAAAAGCTTCCCCCGCCGGAATACGCCCGACAAAAAGGGGATTATATGTTTGAAAGAAAGCAGTATGGAAAGGCGGCCGCCATTTATGAAAAGATTACCGGGCTGCCTAAGGGCGGAGCAGTAACCGATGAATTTTTGGAAAAGGTGTGGTGCAGCCTTGGCTGTACCCAGGCCAGAATGTTCCAGTTTCAGAAGGCAGGGGCTTCTTTTGAAAGAGCCTATAGCTTCCGAAAGAGTGAGGACATTTTAAAAAGAATGTATTACCTGAGCCGGACAGGCGAGGGAATGACAGACAGAAAACACCACCTTCCTCCGGTTAATGAAGAGCAGAGAGAAGCCTGGGAAAAAGACATCGGAGAGGCCAGGGAGAGAGCAAAGGCTTCGGAGAGCATTTTAAAGCTGGAAGGACTGTTTGAAAAAGATTCTGCTGAGAAGTTGGAAGGAGCTTCCAGGCTGATCAGGCAGTGGAAGCAGGAATATCGGGGAATGGTTTAAGAAAGGGAAGAAAGGAGCAGAACAATGTCACAGGTAACACTGGGTAAGACAGGGATTACAGTCAATAAAAATGGATTCGGGGCTTTGCCGGTTCAGAGAGTATCCATGGAGGATGCAGGACTGCTTTTAAGGAAAGCTTTTGAGAGCGGAATTACGTTTTTTGATACGGCAAGAGCTTATACAGACAGTGAAGAAAAAATTGGAGAAGCGCTGTCTGATGTTCGGGATCAGATTTATATTGCAACCAAAACGGCGGCAGAAACAGCAGAGGATTTTTGGAAGGATTTAGAAACCAGCCTGTCTCTGTTAAAGACAGATTATATTGACATTTACCAGTTCCACAATCCGGCCTTCTGTCCAAAGCCAGGAGATGGCACAGGACTTTATGAGGCCATGCTGGAGGCAAAGAAACAGGGAAAGGTTCGTCATATCGGCATTACCAACCACAGCCTTGCAGTAGCAGAAGAAGCAGTGGAATCCGGCCTTTATGAAACCCTGCAGTTTCCGTTTTGCTATCTGGCTTCCGAGAGGGATTTGGCTCTTGTCAATCGGTGTAAAGAACAGAATATTGGTTTTATCGCTATGAAAGCGCTGTCCGGCGGTTTGATTACCAATTCTGCCGCTGCCTATGCCTATCTGGATCAGTTTGACCATGTACTTCCAATCTGGGGAGTCCAGAGAGAAAAGGAATTGGATGAATTTATTGGCTATGTCTATGAGCCGCCTGTAATGACAAAAGAAATACAGGAGATTATTGCTCACGACAGAGCTGAGCTGGCTGGGAATTTCTGTCGGGGCTGCGGCTACTGTATGCCTTGTCCGGTGGGAATTGAGATTAATAACTGCGCCCGTATGTCTTTGATGATCCGCAGGTCTCCCTCTGAAGCGCAGCTTACCAAGGAAGTACAGGAGAAGATGAAACAGATTGAAAACTGCCTGCACTGCGGACAATGCAGCAGCAAGTGTCCTTACCATCTGGATACGCCAAAGCTGTTAGAAGAAAATTACAAAGACTATATGGAAATTCTGGCTGGAAAGCCGATATAGGAGGAACATAATGCAATTTATCTGGTATCCAAAATGCAGTACCTGTCAGAAAGCGAAAAAGTGGCTGGATGCACAGGGAATCCACTATGAGCCGAGACACATTGGGGAGGATAACCCAAAGGCGGAAGAAATCAAAGCATGGTATCAGGCCAGCGGCCTGCCCCTGAAAAAGTTTTTTAACACCAGCGGATTAAAATACCGGGAACTGGGATTAAAGGATCGCCTGGCAGAGATGTCAGAAGAAGAACAGATTGAGCTTTTAGCCAGCGATGGGATGCTGGTAAAACGGCCCATTATCGTAGACGGGGATCGGATTTTAGTCGGATTTAAGGAAGAGGACTGGAAGAGCTTAAGCTGATTTTCATAACGAGGAGGTAAGGGGATGCAGATCATGTTTTGGGTGCTTGCAATAATACTGAATATTGCAGGTTTAGGAGTGATTTTTGTCGGTTCGTATCTGATTATTAAAACAGCAGTGAAAAAGGGGATTTTAGAGGCTTATGATCAGATCAGGAAAGACAAAGGACAGTCGGGACCACAGGACTAATATTGAGAAAGACCGTAAAACGAGGCATGTAAGATGGATGACAGACTAAAAAAACAGTTGAATTTTGCTCTGGAAATTGACAAAGAGAAGAATATTTTCCGCCAGACTCATTTGTCTGGACATGGGAGAAATGAAAATGATGCGGAGCATGCATGGCACATGGCAGTTATGGCTTATCTGTTAAGAGAGTATTCCAATGAAGAGATTGACATTACAAAGGTGATGCTGATGTGCTTAATCCATGATATTGTGGAGATTGAGGCAGGGGATACCTATGCCTATGATGAAGAAAGCAAAAAAACTCAGAAAGCCAGAGAAGATGCGGCAAAGGAAAAGCTGTACTCCATGCTGCCGGAGGATCAGAAGCAGGAGCTTATGGGATTGTTTGATGAATTTGAAGCGTGTGAAACACCGGAAGCAAAGTTTGCCCGTGCTATGGATAATCTTCAGCCGTTGATATTAAATGACAGCAATGATGGCGGCGACTGGAAAAATCATCAGGTAAGCGCAGAACAGGTATACCAGCGCCAGGGCAGAACCAGGCTGGGTTCAGAAAAGCTGTATGAGGTAACGGATCAGATTATCCAAAAACACGTAGAACGGGGAAATCTTAAAAAGTAGAGGTTGACAAATGGTCAAAACCCCGATATGATTAGAACTGTTCTGAACAGTTACGAAGTTTTATAATTGAAAAGGTAATGAGGAAGAGGAGTACACCTGCAGACCCTGGCAGAGAGGACGGCCCACTGGCTGGAAGGCAGTCTGAGGAAGAGCAGATGGAAGGTAGCTTCTGAACCGGAATTTTCAACAGACAAAACCAGACGGATTAAGTGTCTTAGTAGAGGTTCCCGCTAAGCCAGCGTTACAGGGCTGTAAGAGTGTCAGACATTCCGGATTTGATGGGATTCTGGCAGAAAAAAGGTGGTACCGCGGTAATTTCGCCCTTTGCATACATGGTGTGCAGAGGGCTTTCTTTTTTGAAACATAAGGAGGTAACAATGCTTCGATTACGGCCTTTTAAGCCACAGGATGGAGAATACCTGATAAAGTGGTTTGATGATGAAAAAGCCTTTGTGAAATGGAGCGCCGGACAGTTTTCTTATCCCCTGACCAGACAGCAGATTGATGACTACTGTAAAAAGTGGGAACAGGACAATAATGGCTGGCCCATGGCTGCATTAGATGAGAATGGACAGGTAGTGGGACATTTGCTGATGCGGACCATGGATTACCAGAACAATGAACTGTTTTTCGGCTTTATTGTGGTAGACCCCACCATTCGGGGAAAAGGATATGGAAAGGAAATGTTGAGCCTGGCATTGGAGTATGCATTTCACATCCTGAAAGCAGATACGGTCAGACTGCGGGTTTTTGCAAACAATCCAGGAGCCAAAGCCTGTTATGAGGCAGTGGGATTTGAAGAAGAGCAGTTTATGAAAGCGGCATTTTCTTACAAAGAGGAATTGTGGGACAATTATCAGATGGCTGCCAGGCGTTCCAAAATGGAACGGCAAAAGGAGAGATCACTATGAAACAGGCAGGAAAAAAATCCGGCCAGACAAGCTGTGATACCTGCGCCCATTATACCTATGACGAAGATTATGGCTATTACATTTGTGAGGCAGATTTGGATGAAGATGAGATGGCACATTTTTTAAGCAGCGCCAGCTTTGCCTGTCCCTACTATCAGCTGGATGACGAGTACCGGATTGTCCGCAGACAGATGTAAAAGGGGGAAATAATGAAATCATACGATTATATAGTATTTGACGTAGATGGAACCCTGTTAGATACGGAGTATTCGATTATAAAACCTCTTCAGCGCCTGGTTTTTCAGATACAGGGAAGGACGATCCGTGAAGAAGAACTTCAGTTTGTACTGGGAATTACCGGATCGGATGCGTTGACGCAGCTGGGGATTGAAGATACAAAAGAAAATTTTGATATTTGGAATGCATATGCAGACCAGGAAGAAGCCAGCATCCGCATCTTTGACGGCATAGAGGAAACGTTGAAAGGCCTGAAAGAAGCAGGCATTCATCTGGGGGTCATTACATCCAGAAGCCGTGAAGAATACGAAAAAGGAGTGGTTTCGAGAGGGCTGGGAGATTACTTTGAAACCGTGGTTTGCTGCGATGATACGGCAAGACACAAGCCAAATCCAGAACCCATGCTTTTTTATCTCAGCCAGTCAAAAGCCAGCCCCAAACAGGTTCTTTACGTCGGAGACAGTATTTACGATATGAAATGTGCAGAGGCGGCTGGCGTCCATGGAGCACTGGCTCTGTGGGGATGCAAAAGCAGGGAACAGATTCAGGCAGAGTATTACCTGAAAAAACCAACAGAATTATTGAAATGATCAATACACATAAAGGAGAATATACTATGAAAGAATTGGAAAAGACTTATAATCCAGCGGATATTGAAGAACGTCTGTATCAGAAGTGGCTGGACGGCAAATACTTCCATGCAGATGCAGAGAGAGGAAAGAGAGAGGGCAAAAAGCCATTTACCATTGTAATGCCGCCGCCAAATATTACCGGCCAGCTTCATATGGGCCATGCCCTGGATAATACCATGCAGGATATTTTAATCCGCTATAAGAGAATGCAGGGATACGAGGCTTTGTGGCAGCCAGGTACAGACCATGCAGCCATAGCAACAGAAGTAAAGGTAATTGACAAATTAAAAAGCGAAGGCATTGAAAAACACGATCTGGGAAGAGAAGGTTTCTTAGAAAAAGCCTGGGAGTGGAAAGACGAGTACGGCAGCCGTATCGTCAAGCAGCTTCACAAGCTGGGTTCTTCTGCTGACTGGGACAGAGAACGTTTCACCATGGATGAGGGATGTTCAAAAGCCGTTTTAGAGGTATTTACCAGACTCTATGAAAAAGGATATATTTATAAAGGTTCCCGCATTATTAACTGGTGTCCGGTATGCCAGACTTCCATTTCCGATGCAGAAGTAGAGCATGAGGAACAGGACGGATTTTTCTGGCATATTAATTATCCGATTGCAGGGGAAGAAGGCCGTTTTGTAGAGATTGCAACAACCAGACCGGAAACTCTGCTGGGCGATACTGCAGTTGCAGTAAATCCGGAAGATGAACGTTACAAAGATTTAATAGGCAAGATGTTAAAGCTTCCATTGACAGACAGGGAAATTCCAGTCATTGCAGATTCTTATGTAGACAAAGAATTTGGAACCGGATGTGTAAAGATTACGCCTGCCCATGACCCTAATGACTTCGAGGTTGGAAAACGCCATAACCTGCCGGAAATCTGCATTATGAATGATGACGCTACCATCAGTGTTCCAGGCAAGTATTTTGGCATGGACCGCTACGAAGCCAGAAAAGCTATGGTAGAAGATTTGAAGGAGCAGGGTCTCTTAGTAAAGGTAGTTCCTCACTCTCATAACGTAGGAACCCACGACCGCTGCGGCACTACTGTTGAGCCGATGATTAAACCTCAGTGGTTCGTAAAAATGGATGAAATGGCAAAACCTGCTATCGAAGCATTAAAGAGCGGCCGTTTAAAATTTGTTCCGGAAAGCTTTGGAAAGACTTATCTTCACTGGCTGGAAGGCATCAGAGACTGGTGTATTTCCAGACAATTATGGTGGGGACACCGGATTCCGGCTTACTATTGTGAAGAATGCGGCGAAATGGTAGTGGCAAAGGAAATGCCTGCTGTCTGCCCGAAATGCGGATGCAGTCATTTTAAACAGGACGAAGATACCCTGGACACCTGGTTTTCTTCCGCTTTGTGGCCATTTTCCACACTAGGCTGGCCGGATGACACCAAAGAAATGGACTATTTCTATCCAACCGATGTCTTAGTAACCGGATACGATATTATTTTCTTCTGGGTAATCCGTATGGTATTCTCGGGACTGGAACAGACTGGAAAAGAACCGTTCCACACCGTCTTAATCCACGGCCTGGTAAGAGATTCCCAGGGACGCAAGATGAGTAAATCTTTAGGAAATGGTATCGATCCTCTGGAAGTAATTGATAAATACGGCGCAGATGCGCTCCGTATGACTTTAATGACAGGAAATGCTCCTGGTAATGATATGCGTTTCTACTGGGAGCGTGTAGAGGCTAGCAGAAACTTTGCCAACAAGGTATGGAATGCGTCCCGCTTTATTATGATGAACATTGAAAAGGCTCCAGATGCAAAGGTTTCTGCAGAAGACTTAACTATGGCAGACAAATGGATTCTTTCCAAGGTGAATACCCTGACCAAAGATGTAACCGACAACATGGATAAGTATGAGCTGGGAATTGCTCTCCAGAAAGTATATGACTTTATCTGGGAAGAGTTCTGCGACTGGTACATTGAGATGGTAAAACCACGTCTCTGGAATGATGAGGATACCACCAAGGCGGCGGCTATCTGGACCTTAAAGACCGTACTGATTCAGTCTTTAAAACTGCTGCATCCATATATGCCGTTTATTACAGAGGAAATCTTCTGTAATCTTCAGGAAGAGGAAGAAACCATTATAGTTTCCAACTGGCCGGTTTACAAGGATGAATGGAATTTTGCAGCAGAGGAAACGGCTGTTGAAACCATTAAAGAAGCGGTTCGTGCAATCCGTAATGTGCGTACAACCATGAACGTACCGCCCAGCAAAAAGGCAAAGGTATTTGTAGTAACTGAGAATCAGGATGTTGCAGACATTTTTGCCCACAGCAAGGTATTCTTTGCTACTTTAGGCTATGCCAGCGAAGTTATGATTCAGAAGGATAAGAACGGAATTGGAGAAGATGCGGTTTCCGTTGTAATTCCTCACGCCAACATCTACATCCCGTTTGCAGAACTGGTAGATATTGAAAAAGAATTAGAACGCCTTCACAAAGAGGAAAAACGCCTGGCAGGAGAGCTGGCCCGCGTAAACGGAATGTTAAGCAACGAGAAATTTGTAAGCAAAGCTCCTGCAGCCAAGATTGAGGAAGAAAAAGCCAAGCTTGCAAAATATACCCAGATGATGGAACAGGTAAAAGAAAGACTGGAACAGTTAGGAAAGTAAAAAGACTGTTTATAGAAAAAATACAGGGGCAGATATGAGTGGATATGCTCCCTTCCGGCAGACAGGAAATAGAATGAAAACCTGCTGTCTGGAAGGGAGTATAGAATATTAATTCAAACAATGATTCAGGAAGGAAGAGATGTCCCGATATACGAGATGTCTCTCTTTTTCGTTTAAAATCTCATGGCGCAGGCCTGGGTACAGCTTAGAAGAAACATTTTGATAACCGGCTTTTTTTAGAAAGCTGACCGATTCTTTAAATTTTTCTTCGGAAATCATACAGGGGTCATCTTTGCCGGAGACGAACAAAATGGGAAGCTGCGGTTTGCCGATCTGCCAGCCTTTCGTACTGTATGTATTTTTTACCAGCCACAAAAGAGCCTGATACCCATTTAAGGTAAATGTGAAATTGCAGTAAGGGCTGGCATTGTAGGCTTCCACTACAGAACAGTCTTTGGAAATCCATGCATGAAGGATGCCTTCTGATTGAAACGGTTTTTCAAAGGACTCTGAAAACAGCCGGTTAATCAGTGGGCTTCTGGCGTGATCTCCTTTTATGCGGGAAAGAAAGCAGACCAGTCTCATGCCGATTCCGGCCATAGGATTATTGCTGGGAGAACCGCAGACAATCAGTCCGTCCAGTTCCCGTTCATAGTGCTTTAAATATACGCGGACCGCAAGAGACCCCATACTGTGTCCAAATAAGAAAAAGGGAAGTCCAGGATGCTGGTTTCGGATAAACCGGGTAATCTGGTGGAGGTCTTTTACCAGGTTAGGCCCTCCGTTTTCGTAAAAATATCCCAGATCGTCAATCGTTTTTACGCTTTTTCCATGGCCTCTGTGGTCATGGATAACGCAGCCAAAACCAAGACTGGCCAGATATTTCATAAAGGGGATATACCGTTCTTTATGTTCGCACATGCCATGGGAAAGCTGAACAATGGCTTTGGGATGTTCCGGCATAATTGTAAGGACGTCTAAAACCAGACCATCCTGAAAAGAGGTCAGCAAAAACGATTCTTTGTAAATATCAGAGTTCAGGTGCTCCATAATTCCTCCTGTCCGGCAGGGAAGTTTGCCATATACATTTCCTCTATTATACCATGTCGGAATAAATTTTGATAGAAAATTGTAACAGACAGTTCAGCCATGCATCTTCTTGCCCGCTGTAAGCGTGCAAGAAGCGCTGGGCGTCCGCCCTATGAAGATTCAGACAGGAAAATTCTTATGAAAGCAAGCTTTCAACGCTTTTTTTGTCTGAATCTCCGCATGGCTGAACTGTTACAGAAAATTTCTTGCTATTTGAACATTTCGTCTTTATAATATAGATATGCGTACAGTAAAATCAGACAACAGGAGGAAAGTGATATGCGTTATAAGATAGAAGGAGAGACACTTCCGGTAGTAATCTGCCAGTTGGAAGCAGGAGAAAAGATGATTACAGAAAGGGGATCCATGGCCTGGATGTCCCCGAACATGAAGATGGAAACAGGCAGCAACGGAGGTATTGGCAAAATATTTGGCCGCATGTTTTCCGGAGAAGGATTATTTCAAAACATCTATACAGCCCAGGGCGGACCAGGGCTTATCAGCTTTGCGTCCAGCTTTCCAGGTGCAATCAAGGCGTTCGAGATTAAATCAGGCCAGGAGCTTATTTTGCAGAAAAGCGGATTTCTGGCCGCAGAATATGGAGTAGAATTATCTACACATTTCCACAAAAAATTTGGTTCCGGCCTGTTTGGAGGAGAGGGATTTATCTTGCAGAAACTGTCTGGAAGAGGCATTGCATTTGCTGAATTTGACGGCCATGTAGTGGAATATGAATTAGGTGCAGGACAGCAGATTGTCATTGACAGCGGATACCTGGCCGCCATGACCGGAAGCTGTCAGATGGATATTCAGATGGTAACTGGAGTAAAAAACGTGCTGTTTGGAGGAGAAGGCCTGTTTAATACGGTGATTACTGGGCCTGGCCATATCTGGCTTCAGACGATGCCAATCAGCAGTGTGGCCGGTTCTCTGCTTCCTTACATCCCGACTTCCAGCTCATAAAAACAATAAAATTGGCGTTTTTGGCCGAAAACACCCGAAAGAATCTGGTTGCACAAAGTCAGGGTCTTATTATATAATTTTAGTAACGATTCAGGACAGCGGGAAATTTGCTGCTTCTTGTTCGGCAAAGCCGGACAAGAATATGTCCCGTCCTGAACAGTTACTAATTTTATATGTACTGCCAAGCAGACGGAAACGGATTAGATAACTGTCTGACAGAGCAGCGGGGCCGCAGGAGTACAGAAGGAGAAAACATGGGAGAATCAATTATTAATTTTGAAGAAGAACTCAACCGTTTTAAGCCCAGTCTGGATGTAGAGGAAATCGCAGACGAGATTGTAAAAAGCGATTTAACCGATATGACAGATATTATGATGGAAATGATTAAGGAAGTCAGGGAATAGAGGGCATGGATTATGTAAAACGAAACCGCCAGATTGCCAACAGTTTTTACAATCTGGGACTGGAAAAAGCAAATATCAGAGATCTTTCAGGAGCTGTAGACTGTTTGAAAAAGAGTCTCCATTTTGATAAGTATCAGACAGACGCCAGAAATCTTCTGGGACTTATCTACTACGAAATGGGCGAGGTATCAGACGCCCTGGTTCAGTGGGTTATCAGCACCAACCTTCATCCCTCTGACAACCCTGCGGATCGCTATTTGGACGAAATTCAGAGAAAGCCAGGACGGTTGGAAGTTGTCGATCAAAATGTAAAGAAATATAATCAGGCTCTCTGGTATGCCCAGCATGACAGTGATGATTTGGCAATTTTACAGCTTACCAGAGTTGTAGAGGACAACCCTCATTTTGTTAAAGCCCATCTGCTGTTAGCCGTTCTTTACATGTACCATGAGGATTATCCAAAGGCAGGAAGATCCCTTTACAAGGTACTGCAGATTGACAGAAATAATCCCAAGGCACAGTGGTATATGTCTATTGTAAAGCAGAATACAGGCAAGGCAGACGTGGAAAAGAGAAAACTGAAAAACGCTTTTTCTCATCATCAGATGCAGGATGATGATGTGATTATGCCGCCTACATATAAGGAAAATACCGGATGGCAGAGTATTTTAAATATCCTGGCTGGTCTGGTTCTGGGAGTGCTGGTTACGTATTTTCTCGTTATGCCGCCTAACACCAGGGCGCTGAGCAATAAGCACAATGAAGAGATCATTACCTACAGTCAGAAACTCAATGAAAAAAATCAGGAGCTGGATGCGCTTCAGACCTCTTATGAGGAACTGCAGAAGCAGTCTGATACTATGGAAACAAAACTGACCACCATTGAAGGAGATACCGGCCTGGTTTTGAAACAATATCAGATTATGATTGGAATCCTTCAGGCTTACCGGAATGAGGATATTATGTCTGTGGCAAAGCTATATGTGGATCTGGATACTTCTCTGATAACAGATGAAGGTGTCTTGGAGATTGCCAATGCAGTAACAGCAGACATGCAGACTACAGGGTACCAGACTTTGGAGGATCTGGGAACTGCAGCATGGAATGCAGGAAAAAAAGAAGAAGCTATGGAGTATTACAAAAAGAGTCTGGAGATCAATCCGGGAAATCCTTCTGCCACTTATCTGTTAGGACGTTTGTACCAGAATGCGGGAGATACGGAAAACGCCAGACAGTGTTTTAGCAGAATCATTACCGTTTTCCCGGAGAGTGAACAGGCGTCTCAGGCAGCTTCTGCCATGGGTGAAATGGGACTTGCGACAGCAGCATCCGGACAAAGCACTGCAGAATCAGAAGCAGATAGAAACAGAGAAACAACTGCTACAAAAGAAACGGAACGAGACAGGCAGGAAGAAGACAATCCTCCGGAGACAACCCAGGCGGAGAACGTTCCAGAGACAATTCCGGAAACGGCTCCAGAACCAGTACCGGAAACTGTTCCGGTAAATGATGTAAATTAGCAGAGAAAGACATTACGAAAGATAATTTGTTTTCGTAGTGTCTTTTTTTATGCTGTTATGTATATTTTTAGCGAAATTGGAAAAAATGAGGAAGGAGATTATACAACATGGAAGTATCATTTATCTACGAAGCAAAGGAGCAGAGCTTAATCATTCATCTGCCAAAAGAACTGGATCATCACAATTGCCGTAATTTGCGGTATGAAACGGATTTACTGCTGGCGGAAAATTACATCAACCGGATTATTTTTGATTTTTCTAAGACAGAATTTATGGATTCTTCCGGAATCGGGGTACTGTTAAACCGGTATAAACAGATGGAAAGAAGCGGTGGGGAAGTACGGATCTACGGCGCAGGAACCCAGGTTCACCGGATTCTTGCAGCAGCAGGAATTGCACGTCTGATGCCAAGCTTTGAGACCAAAGAAGCTGCGCTAGTATAGGGTAGAAAGGAGTACATATGGAAGTAAGAAAAGCAGAAACAGAGAGGATTAAAGTGGAGATTGACAGCTTATCTCGAAATGAAGAATTTGCCAGAGTGGTAGCTGCCGTTTTTATGAGCCGCATGAATCCGACTTTAGAGGAAATTGACGATGTAAAAACCGCAGTTTCTGAGGCGGTAACCAATGCAGTGATTCACGGATACCGGGGAGAGGCCGGAAAAATTTACATAGAGGCTGAGATTGAGGGAAATCTTCTAACCCTGTCAGTGCAGGATAAGGGGGTGGGGATTATTGATTTAAAACGAGCCATGGAACCGATGTATACCACGGATACCTCAGGAGAACGATCGGGTATGGGATTTTCTTTTATGGAGGCCTTTATGGATGAAGTGTCTGTAGATACCAAACCTGGACTTGGTACAAAGGTGACGATGAAAAAGCGCATAGGCGGGTGAACTATGGACGAGACAATGAGATTAATCCAGGATGCTCACGGAGGGGATAAAGAAGCCAGGGATCGGCTGGTTTTGGAGAACGTAGGATTAATCTGGAGCATTGTGCGAAGGTTTTCCGGCAGAGGTTATGAATTGGAGGACCTGTTCCAAATAGGAAGCATTGGGCTTATGAAAGCCATCGATAAGTTTGACACCAGCTTTGAAGTGCGGTTTTCTACCTATGCAGTTCCCATGATTACGGGAGAAATTAAGCGGTTTTTACGGGATGACGGTATGATTAAGGTGAGCCGTTCCTTAAAAGAAATGAGTGTAAAAATCCAGGCGGCCAGAGAAGAGATGCTTCATGCCATGGGAAGGGAACCTACCCTGGATGAAATTGCCGGAAAGCTGGAGGTCAGCAGGGAGGAAATTGCAGCGTCCTTAGAGGCAGGAGCAGAGATTGAATCCCTGTACCGCCCTTTTGGAGACCAGTCAGACAGTGGGAGCTGTCTGATGGATAAAATAGAGGATCAGGACAATGAGCAGGAAAAATTGCTGGACAAGCTTCTACTGGAACGATTGTTAAACCGTCTGGATGAACAGGAAAAAGACATGATTTTGAGAAGATATTATTACAATCAGACCCAGACCGAAATCGCCCGGATTTTTCAGATCTCCCAGGTTCAGGTATCCAGGATGGAAAAAAAGATATTAAAGAAAATGAGGGAGGGATTTTAAGAAAGAATCGTTATAAAAATACATAAAAAAAGGAATCTGGGAAATCCTATCCATAACACCTGCTGACAGGCATTTCGACTGGATTGCAGATAAGGGAAAGGATGTGAGCCGCATGGATACGTTGAAATATGTATTCGGGATTCTGGTTTTAATTATATGTATTGGCCTGATAGGGGCAGCAGTCTGGTATTGCATGTTCCGTCTGCCCCAGCAGACGTTTCCACAGGGAACGCTGGTGTTTGGGCCAATGATGGGAGGGAGACTGCTATGAGTAGTTCTCCCTCGCTTTATCTGAATATCCGCCAGATTACAGAAGTACACCACAAAGATGTGCTGCTAAAGGATGTGGCGGATATTTACTGTGACAATCCGGATTTGCAGAATAAATGCAGTGTGCTGAAGATTAAACGGATTCAGAAAGACAAGCCAAAACGGTATGTGGAAAGCATTATGCCGGTTTTGGAAAAACTGCAGAAGCTGGATTCCAGCCTTCAAATCAATAATCTGGGGGAAACCGATTTTATTATTGATTATCAGCCGGAGAAAAAAACAAACTGGGCGCTGCAATGGGCGAAAACCATGGGCGTGTGCGGAATCTGCTTTTGCGGGGCAGCCTTTGCCATTATGACATTTAACAATGACGTCAGCGTTACCGCAGTATTTCGAGAAATTTACGTGCTGATTATGGGAAGGGAACCAGGTGGTTTTACCATTTTAGAGTTGTTTTATTCCATAGGCCTGGCTGTGGGGATTTTAGTATTTTTCAATCACTTTGCCAAGTGGAAGCTGAATACCGATCCGACTCCCCTGGAAGTGGAAATGCGGGTTTACGAAGACAATATCAGTAAAACCCTGATCCAGAATGCAGAAAGGAAGGAGCAGGATATTGATATTCATTAAACAGCTGGTTATGGCGGCTATCGGGCTGGCGTCCGGCGGAATCGTTGCAGCAGGAGTCTTTGCCTTCCTGGCTATTATCGGCGTATTTCCAAGATTGATTGGAAAAACCAAAACCTGGGATCACATCTGGATTTACGAGACAGTCATTATACTGGGAGGGGCCTTTGGAAATGTTATGGATATTTATGAATTTCCTATTCCAGTGATCGAAGCAGCCAGGGCATTTTTTGGAGCAGGAGTCGCAGCAGCAGCAGGAGGGGCGGTTACAGGAGTGATTGGATTTTCAATTGGAATATTTGTAGGATGTCTGGTGATGTCTCTGGCAGAAACCTTGCAGTCCCTTCCTGTAATTGCCAGAAGAATCCATTTGGCAGTAGGACTTCAGTATTTGATTTTGTCCATTGCATTGGGAAAAATGCTGGGGGCTCTGCTTTATTTTGTAACTCAGATGGGCGAACGAATGAATTAGGAGGATGTTGTAAGATGGAGATCAGGAAAAAAGCCTATGAAGACTATGTCAAGAAGGTAACTCCGGTCAACAGTCTGCCGGTTGACATGGTAAAAGCCTTTGTAACAGGGGGAATTATCTGTACCATAGGGCAAGTTCTTACCAACTTATTTTTAGCAGGAGGAATGGAAAAGGAGGCGGCCGGAGCATGGACTCTTCTGTGCCTGATTGGAGTCAGCGTAATCCTGACAGGGCTTAATATTTACCCAAAGATTGTTAAGCACGGCGGCGCCGGAGCTCTGGTTCCCATTACCGGCTTTGCCAACTCGGTGGTGGCTCCTGCAATTGAATTTAAAACAGAGGGGCAGGTCTTTGGAATCGGAGTGAAAATTTTTACCATCGCCGGACCTGTGATTTTATATGGAACCCTGGCAAGCTGGGCGCTGGGACTGATATACTGGATTGGCATGCAGGCTGGAATTGTGTAGAAGGACAAATTCAGCAGGCAGTCACTTGTAAACGATACCTCCTTGTATTATACTAAAAGATGAAAACATGCAGGGAGGAGTTTTACATGGTTATGGGTATAATTAGAGATGATAAGACTGGAAAGCGGCATTTTAAAACGGTACAATATTGCGTTTGGTAAGAGGTGTTTATGAAAATTACAATGACTGTATGCCTCCTATCCATAGCTCTGACTGGCTGTGCGCTTCCACAGCCCTCCCAGTCAGGTGGTTTCACGGAAAGCCAGGCTGTTGAGGGGATATCAAAGATTCCATCAGAGACTCCGCCAGAGTTCCAGTCCAAGAACCCTGACGAGGAAGAAGAATTTTTACATACCTGTCTGGAAGTTTATCAGAACGGCCAGCCGGACAGCGGCCCTGAGGAACTTTCATGGATTCAAGCCATGGCGGAGTATCTTGGCTCCAAGGGATATACAGCCGTTGACAGTAAGAATCAAATTGATATGACAAAACCAGAGCAGGCCGTAGAATTTTGCAAAAGGGCAGAAACTGGACAAGAGGGCAGATTGACGCTGATAGAAATCATAGATTCCAGAGGACTGGTTAAGTATGACTTCCAGACCCAGGACAGCAGGGTAGAGGTAGAAAAGAAATATTTTGAATATCAGGACGGTGGATTAAAACTGGCAGATTTAGGCCGCTTTTCGGCTGAAAACTGGAACTACTATGAAGAAGACGGATATTTTATGTTTTCCGGCGTTTATTTTTCAGAAGAATCCTATGCCCTGACCTTAAGTGGAGAAGAGGAATATAAGGCTTTTCGGGTAAAGCCTCTTCCGGAAAGATGCAGAGAGTTAAATCGAAACTATGTAATGCCAGTAGGCTATGAGTGTAATAATCTGTTTATTACCAACTGGAGTGAGGAAGAGTTTGGAAATTTGAATTTTTACGATCTCTATGACCGGTTCTGCTTTTTGACAGGCGCGCCCTATGTGCCGCAGGGATCTTATGAAACCGGTGAAAACAGCGGTATTTACAGGATTCCAGCAGAGGCGTTTGAATCGGTTATTCAGGAGTATATTTATATCGACAGCCAGACACTTAGAGAAAAGAGCCGTTATCATGCAGAGGATAACACCTATGAATACCGGCCAAGAGGATTTGAGGAAGCCGAGTATCCGGAATACCCTTATCCGGAAGTGGTGAATTTTACAGAAAATCCAGATGGGACAGTTTCGATGATGGTTCATGCAGTATTTCCATATAAGGGATTAAGGAAGGCCTGTGTCCATGAGGTGACGGTACGTCCACTGGAAGGCGGGCGGTTTCAGTATGTGTCCAACCGTATTGCTTTCCCGGATGAAAGCTGGGAAGCAGACTGGCATAAACCTAGGAGGTAGTGGATATGGAAAAAGACCCGTTTAAGGAATATTTGAGGGAGTCTGAAC
>CALHQJ010000102.1 GCA_938036545.1 uncultured Clostridium sp. | reverse complement strand
TATCAGCTGGAGCCGCTGTATCCTTTGAACCGCATCCTGCTAAAGATAACCCCATTGCTGCCGCCATCATTACGCTTATCATTCTTTTCTTCATAATCAAATCCTCCTCACCATTCAGCCACTTCACTGACGTGTTACTATAGTAGCATACTAAAGTATCTGTTGTAAAGAGAAAATTACAGAAAGTTCCGTAATTTTATAGCAGACCGTTCAGCCATGCGGAATTTAGACAGGAAAAAATGTTGAAAACTGGAAAAATGCATGGCTGAACAGATAATACAATTTTTTATTTCCCTTATTTATACAATTTCCCGAAACTGCTCCAAACTCCGGATTTCATACTTTGGCTGTATATCCGCCCTTCCCGAATCCCCTTGGGGATTGTACCAGCAGGTATCCACTCCCGCCAGATTTCCGCCCCGAATATCTGAGGTCAGGGAATCTCCCAGCAAAATCATAGTTTCCGGATCTGGGTCAGGAATCCTGGCAAAGCAGTACTCAAAATATTCTTTTTGAGGTTTCTGGCTCCCCGCATCCTCTGAAACAAAAATATCATCCATATAGCAGTCCAGGCCGGATAATGCCAGACGCTTATACTGGGTTGTGGACGTTCCATTTGTAACAACGTACAGGCCATACCCCTTTTCTTTCAGGTAACGGCACAGGTCTGCTGCTCCGTCAATCAAAATCGCTGAACTGTCCAGGAAGTTCCGGTAAATGCCCTCTGCCTCTGCTCCGTCCACTGACTTTCCAAGCTGTTCAAAAAACACCTCAAACCGCTGGTTTACCAACTTCTCTTTTGTTACCTCGCCCCGTTCAAAGGCAGCCCAGGCCGCTTTATTAATCTTACGGTATTCCTCCATAAACTCTTTTTTGGCTTCAAATCCATAGGCTTCCAATACCTTTCGGATTCCCAGCTTTTCCGATGCTCCAAAATCCAGTAACGTACCGTCTACATCCAGTAAAATATTACGATAACTCTTCATACACTACCTTTCCGCCGCAAATGGTATATACCACTTTTCCTGTCAGTTCTGTTCCGATAAACGGACTGTTGGCTGCCTTAGATGCAAATTCCTCTGCCTTTACGATCCAGGTTTTTTCTGGATCAAAAATCACCAGATCTGCCGGTCTTCCTTCTTCCAGACGTCCACATTCTAAGTGGTACAGACGTGCTGGATTCAGACTCATTTTTTCCATAAGCTGAACCATAGTCAGGTGTCCCTTGTTTACCAGGCTTGTAATTCCCAGCGCCAAAGCGGTTTCCAGGCCTGTAATACCGCTGGGGGCTTCTGTAAGGGGACGGCCCTTTTCCTCTGCGCTGTGAGGCGCATGATCTGTTGCAATCATATCAATCGTGCCGTCCTTTAATCCTTCAATCAAAGCATCTCTGTCCGCTGCTGTCCGAAGAGGCGGATTCATCTTGGCTAATGTGCCGTGTTCCAATACAGCTTCTTCTGTCAGGGTAAAATGATGAGGCGTTACCTCTGCCCAGACATTTGCGCCTAATGACTTAGCCAGCCGTACCATGGCAACGGAATTTGCTGAGCTGATATGCTGAACATCTATAGCCGCTCCCGTATCTTTTGCTATCATGCAGTCTCTCGCCACCATGGCATCCTCTGCCAGAGCCGGAGAACCGTAGATTCCAAGCTGTTTTGATACTGCTCCATGGTTAATTCCATTTTGCCGGATATATGCCGGATCTTCTTCGTGAAAACTTAAAGGCATGTTGAGAGCCGCCGCCTGTTCCATGGCCTCCCGAACCAGCCGTCCGTCCTTTAAGGGTATCCCGTCATCCGTAAAACCGGCGGCTCCTGCAGCTTTCAGCGCCTTCATATCTGTCAGTTCCTGGCCTTTAAATCCTACGGATACTGCCGCTGTACTCAGCACGTGGATTCCGGTTTTTCTGCCTTCTTCCAGCACATAATTTAAGGTTTCGATATTATCTACAATAGGCTTTGTATTTGCCATCAAAACAACCGTAGTAAATCCTCCCTTTGCTGCCGCCGCTGCTCCGGTGTGGATGTCTTCTTTATAAGTAAAACCAGGATCTCTAAAGTGAACGTGTACGTCTACCAGGCCTGGCGCAACCACTTTTCCTGATGCGTCGATTACCTGTACGTCTGTACTGTCGTCCAGATTTTCTCCCCCAAATACCACTTTTTTGATTTTATCGCCGTCCAGCCAGACGTCTCCCACTGCGTCAATCTGTCTGCCTGGATCAACGATCCTTCCGCCTTTAATTACCAGCATACTGTTTCCTCCTGTTAATTTTTCTTTTTATTAATAAACGGTATTTTCAATCTGGCATTCCGCCGTTTTTTCCACGCCAGCGGCGCGATTTTTGCAATTTTTGTAAATACTCCCTGGGGAAGTTCAAAAATAAATACGATTCCCAGTACAATGGCTACCGCCATTTTAAGAGCTTCAAATCCTGTTACCAGCGCCAAATCCAGCTTTCCCATTACGATGTAATAAGAAGTCCAGTAAACGCCTGCTCCTGGCACCAGTGGGAAAATTCCAGGAATCAAAAACAAGGTTACAGGGCATTTCTCCCACACTGCAAATAAACGAGAGAGAAAAATTACTCCTACTGCCGCAAAAAAAGTGGCTTCTGCTGTAGACAGCAGCCCTTCCAGACCGCAGTAAATCAGCCACCCCACGCCTCCTATCAGGCCGCAGTACGGGTAGTAAATCCTGGGAACGGAAAATAAAAGGGAAAACGCAACAGTTCCCACTGCTGCCGCAAGGATCTGACTAATCACAGCATAGCACCTCCTGTCAACCGGTTATAAACGGTAAACATCAGGCCTACGCCCAAAGCGATGCAGAAAAATACCAGCAAAGCGTCCAGCATCCGTACCGAACCGGAAATATAATCTCCATCTGCAATATCCCGTATGGCATTGGTAAATGGAACCCCTGGCACCAGCGGTATAATCGATCCAATAATCATGTGGTTTAAATGATCCCCTATATTCATGTGATACATGATCATACACAGGCAGGTTACCAGTGCGCCTCCTGTAATATTTCCCACAATCTTAGACAATTTAGGGGCGCTGATATACAAAACAAATATGTAGAGAATGAGTCCTGCCAGAAATGCCGCCCCACTGTCTGCAAAGTTTCCGCCAAACAGGTGACAGAAGCAGCCGCTGCCTATTCCGGAAGCCAGTATCTGCATGGGCCTGCTTTTTCCCTTCATGTTTTTAATCTCATTTAATGCCTGCCTTACCTGTTCAATCGTATAATTTCCAGCTTCAATTTCTCGGGATAACTGGTTTACTGCCGCTACCCGGTTCAGATGGGCGCCGCTTACCGGAATGTGCTGAACCTTTGCAAAGTACTGTTCTCTCACATTTCCTGCAGTCATTAAAATTCCATTGCTTAAAACAAAGGCCTCTGCAAAGTCTACTCCATAATGGCGGCAGATCCTGTCTATGGTTTCTTCTACCCGAAAGATCTCTGCGCCATTTTCCAAAAGGATGTGTCCGGCTTCCATAGCGGCTTCTAGAACCTCTCGCTCCCATTCCCCTTTTACCGGCTCCCGTTCTACCTGTTCGCTTCCAGTTTTTTCAGACATTCCAGTACCTCGCCAAGATTTTCAATCTCAAAATCAGCCAAAGAACGATCAAAGCCAAATCTGTCGTCAATTACTGCGGCAATCTTCATACCAGCTCTGCTGGCCGCAGTAATTCCTACTATAGAATCTTCCACCACCAGGCACTCTGAAGTATCTACTCCCAGTTTTTCCGCTGTATAACAGTAAATCTCCGGATCAGGCTTACTGCGGCGGAACATATTTCCGCTGACTACCTGATCGAAATAACCGATAATTTCATTTTCTGTTAAAACTCTGATAACCAGAGGAAGCTTTGTGGAAGAAGCCACTGCCATACGGTATCCCATTTTTTTCAGATTCAGAATCAGGTTTCTCGCCTCATCTCTAAATATACTGCGGTAATCAATGGTTTCATAAATCTGGCGCTGTTTCCGATAATCCTCCCGAATGCTTGTCCAGTCCTGTCCATTGTTTACTGCACGTTCCACGACCTCCCAAGTATCCCTGTCTGTCATCCCCACTACGCTGACTAAGTCTTCCAGCGTTACTTCGGGATTCTTTGTACGGACAAATTTCAGCAGATCTTCTAAATACAGCATTTCACTGTCAATCAGCACGCCATCCATATCAAAAATCACTGCTTTTATCCTGTTCTGCTCCATATCTTCCTCCCTGTCCCAAACTCAGTATTATTTCGATTTTCATAATATCATAACCTGCCGGATTTATCCAGCAGATGCAAAAAAATAGCAGTAAAACAGGCTATATTTCCTGTCTACTCGACTCTGTGTAACCCTAACCCTCTCCGGTGTCTATATAAACCGGAGGGTTTTAGTCCATAGGACAACAGACAATCATAC
>CALHQJ010000101.1 GCA_938036545.1 uncultured Clostridium sp. | reverse complement strand
TGTTTCCAAATCCTCTGCCGAATATTCCGCCGCTACCGATGGCATACAATCCCTGAAGAACCTGGTAGCCGCCGCCGGAAGCAAAGGCCTCTGGATCCTGCCAGACCAGAATACGGCTTAACCGGTATCCAATATCCGGATCTTTATTATAAATAAACTCAACAACCGGACCAGCCGCAACAAATACAACCGCCGCCGCTGCCACACAGATCAGAAAGGGCGCCTTTTTCTTACAGGCCACAAAAGCCATGACAAATCCGATTCCCATAATAATCAGGCCGGAACTCAGATTATTAACGGCTACGATTGCGCCGATTGGAAAAGTACGGACAGCAATGGCCCAGATCCCTTCGTATTCATTCAGCCGTTTTCCCATTTTTACGATAATGACTGCCAGGTACAGCACCAAAGCGATTTTTACAAACTCGGTAGGCTGAAACGAAAGTCCGCCGATTCCCAGCCACCGCTTCTGGCCGTTTCGCTCATCGCCGATAGTCATAACCAAAATCATCAAAATATAGGAAAGTATGTAAGCCAGTTTTGCAAACCTGGCAAAGAAATGGTAATCCATTTTGGAAATAATAAACATTGCCGCCAGGCCGCCAAGGGCAATAAAGCCCTGGCGGCGTACAAAGTGAAAATCGTCTCCATTATAAGTCAGCTGGGCTGAATAAGAACTGGAACTGTAAATCATTACCAAACCAAATACCGTCAGAAAAATGATGGTAAATACCAGGCTGTAGTCATAAAACCGGCGTACTTTTCCCTTTTTCTTTGTTTCCTGATGTTCTGCCATCCATTTTCCTCCTACTTACTCATTCCGGCTGCTGTTACAGATTGCGGACACATTCTTTAAAAATACGTCCTCGTTCTTCGTAATTTTTAAACATGCCCCAGCTTGCACAGGCCGGACTTAAAAGCACATTGTCTCCCATGTTGGCATAAGACGCACAGACTTTTACTGCCTCAGACATGTCCTCTGCATACATAATTTCCGTAAAGCCGTGGGCTTTTGCACATTCTGCGATCTTATCCCTGGTCTGTCCGATTAACACCAGATGCTTTACTTTATCTCCAAAGCTTTCGATCCACTCGTCATACTGGCTGCCCTTATCGTATCCACCGGCAATCAGAATCGTTGGTCCAGGCATTGCCTTTACAGCCTGAATTGCCGCATCTGGATTGGTTCCCTTGGAATCGTTGTAATACTTTACGCCGGAACGTTCCAGCACAAATTCAATTCTGTGCTCGACTGCCTTAAACTGGCTGATTACCTTGCGAATGGTATCCATCGGCACGCCCATCTCCAGGCTGACGGCAGCGGCTACCATTACATTTTCATAATTATGGCGTCCTAACAGGTTCATATCATGGACGTTAATAACCAGGGTTTCCCGTCCATTGTGGCAATACATAATATCATCTCCGTCTAAGTAAAAGCCTTCTTTCAGCTTTTCTCTGCTGGAGAAGAAAATCACCTTTGGCTTTAGCTTCTTCTCTTCATCTTCACCAAATTCCCGCAGAACCGGATCGTCATAATTCAGGACTACGCTGTCCTGATCCGTCTGATTTAAGGTAATGCTCTTTTTAATGTCAATGTAATTCGCCATGGTTTTATGACGGTTTAAATGATCCGGGGTAATGTTTAAAATTGCGCTGACATTAGGATGGAAATCCATAATAGTTTCCAGCTGGAAGCTGGAAATTTCCGCTACAGTTACTGACTCTTCCTGGGTCTCTAAAGCAATCTGGGTATAAGGTATCCCGATATTTCCTACTACAAATACGCTTTCATAGTGGGCCTTCATAATCTCGCCTGTAAGGGCTGTGGTCGTAGTTTTTCCGTTGGTTCCGGTAATAGCCGCCAGTTTTCCCTTGGCACAGTGGTAAGCTAACTGAATCTCTCCCCAGATGGGAATATTGGCATCCACGATTGTAGCTACAAAAGGAGAATCCATGGGAACTCCAGGACTTACGATACACAGCTCCACTCCTACCAAATCTGTACGTTTTAGCTCTCCTAACACTACTGTCACTTTTGCATTTTCTTTAAAAGACGCTTTAATCTTTTCTGCGTCCTGCTCTGCATTTCCATCATACAGGACTACTTCGCCGCCAATTTCCAGCAGCAGTTTCGTGGCCGCAATGCCACTGATTCCAGTCCCTGCTACAATGACCTTTTGTCCCTGACTCATAGTACAACCTCCTATAATCCTAAGTATGCTACCAGACACAAAATTGCGGTAATAATCGAGAATACCGCTACTACTCTTGTCTCAGACCATCCGCACAATTCAAAATGGTGATGGATCGGCGCCATTTTAAAAATCCGCTTGCCGCCGGTTTTCTTAAAATAAGTCACCTGAATAATGACGGATAATACTTCTACCAGATAAATCATGCCTACAATCGCAATAAAAATCGGCATCCGCATCATATAGGCGCTGGAAGCCACGAAACCGCCTAAGGCCAGGGAACCGGTATCTCCCATAAACACCTTGGCCGGATATACATTAAACAGCAAAAATCCAAGCAGGCTTCCAACTACTGCTCCTGTAATCGGGCTGATGCCGCTGTTTTCCCCAATTGCCACAATAGTAAAAAAGGTGGCTACCAAAATGGTGACGCTGGTACACAGTCCATCTAACCCATCGGTAAAATTCACTCCATTGTCTGTGC
This sequence comes from uncultured Clostridium sp., assembly GCA_938036545.1. Lineage (GTDB taxonomy): Bacteria > Bacillota > Clostridia > Lachnospirales > Lachnospiraceae > UMGS1370. Next base: position 8,130 of record CALHQJ010000101.1, on the reverse strand, counting down.
CTAGCACAATAATGAATAGAGCCGGAATAAAGAAAATCCCTAAATCCAGGAAAAATCCATTGTCAAAACCGCCGGTAAAGGGAATCAGCATTTCGGTTCCAACTTCCCCGCTGGTCATCAGATACCAGGCAAAAATGCCGGTAATAATAATCTGTCCAATGAGCTTCTGCTTGGGATTCAAGCCTTCAGAACGCTTCATTACAATCTTAATGTAATCGTCTAAAAAGCCAATAATTCCAAAGCCTACGGTAACAAACAGCACCGGTATGATTTTGGGGTATCTGGGTATATAAAAAATAGATGTAATAATGATGCTGGACAAAATAATCAGTCCGCCCATGGTAGGAGTTCCCTGCTTTTTTAAATGGCTCTGAGGCCCGTCATCCCGGACCTGCTGGCCGAATTTCAGCCTGTGGAGAAAGGGAATTACAATGGGACACAGCAATGCGCTGATGGCAAAAGATATAATTATCGCTAAGATTGTTTCATTAATCATGTCGCACCTCAGTTTCTTATGTATGAATTTTTGTAGTACACATTAGGTAGTATACGTCTTTTTCCCTGAATAATCAACCATAGATTCGAAAGGCTCCGGTACTTTCTTCCTCTGCTGGTTCAATTCCCAAATAAGGAAGAATGTTCCGAAAAATATCCGCAATCACGGGAGCAGCTATCGTTCCGCCATAATAGATTCCTTCTGGTTCATCAATGGTGATCAGGGCAATCACCTGTGGATTGTCTGCCGGAGCAAAACCGATAAACGAAGAAATATATTTTTTCAGGCTTCTGGGAAGTTTCTCCGAAGTCGCCGTTTTTCCGCCAATCCGGTATCCGGAAACCGCCGCTTTTTTTCCGCTTCCTTCCGCCACTACCTGCTCTAAAATGTAGCGCATGTCGGCGCTGGTTTTCTCAGAAATCACCCCTTCTTCTACGGGGTATGTAAATCTGTGAACGCGTTTCTGATCTCTGCTGACTGACTTTACTCCAAAATGGGGAGTAACCCGATTTCCTCCGTTAATAATGGCAGACGCAGTGGTAATCAGCTGCATGGGCGTAATCTGGAAGGACTGGCCAAAGGAAACTGTCGCCAGCTCTACCAGTCCCATATTTTCTTTCTTATGCATAATCGTCGACGCTTCTCCAGGCAGATCGATTCCCGTTTTTCCTTTTAAACCAAACTGTTCAAAATACTGGTAATACTTATCAATTCCCAGCCTCTGTCCTACGTCGATTAACACCGGATTGCAAGAGTTCATCATACCCTGCAGAAAGTTCTCGCTGCCATGGCCGCCTGCCTTATGGCAGCGGATTTTCCTATCCTCTACAATCCGAAACCCAGGACAGGAAAACTGGTCATTCATGCTTACTGCCCCTGCCTCCAGTCCTGCGGCAGCTGTAATGATTTTAAAGGTAGAGCCAGGCTCATAGGTGTCATTAATACAGGTATTTCTCCACATCTGGTTCAGCAGCTCCTGTTTTCCGGCGCCTCCCTTTCCCTGAGCCGCCTGCTCTGCCTCAAATTCCGCCTGTCTGGCGCTTTCGCTTACCAGATTCTGTCCAGGAGTAAAGGGATCGTTTAAATTAAATTCCGGCACGTTTACCATGGCCAGAATCTCGCCGTTTTGGGGATTCATAACAATGACGGAAACCTGTTTGGCATTTTTCTTTTCCATAACCTGGTAAGCTGCCTGCTGGCAGTAAGATTGTATGTTTCGATCCAGGCTGATATACAGATCATTTCCCGCTATGGGTTCTACCCTGTCTTCTGCTGCATTTTCAATTTCCACTCCCTTAGCGTCGGTCATGGTAAGAATCAGCCCGTTTTTTCCCTTCAGCCAGGTTTCATATTTTACTTCAAGACCAATGATTCCCTGATTATCGCCTCCCGTAAACCCCAGCACCTTGGAAGCCAGGCTGTCATAGGGATAATAGCGCTTATAGTCTTCATCTACCTTTACCCCTTCCAGCCCTTCATCCCGAATCGCATCTCCGATTTCTTTGTCCACATTGGTGCTGACAATTTCTCTGGAACTGTAGGTCTCCACTTTTTTCCGGACGGCCTCTTCGGAAATGTCCAGGTATCTGCACAAAATCTGGACAACCCGATCCGGATCGGTAATCTGGTTATGGATCACGGAAATGGTACACACCGTCCGGTTGTCGGCAATTACCGTTCCTGTTGCGTCAAGAATCCTTCCTCTGGCGGCTTTAATGGTTCTCTCTCTTTGATGGAGATCTTCGGCCATTGAGCTGTAATGATCTGCCCGATAAACCATAAGAAAAAACAGCCTTCCTAACAGAACTGCCGTAATCACAGACGACAGAACGAACAGGAGGGCTGTTTTTCCTCTATGACGGGTCTGGTTTGTATTCATATCTCCCCCATATAAGCGCTGTCATCCCTTCATTATATGACGGCTTTTAAGGGGTTATTCCACAGCCTCCTCTGACGACGGTTCTCTTTTTTCGCTTCCTTCAGCGGTTCCTTCTCCCGAAGTCTCTGCTTTAGAGTTTTCTGCTCCGGAGGTTTCTGTTTCTGAACTTTCTTCTGTAGACGCCGGCAGGGTTTCAACTTCTTCGATTCCGGCCGGAGCGCCAGGCAGAGCTTCTTCACTCTCTGCCTCCCCTACAATGTACTCGTCCGTCTCATATACCTTAGATTCTGTCTCCAGTTCTGCCGGAGTAGATGTCTCTTCGTTGACAATACCGTCTTCCTCCGGAAGCTGTTCCTGCAGCTCTTCCGGTACCGTTTCGACATCTGTAGTTGGGAATACATTTAAATATGGAAGCGAATCTGTTAAAATTTTCTGTACAATCTCTGTTGCAAAACTGCTGTGGGCCTGCTCTTTTCCAGGCAGATTCGGCGTGTCAATTACCACATACACCATAACCTGGGGATTGTCTGCCGGTGCAAATCCCACAAACGAAACCAGATAATTTTTGGCGCTTCTCGGGTATTTCTCCGCAGTACCGGTTTTACCGCCTACTGCATATCCGGCTACCTGTCCTGCCTTTCCTGTACCTTCGCTGACAGTTTTTTCCAGGGCTCGCTTTAAAAATGCAGAGGTATTGTCTGAAACTGTTTCCCGAACCAGAACCGGCTCAATTTTCTTTTCTACTGACCCTTCATCGTTTAAAACCTGTTTTACAATATGGGGCTCATAATAACTGCCGCCATTGATAACCGAAGCAAAAGCCGCCGCCATCTGCACCATGGTACAGTTATAGTTCTGTCCAAATGAGTTGGTAGCCAGATTGGAAGAACGCATTTCTTCTTCCGGGAAAATCAGGGCAGAAGTATCTGCTTCTCCTGGGAGGTCGATATTAGTCTTCTGTCCAAAGCCGAAAATATGCTGGTATTTGGCGAAATTCTCTCCGCCGGTCATTGCTGCCAGCCGCATCATTACCACGTTACAGGACTGCATTAAGGATTCTGTAATGGTTAATGGGCCGTGGCCGTACCGGTTTACGCAGTGAATCTGGTGTCCTCCTACTTCCAGAACGCCGCCGCACTCAATTGTCTCGCTGCCATTAATAAAGCCTTCTTCCATTGCCGCCGCAACGGTAAAGACCTTTGACGGGGAACCAGGCTCAAAGGAATCGCTGACGCAGAAATTACGCCAGCTTGTATTCCACGCTACCTGCCTTCCCAGGGAATAGACTTCTTCATCAGTATAATATTTGGAAACCTCTTCTTCCGTAATGGTCAGGCCCTTTTCCCGATTTTTCCTCTTATAATCATCAACCGCTTCTTTTTTTCCAAAGGCCCTGATTTCTTCATCTGTAAATTTTCCATCCAGATTTCTGGGATCATTTAAGTCGTAACGGTTCTTGGTAGCCATAGCCAAAATCTCGCCATTTTGGGGATTCATCACCAAAGCGGCGCTCATTTTGCTTCCGATGCCTGCCTCCCACTCGTCAATATACTTTTCTGCGATTTTCTGGATATTAATATCTATGGTAGAGACAATGGTACTTCCGTTTTCCGCATCTTTAATCACTCGTTCCAGGTTCGTTTCTTCATTTAAATAGCCGTACTCCCTGCCATTGACGCCAATGAGGTCATCATTGTAATACTGCTCGATCCCATTCATTCCTTTGGCCCCGTTTTCATAGGAAAAGCCAATTACTGTGCTGGCCAGGCTTCCGTAAGGATATACCCGCTTATATTGGGGTTCAAACCAGACCCCTGTCACTTTGCTGCTTTTCTTCTGTTCCGCAGCCGCCGTTTCCGCCGCCTCTTTATTAGTTTCAAAAGCTTCCTTTTGCTCCTGGGTCAGCTGCTTGGCATAATTAATATAGGATTTTTTCGGATTGCTTTCAATCAGCTGGGTCAGCTCCCCAATGTTGTATCCAAAAGTCTGACTCAGCACCGATACCGTTGTAGAGAGGTATTTTTCTTTATCCGATAAAATCACCTTAGGATCTAAAATCAGGTTGTACACCTGTTCATTGACTGCCAGATAGGTGCCGTTTCGATCCATGATTTCTCCCCGCCTGTAGGGAATAATCTGGCTGCTGTAGTTTTGGTGATCCAAAACGATCTGATTGTAATTTTCCTGGTTATTTTTTATCAAATTGTAGAGAACCATAACTAATGCAAACAAAGCCAGCGTTATTACCAGAACGGTAATCGCCAGCTTTTCCTGCATTGTACTCGTAAAAACTCGTTTTTTAGTATTTCGGGATTCCTTCATTTTGTCTTACATACTCGCTTTCCGTTTTGTTATACAAACGCACCTGATCCTTATTTGCATAGACCATGCCTAACTCTTCGGTTGCAACTTTGTAAACGTAATCCAGATCCACGGAAGTCTTGATTCTGGTCTCCAGCGCATCATTTTCAGCTTTTAAGTTTTTAATTTCCTGTTCTACTTTGGCAATATTCTTGACCTTGGCCGTAATGGAAGACTGAAGCTGAATGTAATTAATACACAAAAACAGCGTACATACGGCTGCAATGGTCAGGGCTACTACATAAGGAGCATCCATATACAATGCTTTTGCCCGATTTCTCCTTACTGCGGCGCTGACCGGACGGCGCTGTTTTTTCGGCGCAATCCTTTCATATTGTCTCTCAGGTGCTGCTTTACGGACAGTATTTCCTTCGATATATGTGTTGTATTCATTTCTGTAATGATGTGTATTCTGTCTCTTAGCAGCCATACTATAACCTCCTGACTATTCAGTAACCGTTCAGCCATGAATCTTCGCATGGCTGAACGGTTACACTATTTACTGCCTCTTTCAAATACTCTCAGCTTTGCGCTTTTGGAACGGGAGTTGTGTTCCAGTTCCTCCCTGGAAGGCAGTATTGGTTTACGGGTAATTACCCTCCCCTTACTAACTCTTCCGCATACGCAGACCGGAAAATCCGGTGGGCAGATACATGGGTTTTCATTGGTCTTAAACCGGTTTTTTACCATCCGATCCTCTAAAGAATGGAACGTGATAATAGAAAGCCGTCCTCCTGGATTCAGGAGATCGATCATTTCATCCATGGCCTGGTTTAAAACCTCAAGTTCTTCATTAAGCTCTATGCGGATTGCCTGGTAGGTTCTCTTAGAAGGATGTCCTCCTGTAGCTCGAACCTTGGCCGGAATCGCTGCTTTAATAATCTCGTTTAACTGGCCGGTTGTCCGAATCTCTCTCTCCTGTCTTGCTTTTACAATGTGCTTTGCAATATTTTTCGCAAACCGGTCTTCACCGTAATCTCGGATAATCCGGTATAGTTCCTGTTCACTATAGTGATTAATAATATCTGCCGCCGTCTTGTCTTTTCTCTGATCCATCCTCATGTCTAACGGCGCATCTTCTTCCCTGTAAGTAAATCCTCTGTCCGGTGTATCCAGCTGGTAAGAAGAAACTCCCAGATCCAGGTAAATGCCGTCTGCTTTTTCGATGCCCAGCTCCTTCAGCACTCGTCCTATCTCCACATAGTTGCTGCGTACTACGGTTACCCTATCCCGAAATTCTTCTAATCGGGCAGACGCCGCTACAATGGCATCTGCGTCCTGATCAATGCCGATAAGTCTTCCGTGCTCTCCCAACCGCCTGCATACCTCTAAAGCATGTCCGCCGCCGCCCAGGGTTCCATCTACATAAATCCCGTCCGGCTTTACCTGCAGACTGTCTACGGTCTCGTAAAGAAGAACGGATTGATGTTCAAATGTCATATTCCGAACCCTTCCATGTTTTCTGCAATATCTTCAATGTCATCATAAGAGTTAATGGACAGCCACCTCTCCTTGCTCCAGATCTCAAGATGGTTGCCTGTACCGACTAATACGGCTTCCTTCTCAATACCGGCATATTCCCTCAATACAGACGAAATCAGAATACGGCCCTGCTTGTCCACCTCACAGGTGGTAGCTCCCGCTAAGAAGAATCTGGTGAGTTTTCTGGCGCTGGCATTGGTGACCGGCAATGCGGTAAGCTTCTTTTCCATTTCTGTCCATTCCGGATTACCATACACAAACAAGCAGCTATCAAATCCCTTCGTAACTACGAATTCATCCCCTAGCTGCTCCCGAAATTTGGAAGGTACGATTAAACGCCCCTTCGCATCGACTGTATGATTGTACTCACCCATGAACATATGTATCACCTATTGCCGTTCCGGTACAACCAATCCACTTGGCCACCATTATTTACCACTTTACTCCACTTTTTACCACTTGTATATTTATTCTAGTACAGAACAAGGGAATTATCAAGGATTTTTTCAAAATTGGGGTAAAAAAGTAGGAGCCTCTTCAGGAAAAGGCTCCTATAACATGATCTGCTGTCACCAGCCAGCCACTATATCTTGTTCTATCAAATTTTATTTTCTTCCGGTTTCGTTTTCAGCGAGTGATGCTTAAAAATAAGAATACATGCCGCCACAGCTGCCAAACACAAAGAAAGCGCCTGGGAAACTGCAATTCCGGTTCCAAACAGCATCAGCTGATCCGTCCTTAAGCCCTCAATCCATGCACGGCCGATTCCGTAGCCCAGCAGATAAATCCAAAGCATTTCTCCATCAAACTTTTTCCGCTTGCGGTACCACAGCATAAATGCCAGCACGCCTACGTTCCACAAAGATTCATATAAAAACGTAGGATGAACCTGAATGTATTCAATCCCTTGTTCTACTATCTTGTGATCCAGAAGTTCCTGGGAAATCATATACGGATTTACCAGGGACAGCCGGATTCTCATGGCAAGAAGGTTATCTGTATATCCGCCAAAAGCCTCTGTATTAAAGAAATTGCCCCATCTTCCGATAATCTGTCCCAAAATCAGTCCCAGCACTCCGCTGTCTGCCATAGAAAAAAAGGACAGCTTTCTTACCCTGGTAAACACAATCAGCGTCAAAACTGCTCCGATTACGCCTCCGTAAATAGCAAGCCCTCCGGCTCGAAGGTTAAAGATCTGCAGCAGGTTGTCCTTATAAGCGTCCCACTGGAAAATCACATAATAAAGCCTGGCTCCAATAATTGAAAAAATAATGGCATACAGCGCAAAATCCAAATAAGTATCCGGATTCTGTCCCCTTCTTTTCGCATCTGCCTGAGCCAGCCAGATACCGGCTAACATCCCGATACCAATAATGATCCCATAATAAGCGATACGAAATCCAAATACAGACACGCTGTTTTTCAAATGCTCTATGGTAATGCCCAGGTTTACAAAACTAACGTCATAGCCCTCTGTCATCCTCTCAGCTCCTTTACAGTATTTTTGGCCTTCTGTTATAAACAGCGGCAAATATCCTACATTTTACCCCTAAACCAGTAAAAAAGCAATCGCTTTTCAGTCTGCCAGACAGGGCAGACACATTCATCCGTTTGTCGTGAGTCTTGATACCAGTTACTGATCCGGTATTCAGCTTAAAGTATGAGAAAATATTAAGATAAGGTAACTATTAAGATAAGATATTTAAGGAGTCATTGCCATGTTGGTATCCTTTTTCCTTGCCATAAAATAAACCTCCAAACTGATAAGTCTATCTCACATCAGTTTGAAGGTTTACACAAACTTTGGGATACTCCCTCTTAAGATTATTTGTTCGTTAATCTTTAAATCTGAAAAAGGTCTCCTGCTTTTTTCTGCCCCAAATGAGGTGGTAAAACGCCACCCCATCCACCA
>CALHQJ010000100.1 GCA_938036545.1 uncultured Clostridium sp. | reverse complement strand
GATATTGCCAGCGGCCTGCATGCCGACACGGGAAAGGTACTGGGCTGTGCGGTGCGCGCGGCGGCCACGGTGACCTTTTCTTTGGCCAAACCCGGTCAATTCATCGACCAGGGCGCCCTGTATACAGGCCGCCTGATGGTCCGCGATATCGGTATTCCGGGGGATGTGATGGCTGCTCAGGCGCTGAATGTGGAAACCATCGATGCTGCGGTGGTGAAAGAGACCCTTCCGATGCGCAAAGCGGATGGGCACAAGGGCGATTTTGGAAAGGACTATATTCTGGCCGGCAGCGTGGGCTTTACGGGCGCCCCGGTGCTGGCGGCCCATGCGTGTGCCCGCATGGGGGCGGGACTGGTGACAGTGGGGACGCCATCTTCTGTCTGGAGCATTGTGGCGGGCAAATGTCTGGAAGAGATGCCCTATCCGCTGCCGGAACAGGATGGAAAGCTTTCCGCGGCGGCTTATGAAAAAATTATGGAAAAGAACAGCAGCTGCCCTGGTATTTGCCGCAGTGCTGGCTCAGGGTCTGATGACGGCTCAGGCAGACGTAATCTGGGAGCCGGATGACGAGTTTTATCAGACCGAACGGTGGGAGAAACGCCGAGAAGATGACTTTGTGCTCCATGACCGGAATTACTTTGCCAATGGAAAATCCGGATATATCTACGTGGCGAATAATCCGGAAGAAGAGAAGATAACCGATGCCCTGGAAAACGGGACGGTTCTGTTTGTATCCTTTACTTATGAAAACAGTCATGGAGAAGAGTGGGGCGTGATCCAGTATCAGCGGGATGAAAGCGGAGAAGCGGCCCCTGCTTATGGCTCTGAAACAGAAGAGATAAAGACAGGCTGGGTTTTAATGGATGAATTATCCTTGGTCTATGACAGCACACAATTTAAAGAAGACCATAAAGATGAAATCAGGGAAAATACAGAAGAGATTGTGATTACGCCGGAAGCAGGAAAGGAAGTACAGTTTTGGAGTTATCCAGGTTCCGGAAACATTGTGGGAAGCAGCTCCTATGAGATAGGAAAGATGAAATTTCAGGAGCTTTATGAAGATGCAGGCGGGGAACAGTGGGGATACGTAGGTTACCATTATGGAATGAAGAATTTTTGGGTCTGTATTTCTAGGCCCTATGCAGTAGAACTGCCGGTTACGGCTCCGGCGCCGGAAGCGATTATAGCGCCGTCTAAAGCGCCGGAACCCCTTCCGGATACCATGGACGCCACGGGAAGCGGCGTCCATGAAAAGACAGATAAAACAGGCAGCCAGGCAGTTATGACAGCAGCCGTAATCGGTCTGGTACTGGCGGCCATTGGCTGCAGCGCCGGAATTATTCTGTTCATCCGAAAGAAGAGGGAAGAAGAAAACTAAATCCGTGCAATACCTTCGGCAAGGGCGGTATCCGCTACCGCTTTGGCTACTACGTCTGCTACAGATTTGTCCAGAGCGGACGGGATAATGTAATCGGCAGTAAGCTGGCTGTCGGGAATCATGGAAGCAATGGCATAGGCTGCTTTCTGCTTCATGGATTCTGTGATTTCTTTCGCCCTGACAGCCAGTGCGCCTTTGAAAATGCCTGGGAAGATCAGGACGTTGTTAATTTGGTTGGGGTAGTCAGAACGGCCTGTGCCGATGACGGCGGCCCCGCCTTTTTTTGCTTCTTCCGGCATGATTTCCGGAGTAGGGTTAGCCATGGCAAATACGATTCCCTGATTCATGGAAGATACCATCTCTGCTGTCACCAGCCCTGGACGGGACACGCCGATAAATGCGTCTGCGCCCTTTAAAGCGTCAGCCAGGGTTCCGTGTTCTTTTTCTAAATTGCTGATATGGGAGATTTCCTCCTGTCCCTGATTTAATTCTTTATCACCTTCGCAGATAATTCCGTGAATATCGCACATAATAATATTGCCAAAGCCCATTGAGATTAGAAGCTTTCCGATTGCAATACCGGCGGCTCCTGCCCCGTTAATGACAATCCGCATCTGTCCCATGGTTTTTCCTGTAACCTTCATGGCGTTGATTAAGGCTGCGGCCACTACAATGGCAGTGCCGTGCTGGTCGTCATGGAATACGGGAATGTCGCATACTTCCTTTAAACGGCGTTCGATTTCGAAACAGCGGGGGGCAGAAATATCTTCTAAGTTAATGCCGCCGAAGCTTTTGGAAATCAGGGCAATGGTCTGGACAATGGTATCGGGATCTTTGGAGTCAATACAGATTGGAAAAGCGTCTACATCTCCAAATTCTTTAAACAGGGCGCATTTTCCCTCCATGACCGGCATTCCGGCGGCAGGCCCAATGTCTCCAAGTCCTAAAACGGCGGTTCCGTCCGTGATTACGGCTACCAAATTAGAACGGCGGGTCAGCTGGAAGGATTTTTCGTAATCTGCGGCAATTTGGCGGCAGGGTTCTGCTACACCAGGGGTATAAACCAGAGAAAGCTCTTCTCTGGTAGTAATATGTTTACGGGATACGACTTCGATTTTACCTTTTAAATCATAGTGGAGCTGTAAAGAAGCTTCATTAACATCCATGAGGATTCTCCTTTCGTATTGTTTTAAACTGGAGCTGTTCAGGAAAGCTCATCAAATCATGTGTTCCGGCTGAAATACCTGATCAAACTGTTCTGGTGTTAAAAATCCCAGGGCAGTGCAAGCCTCTTTGAGGGATATATTTTCCTGAAATGCCTTTTTTGCCGTTTTTGCTGCGTTGTCATAGCCAATATAAGGATTCAGGCAGGTTACCAACATCAGGGAACGGTGAAGATTTTCCTCCATTTTCTGCCGGTTTGCCTTGATTCCTATGGCACAATTCTGATTAAAGGAACGAATGGAGTCGGAAAGCAGGCGGACAGACTGGAGAAAATTGTAAATGCACACCGGCATAAACACATTTAATTCAAAGTTGCCCTGGGAAGCGGCCATGCCAACTGCAACGTCATTGGCAATAACCTGAAGGGCTGTCATGGTAAGGGCTTCGCACTGGGTAGGATTAACTTTTCCAGGCATAATGGAACTTCCGGGTTCATTTTCCGGTATGGTAATCTCTCCCAGGCCGCATCTGGGGCCGCTGGCCAGCCAGCGGACGTCGTTGGCGATTTTCATCAGGTTAGCAGCCAGGGCTTTTAAAGCGCCGTGAGAGAAAACCAGGGCGTCCTTGCTGGTCAGTGCGTGGAATTTGTTTGGAGCGGTGACGAAAGAAATTCCTGTCAGCTGGGAAATGGCGTTTGCCGATTCTTCTCCAAAACTTGGAGGAGCGTTAAGGCCGGTTCCCACAGCTGTACCGCCAAGAGCCAGTTCTTTTAAGCCTTCCAGGCTGGCAAGAATCATGGAGCGGTTCTGTTCCAGCATTGTCCGCCAGCCGCTGATTTCCTGGGAAAAGGAGATAGGGGTAGCATCCTGAAGATGGGTGCGTCCCGTTTTGATAATTCCCTGATTTTCATCTTCAAGGCGGCAAAACGTAGAAATAAGCTCATCTATTGCCGGAATCAGCTGACCGGTAATTTCCATGATAGCGGCAATATGCATGGCCGTGGGAAAGGTGTCATTGGAACTTTGGGACATGTTTACATGGTCATTGGGGTGAAGAAGCTTTTGTCCCGCCATCTCATTGCCCCGATTGGCGATGACTTCATTTACATTCATATTGGACTGGGTTCCGCTGCCGGTCTGCCAGACAGCCAGGGGAAAATGCTTATCCAGCCTTCCGGAGAGAATTTCATCACAGACCGATGAGATGAACCCCTGACGTTTCTCATCCAGCTTCCCCAGCCTGTAGTTGGCAATAGCGGCGGCTTTTTTCAAAATAGCAAAAGCCCGTATAACTTCCATTGGGATTTTTTCTGTCCCAATTTTAAAATTTTCAAAGCTTCGTTCCGTCTGGGCTCCCCAGTAGGCGTCAGCCGGAACCTTTACCTGGCCCATGGAATCGGATTCAATGCGGTATTCCATAAAAATTCCTCCTAAAAACAGCAGTATATAATAAGAAAGGCCTTGAAACTGCATGGCCGTTTGGCTCTGGTACCATAATAAAGGAAAAAATGTGAAAAGTAAATATAATTTTCCCTTGACAGAAAAACTTTGTGTGGATATAATAATTAGGCGTGCACCAGAACGCAAATTTTTGGTGTGCAAAAAAGCTGACTTACAGCAACCACAGTCAATATCGCAGGAGGTGAAAAGAATGCCAACATTTAACCAGTTAGTAAGAAAGGGAAGACAGAGCAGCGCAAAGAAGTCCACAGCTCCAGCTCTTCAGAGAGGATACAACTCCTTACAGAAGAAAGCTACCAACGTTTCTGCACCGCAGAAGAGAGGTGTGTGCACCGCTGTTAAGACTGCAACCCCTAAGAAGCCGAACTCTGCATTAAGAAAGATTGCCAGAGTACGTCTTTCCAACGGCATCGAGGTAACAAGCTACATCCCAGGTGAGGGACACAACTTACAGGAGCATAGCGTTGTTCTGATCCGTGGCGGCCGTGTTAAGGACCTTCCAGGTACCAGATACCACATCATCAGAGGTACTTTGGATACCGCAGGCGTAGCCAACAGAAAACAGGCTCGTTCCAAATACGGTGCAAAGAGACCAAAAGATAAAAAGTAATTAATTAGCCGCAGTATTTGATTTGTAGGATAATGCCGGATGATGATATTGAACCTGTAGGTTGCAGGAGATAGAGATTACCTGCTGCGAAGGTTCGCAGCAGACCGCGCATGAACGTGCCCACTGTAGCAGCAAAGGCTGCACGAAGTGTACGAGTACCGAAGATCTAATGAAACGCTGCCGCCCTTAAGATGGGTGATGGCAGCAGTATTAAGGAGGGAAGTAACGTGCCACGTAAAGGACATACTCAGAAAAGAGACGTA
>CALHQJ010000099.1 GCA_938036545.1 uncultured Clostridium sp. | reverse complement strand
TAAAAAGGCCCAATCCCAGCCAGAATCTGTCCGGTCAGATAAGGATCGTCCCCAAAACCGAAAGTGATTTTCCCCTGTCCTTTTTTAGGAACCAGATGGCGGAACAGTTTTCCAATCTGCCTGAAAACCAGTTTGAAAGACTTCTGGTTGGCCTCGTCTTCTATCCAGGATACCACCTTATCTTTTTGGTCTGCCAGCTTTTGAAACCGTTTTTTCAGTCTCTCAACAGTTTCTCCGGCCCTTTGAAAAATGCGTTCCAAAGCAGACGGTTCTTCCGGTTTTTCCGATTTTTCCCGCCCGTTTGGTTCTTCCGGTTTTTTCCTCCTTGGCGGCTCCGGATTGTTTTTCACTGGATTTTTTTCCGCCGGGTTTTCTTTTGTTGGATTTTCCTCTGGAGCGCCTGTTTCCTGGATACTTACCGTCAAGTCTTCCATCTCGTCCTCCAGGGCTTCTTCAAGTTCAGACGCCGGTTCCGCTGCCGGCTCCTTTCTTTTCCGAATCGGTATTCCGAAAATCTGGATCACTGTCTGAATTTCATCGTCCCATACAATGCAAACTGACACAATATGAAACAGCCAGGAAATTTTTGCCGTTCCCTTTAGCTTTTTCTCTAAAAAACTTCCCTCTGCCTGGTAGCAGACTGCTGCAAACAGCACCAGCAATACTGCCAGCACCAGCAGGCCAAGCAGAATCAGCATTATGATTCCTATGATTTTCAATAGCCACAGGAATGCATGTATCATGGAACCTCATCTCCCAATAAATCATTTAAATGGAATCCGCCGGTCTTACGGTACAGCTCTGCCACAATTCTGGCTGCAACTTCGGCCGCTTCCTCATACCCGACGGCAATCCCCAAAATCAAAAGCTCCTTCTCCCTGTAATAAGGAAGCAGCAATTCCGCAGCCGGATAAATGTCAAGAATATTATTGCCTCCGCTGGCCGGAGTAATCACATAAATTCCAGGACAGAGTTTTTTCTTACGCAGTCCCTGAATAATGGAAAAACGCTTCTTCGCCGCCTGCTCTCCCATATATAACGGTTTATGCCATCTCATTCTCATCTACCATAATGGTTCGGATAAGCTCCATGGAAATCGTCTTTTCATCCATATCCGTACAGCTTTCCAGACTGTTTTTCACATAGGCTTCCAGTTCCGGAACCGAATTAAAGCATACCGGAAGGCTGGACAGGATTCGGGCCATAACCGCCCGCACCGTTACTCTGGGCATCCCATCCCACAGCCGGCTTAATTCCTGGAAAAACTTCTGGATTTCCTCATCCAGCATATTCTCCGTCACTTCTGCTGAATCTCCTGCCGCCTGCTCCAGTTCTACAAAAGAACTGCCGGAAAGAAGAAGGCCGGTTTTCCGCAGGGCTTCTGACAACTCAGAACCGTTTTCCCCTGTTTCTCCATTGCCTGACGTATCATAGCGCAGCCACCGCTCATAATACCGCTCCTGCTTTCCTTCTAACTGTACCAGCATGTCTTCTACCTGATCTTCCGGAATGGAATAATCCTCTGTCTCCAGCTTTGTCCAAATCACCTGAAGCAGCCCTGTCAGATTCTGTTTCTCAGCAGCGTCCATAACCGCATGGGTTCCGGCCAGGTGCATGACGTAAAGGTCGTTAATCAAATCCATTTCCAGCATTAACTGGCCGGAAATATCCAGAATCTGGCCGGACGCAATCTGAAGTCCATCTGCCAGGCGATTAAATTCTTCCTGAGACAGATTTTTATAATCTGCGCCGGACAGCATGGACAGAATCTCATATAAATCTTCATAGCCTTCCTTCATATTATCTGGAAGCTGGATCATGGATTCGGTACGAAGCACATACATCATGGCGTCCAGACTGCTTTTTTCAGAACCTTTATAAATGGAAAGGCCTTCCTGCACCAGGGAAAAGAACTTACTCTTCGTAAACCGGATGGGAAGCTGCTCCATCACCATCTGGATTCGTTCATTCATCAGAGCAGAATCTCTGGAAGAAGTCAAAAATCTTAAAATCTCACTGGCCAGTGCCTCATCATCCGGCAAGGCCTGTTTCTCTTCACTGGGAATGTACCGCAGTTCCAGACGGTTTAAAACATGCTCATAAACCTGAAAACAGTCTGTATACGCAGTCAGAACTTCCATCTTGTCCATGGCCTTTCTGCGCAGATCTTCCAGCTCGCCTAAGCTGCTTTCTCCCTTTAACGCAGCTCCCATGATTCTCTGAAAATCTCTGCGAAAAGTTTCTTCCCATGGGCTTCTGTTCTCTTCCTCTGCCGCCCCTTCAAAATATATATAATAATTCAGCGCCATTCTGGTGCAGGAATACTGAAACGCCGCAGTCAGGCTTTTTTTCATTGTCAACTGATCCATGTGTTCCTCCTAGTTCCTCCTAGTTCCTCTCTTTTTCTTTATCTTTCCGGTAATTCTGGAGAATAGACAGACGCAGAAGATTTAATCCGCGGACAACGGCCTGTTCTCGAATCTTGTCTCTGCTGCCTCGAAACTGGCAGCGTTCTACTATAACCTTATCCTTTACATAGCAGGCAATGTAAACCAGACCTACCGGCTTTTCCTCAGTTCCGCCATCCGGACCTGCAATTCCCGTAATGGCAATACAGGTATCGGAATCTGCTGCAAAAGCGCCTCCGGCCGCCATCTCTTTGGCTGTCTGTTCGCTGACTGCTCCGTATTTTTTCAAAGTAGCTTTGCTTACGTCTAACAGCTTCCTCTTTGCCTTGTTGGAGTAGGTAATAAATCCTTCTTTAAATACCTCGGATGCGCCTGGAACATTGACAATCCGGCCGGCTAAAAGTCCGCCTGTGCAGGATTCCGCAGTAGATACGGTAATCTCATATTTTTCCAGCAGCCGGACTACCGCTCCTTCCAGGGTTTCATTTTCTTTTACAGAATATACGCTGTCTTCAAAACGCTTCTTTACTTCCTTAACAACCGGCTTTAACAGCTTTCTGGCGCTGTCTTCATTTTTTGCCCTGGCAGTAATCCGCAGATGGACTTCACCGGTTTTGGCATAAGTTGCAATAGTTGGATTTGTCTGCTTGTCAATTAAATCCAGCAGCTTATCCTCTACCTGACTTTCTCCGTATCCGCAGATCTTAACCATTTGAGACAAAATGACTTCCGGCTGTTTTTTCTGAAGATAGGGTGCAACCTTCTTTTCAAAAAGGGGATACAGCTCTCCTGGCGGGCCAGGAAGCAGAATGGCCGTCTTTTCCCCTTTTTCCAAAATCAGGCCTGGAGCTGTTCCATTGTCATTATCCAGAACCATGGCTCCCTCCGGCACAATGGCCTGCTTCCAATTATTATCCGGAATATCCGTATAAATGCTGTTTTTTAAATACCGTTCGATCCGCTGTCTGGTATGACTGTCCTCTTTTAAGGAAAATCCCATTACCTCTGCACATACTTCCTTGGTCATATCGTCTTCTGTCGGGCCAAGTCCGCCGGTTAAAATAATAATATCGGAACGGTTTAACGCTGTTTTTATTGTTTCTGCCAGACGGTCGTGGTTATCTCCCACTGTAGTCTGGTAATACATGGTCAGGCCTAACAGAGCGCATTTCTCTGCCAGATACTGGGTATTGGTATTGATAATGTTGCCCAGTAAAAGTTCTGTTCCTACAGAAATTAATTCTGCTACCATAAATTAAATGCTCCCTTCTGTCAGTACCTTGTGATTTTTCATCAGATAATCGATTAAAGAAACAATAGTTAAAATCAGGGCAATCCACAGGCAAATCCGGGTCACCGTATGAAGCGCCGGAATATTGAAAATCAGCAGCACAACGGCAATCATCTGGAAGGTGGTCTTAAACTTGCCCCAGTAGCTGGCGGCAATTACCACGCCGTTGTCAGAGGCTACCAGACGGAATCCGCTGATAATAAATTCCCGGCTGATGATAATGATTACCATCCAGGCCGGAATCTGTCCCAGCTCAATAAAGCAGATTAGTGCAGAACACACCAGCAGCTTATCGGCCAGCGGATCCATAAACTTTCCAAAATTCGTTACCAGATTATATTTTCTGGCAATTTTTCCGTCCAGCAAATCAGTCAGGCTGGCTACAATAAAAATGACTCCAGCTACAATCCGCATAGTTTCATTTGTTCCGCCATTTACCATTAAAGAAGCCACAAAAAACGGAATTAAAATCACTCGAAGAACTGTTAATTTATTCGGTAAATTCATCGTACACCTCTCCTATTAAATCATATTCGCTGGCGCCTGTCACCTTTACCCGAACAAAATCTCCGGACATCAACAATTCACCGGTATTTACAAAAATCAAGCCGTCTACTCCCGGAGCATCCATATAAGTACGTCCTACATATGCCGGTTCGTCAGCTACTTTTCCTTCTATCAGCACATCCAATATCCGTCCTTTCATGTCCTCTGAATGTTCAAATGCAATTTCCTGCTGCAATTCCATAATCTGGTCACGGCGCTCCTCTTTTAGTTCCTGAGGCACCTGATTTTCAAAGGAGTAGGCCGGCGTATCTTCTTCTGCTGAGTAGGCAAACACACCTAACCGCTCAAATTCCATTTCATCTACAAACTCCATGAGAATCTGATGATCTTCCTCTGTCTCTCCAGGAAAACCGGAAATCAGGGTAGTGCGCAGCACAATATCCGGAATCTCCTGGCGAAGCTTTCCAATCATTTCCTTTAGCTGAGCCTGATTGGTACGGCGGTTCATCCTTTTTAAAATCCGGTCGCTGGCATGCTGAATGGGAATATCCAAATAATGGCAAATCTTTTCTTCCTGCTTGATTACTTCAATCAGTTCATCAGTAATTTCTTCCGGATAGCAGTACTGAATCCGAATCCACTGGATTCCGGAAACTGCTGCCAGCCGTCTTAACAGCTCCGGAAGCATTTTTTTGCCATAAAGATCCACTCCGTAGAGAGTGGTCTCCTGAGCGACTACAATCAGCTCTTTCACGCCCCCGTCAGCCAGCATCTTTGCTTCTTCTACCAGTTCTTCCATAGGGTAGCTGCGGTAAGGCCCTCTCAGGCTTGGAATAATGCAGTAGGTACAGCGTTTGTCGCAGCCTTCTGCAATCTTTAAAAAGCCATAATAGCCGCCTGTGGTTACCACTCTGCCGGCGCTGGTTTTAGGAAGCCTGGTTAATTCTTCAAAACAGGAAACCGGCCCCTGTCCACCAAATACACGGTTTAAAGCTTCTATAATCTCATCATAAGAAGACGTACCGATAATGGCGTCTACCTCTGGAATCTCGTCCAGAATTTCCTGCTTATACCGTTCTGCCATACATCCAGTTACAATCAGGGCTTTTACGTTTCCCTGATTTTTCAGTTCTGCCATTTCCAAAATCGTATTGACACTTTCTTCCTTTGCATCGCCGATAAAACAGCAGGTATTGACCAGCACCGCATCTGCATCTGCCTCGTCATCTGTAAATTCCCAGCCATTCTGGCGGAAAAGTCCCATCATTTTTTCCGTGTCTACCAGGTTTTTATCACACCCCAGTGAAATGCACAGTAATTTCATATATTTGGAAACACCTCGTTTCTTTCTTAGTTTCGTTGTAACTATTCAGGACGACGGGAAATCTGGCATAAAAAGCTGTGTCAAGCTGGTTTGTAAACAGCTTTTTACACCAGATTTCACATCGGAGGAATCTCCGATGCTTCTTGTTCGGCAAAGCCGGACAAGAAGATGCCCCGTCCTGAACAGTTACGTTTCGTTTTATCTTTATGCGGAAATGGAGCGTCAGACTTTCTGAAATTTTCCGCAAATCAAAGTCTTTCCGCTCCATTCTGTGCTGCCTGATTACTGGTTTTCTTCTTCTAACGTTTCATCGTCTCCAAGAATTTTCACTTTTTTCTTGTATAATTCGTCAATCGCTACGGACAGAGGCTTGCCATTTGTATTGGAAACCAGCGGTTCTGCCCCGTCAATAAGCTGTCTGGCTCTCTTTGCAGATGCGATGACAATGGAATACCGGCTCTGAACTACCGGCTCCTCTCCTGGCTCTACCTCGCTGTTTACTACATTAATTAAATCCGAATAAGATGGATGTAACATATAAAATCTCCTTTCTGCCTGAAAACAGGCTTCCCTGTATTATTCTTTGTTTATTTTGTGAAGCTCTTCCCGCATTTTCTCAATAAACGCGGTCTGATTGCAGGTGCGGCTGTGGTGATCCTGAATCAGCTGATGCATCCGTTCCACACACCCTTCTATCTGATCGTTTATCAGAATGTAATCATAGTTTTCAATGCCTTTTGACTCTTCCACAGCCCGCCTTAAGCGGTTTTGAATTACATCCAGAGCCTCTGTTCCTCTTCCAACGAGCCTCTCTTTCAATTCTGCAGCACTGGGCGGCATAACAAACAGCAGCAGTGCGTTTGGAAACTGCTTTTTCACCTTTAATGCGCCCTGGATCTCAATTTCCAGAATCACGTCTTTTCCCGCTTCCATCTGCTGCGTTACGTATTCCTTAGGCGTACCATAATAGTTTTCCACATAACGGGCGTATTCAATCAGCTGATCCTGTCGGATCATTTCTTCAAACCTGTCCTTTGTTACGAAAAAATACTCTCTTCCGTCTTCCTCACCAGGCCTTGGGGCTCTGGTTGTGGCAGAGATAGACAGGGCGTAATTGTCATATTTTTCAAGGAGGGCCTTCATCAAAGTCCCTTTGCCTGCTCCGGAAAATCCGGAAACAACTGCCAATACTCCTTTATCCTTCATATCCAGTCTCCTGATGCCGAAATTCTATTGTTATTCAATATTTTGGATCTGTTCCCGAACCTTCTCTACCTCAGTCTTTAAGGCAATGGCTCTCTGGGAGATCTCCAGATCATTGGCCTTGGAAAGAATGGTATTGGCTTCCCGATTCATCTCCTGGGCGATAAAATCCAGCTTTCGGCCAATACTTCCGCCTTCTGTCAGTTCCTTTCTGGTATTTACGATATGGCTGCGCAGACGGACCGTCTCTTCATCTACGCAAATCTTATCTGCAAAAATGGTAACCTCTGTGGCGATTCGGTTTTCATCCAGCGCCGCTCCGGCAAGAAGTTCTTTAATCTTCTCCTCCAGTTTTGTCCGATATTCGGAAACCACCTGCGGCGAACGGGCTTCTACTTCGGAAACCAGAGTCTCCATATAGTCCAGTTTGCCTAACAAATCAGTCTTTAAGTTTTCCCCTTCCAAAGTACGGGTATTTACAAAACGCTGTGCTGCCTCTCGGATGGCGTGGGAAAGTACTTTCCACATCTCGTCTTCATCATCGGGAGCCTGTTCCATTGTAAATACTTCCGGACATCTGGCCAGATCGTTGACCGTTACGGTATTTGGCAGGCCGAACTGTTCTGCCATTCTCCGGTAGCCCTCCATGTACTCGGCAGCCAGGGCGCTGTTGTACTTTAAGCACAAACGTCCTTCTGTATAGTCTTCATAACTGATAAAAACATCCACCTTGCCCCTCTGGATGTAATCCTTTAGCAAGGTACGGATGCCAGCTTCAAAGTAATTAAACTTTTTAGGCATCTTGATGCTTAAATCCAGATACCGGTGGTTGACGGCTTTCATCTCTACAGATATCTTATAATCATCCGTTATCTCTTCAAATCTGCCGAAACCAGTCATGCTTTTTATCATAACATCAGCCTCTCTTTCACCATGGCTTTTCTTGCCATAGATGTTTCCATTATAAGGCAAAGGCTTTTGCAAGTCAATAAAACATTTCAATCCGTCGAAAGATGTGATATACTATAGTAATTGTTCCATACTATTTCCACTCAGAAAGGAGTTTTATCATGGCTTTTGACGGAATTATAGTAGCCAATCTGACCCATGATTTAAAACAGGCTATTGAAGGCGGCCGTATCTCTAAAATTGCCCAACCGGAAAAGGACGAATTATTATTCCAGATCAAAAAAGACGGCTCTTCTGTCCGCCTTTTAGTATCAGCCAGCGCCAGCCTTCCCCTGGTATATATAACCGACGCCAATAAACCCAGCCCCATGACTGCGCCTAATTTTTGTATGCTTTTACGCAAGCATATCGGAAGCGCAAGAATCATTTCCGTATCCCAGCCTGGCCTGGAACGAATTATTGAACTGACTTTAGAACATCTGGACGAAATGGGCGACGTGTGCAGGAAACGCCTGATGATTGAGATCATGGGAAAGCACAGCAACATTATTTTCTGTAAAGAAGACGGAACCATTCTGGACAGCATTAAACACGTTTCCGCCCAGGTCAGTTCGGTTCGTGAAGTCCTTCCAGGACGGATGTATTTTATCCCTCAGACCATGGGAAAAGCCGATCCCCTGACCATTTCACTGGAAGAATTTTCCCGGCAGATCCACTGTGCCCCCATGCCAGTCCAAAAGGCGTTATATAATAGGCTGACCGGTATCAGCCCCATTATTGCAGAAGAATTGTGCCATTTAGCTTCCATTAATCCGGATATGGGAGCAGGGGATTTAACAGAAGACGAAACCCTTCACCTTTACCGGACTTTAACTCTGATGATGGAGGACGTTTCCCATGGAAATTTTCTTCCCAATATTGTTTATGATGGAGAGACTCCTGTGGAATTTGCCTCTCTCCCACTGACCTGCTTTGACGGCGAACGGTTTTCCAGACAGGAATTTTCTTCTGTCAGCCAGGTGTTAAAAACCTACTATTCTTCCAGAGAAGCCATTACCCGTATCCGGCAGAAATCCTCAGATCTGCGCCGAATTGTCCAGACTGCCCTGGAGCGGAATTATAAAAAATACGACTTGCAGCTAAAACAGTTAAAAGATACGGAAAAACGTGAAAAATACCGGATTTACGGTGAACTGTTAAATACCTACGGCTATGAGCTGGAAGGCGGAGAAAAAGAGTTTTCATGTCTCAATTATTACACCAATGAAACCATTAAAATTCCGTTAGATCCTCAGCTTTCCGCCAGAGAAAATGCCCAGAAGCATTTTGATAAGTACAACAAGCTGAAACGTACTTTTGAGGCCTTAAGCCAGCTTACCCAGGAAACAAAAGAAGAAATCGACCATCTGGAATCTATCAGCGCCGCTTTGGATATCGCGCTGGAAGAAAACGATTTGATTCAGATTAAGGAAGAATTAATGGAATATGGATATGTGAAAAAACGCCGTGCCGGAGAAAAACGGCCAAAAATAACCAGCCGTCCTTTCCATTATCTGTCCAGCGACGGCTTCCATATCTATGTAGGCAAAAACAACTATCAAAATGAAGAGCTTACCTTTAAACTGGCAAACGGCGGAGACTGGTGGTTCCATGCAAAGGGGATTCCTGGCTCTCATGTAATTGTAAAAACAGAAGGGAAAGAGCTTCCCGATCGGGTATTTGAAGAGGCCGGAGCCCTGGCAGCATGGTATTCCAAGGGACGCTCCAATGATAAAGTGGAGATCGACTATATCCAACGAAAAAACGTCCGGAAAGCCGCCGGCGGCGCACCTGGATTTGTGATTTACCACACTAATTATTCTCTGGTAGCCGTGCCGTCCTGTAATTTTACAGAATTGCCGTAATAAATATCTTCTCAGAGTTTGTTTTCTGTTTTTAGGATATAAAAAAGGAGCAGCAGCTTCAGTAGATGGATCATCTAC
>CALHQJ010000098.1 GCA_938036545.1 uncultured Clostridium sp. | reverse complement strand
TCTCATGGTCTGAAGACCTTCTTCATCTTTTAGTACGTCTTCCGGACAGGTTCCATGGACGATATTCCAATAGGTAGAGCTGATAATTGGCATAGAAGAGATAGAAAAATATTTATTCAACACGTCAAAGGATGCAATGGTTCCGCCTCTTCTGGCAGATGCAATGGATGTTCCGGGTTTTCCGGCAAAGGCTTTTTTGTTGGAATAAAATGCCCGGTCAAGGAAAGAAAGAATCCGTCCGCTGGGATGGGCGTAATAAACAGGAGTTCCAAATATAAATCCATCGGCTTCCATGGCTTTCTGGGTAAATTCATTGACATTTCCTTCAGAAAATGCACATCCGCCGCCGTTTCTGCATTGTCCACATCCAATACAGTCTCTTATCGGCTGACTCCCCAGCTGGTAAATCTCGTAATCAATTCCGTTGTCATTTAAAACTTTTCCAATTTCAGTAAGGGCAGTATAAGTACATCCGTGTAAATTGCAGCTGCCATTCAGCATTAGTACCTTCATAAAAATTACCTCCTTTTTTATTAACGACTGTTCAGGACGGTGCATCTTATTGTCCGGCTTTTACCACCAGGTTTCGTGTCGTCCTGAATTTATTATATAAATTATGGATAAAATTTGCAAGGCAGCGGTGGAATCTGGAGTGGGGAGAAAAACAGACCTTTTCTTTTTGGGGCGGTGTTGCTATAATAGTAGAAAAATCTCAATTTTGAGAGAAGAAAGGATGATGATAAGTGAATTATACAGGTTATGAGCTGCTTTGGCTGATGTTTGTATATTCTTTTTTGGGCTGGGTACTGGAAACGGTACACGCTGTTTTTCGCCAGCGCCGTTTTGTCAACAGAGGACTGATCAATAGTCCGTTCTGCCTGATTTACGGCATTACGGCAGTGGGAATTGCAGTATTTGGCCAGGAACTTTCCGGAATCTGGCTGTTTGTTGGCTCTGCTATTTTTGCTACCGTAGTCGAGTGGATTGGCGGCCATCTTTTGGAATGGCTTTGTAAAGAAAAATGGTGGGATTACTCTAATGTAAAATGGAATCTGGATGGATATGTCTGTCTTCCGATTTCCTTGCTGTGGGGCTTTTTAGGATTCATTACCCTGAAATGGGGAAATGGATTTTTAGTAACCGTTTTTCACCTTGTTCCGTCAGGAGTGGGAAAAATCCTGGTCTGGGCAGTTCTGGCAGCGTTGACTGCAGACGTTTTGGCCACGTTAATTGTTTTAAGCGGAAAAAGCAAGCGAATAGAACGTTGGGAATCCATGGATTCCTGGTTTGCTTCCTTAAGCATTGGCCTGGAGAAAAAGCTTTCCTCCTGGATTAACAGAAGAATTCAAAAGGCATATCCCCAAACTTTAGAAGAGGTTCATGGAAAAGCCACAGAACTGAATAAAAGTTACATAGAAGGCTGCAGTTTTTATAAAATTGTCCTGCTGTTTATTATCGGCGCTTTTTTAGGCGACGTTACAGAGACGATTTTCTGTCGTATCAGTGCAGGAGTCTGGATGAGCCGCAGCAGCCTGGTATGGGGGGATTTCAGCATTGTCTGGGGGCTGGCCATTGCAGCTGTAACCGTTCTTTTGTATCGGTACAGGCAGCGTTCTGACCGTTTCCTGTTTTTAATGGGAACCGTATTAGGTGGTGCTTACGAATATTTGTGCAGTGTGTTTACGGAGATTATGTTTGGAACCGTATTCTGGGACTACAGCAAAATACCCTTTAATTTAGGAGGCCGTATCAATCTTTTGTACTGCTTTTTCTGGGGAATTGCGGCAGTTGTATGGTTCAAGGGGCTGTATCCGGTCTTTTCCAGATGGATTGAAAAAATTCCGGAAAAGATTGGAAAACCGCTGGTGTGGTTTTTGATTGTATTTATGTGCGCCGACATGGCCGTTTCCTGTATGGCTCTTTCCCGTAACAGCCAGAGAAGCCAGGGAATACCGGCAGAGTACCACTGGCAGGAGATTATGGATGAACGGTTTGGTGACGAGAGAATGCAGAGGATTTATCCCAATGCAAAAAAAGTAGAATAATGCAAAAAGTGGAATAATGCAAAATGCAGAATAAAAGACAGGGCAGACCGGGTCTGCAGAAAGGACAGAGTAATGGGATTACTTTCATTGTTTAGATTAACAGAAGAAGTGACAATGGATCAGGGAGTAAAGGAGGCAGGAGAAACTGCAGGAGCGGTTTTACTGGATGTGAGAACCAGAGAAGAGTATGCAGACGGCCATGTGCCTGGAAGTGTTAATATTCCTCTGGATCAGCTGGAAACTATTTCATATGGCAAAGATACGCCGCTATACGTATACTGCCGTAGCGGAGCACGCAGCGGCCGAGCCGTACAGGTTTTGAAAAAATCCGGGTATGAAAAGGCAGTGAATATCGGTGGAATTATGGACTACCACGGAGCGGTAGAACGCTGAATCGGAAGGAGAGAACAGAATGGTAAAAACAAATGTGATGCGTCTTCTGGATGCGGCTAAAATTCCATATGAATCCAGAGAGTATGAGGTAGACGAACAGGATTTGTCCGGCAGCCATGCAGCAGATATGATGGGAGCCGATCACGACACCATTTTTAAGACCCTGGTTTTAAAAGGAGAGAAGACCGGTTATCTGGTTTGCTGCATTCCAGTAGATGAAGAACTGGATTTGAAAAAAGTGGCGAAAGCAGCCCACGATAAAAAGGTAGAAATGATTCCTATGAAGGATTTGCTGCCGCTTACCGGATATATCCGAGGCGGCTGTTCTCCCATCGGAATGAAGAAAAAGTTTCCATTATATATAGAAGAAACAGCTATTTTATTTGATAAAATTGCAGTCAGCGCAGGTCAGAGAGGAGTACAGATTCTGCTGTCTCCAAGTGATCTATGTGCTTACACAGAAGGTAATTTTGCGCCTCTAATCTAGGAAAAAGGTTTACATAAGGAATCGACAGCGTTTTTCGACAAAAGATATGACACTAAATAATTAACAAAAATGTAATAATTTTGTAAAAATAAAAGGGTCATCCTGCCTAAAAAAACAAGGAAAAACAGGAGATAACTTGCGCTATCTGCACAAAAATGCGGATAGCGCATTTTTTCGCCATGGAATAAGTGACAAACTTGCCGGATTTCGGTTGACATTTCGATACTCATTCCCATATAATTTGCCATGTCAACCAGTAAAACAAGCAGAAAGTGGGGGAAAGCCCCTGTTTCTGCGCCAAAAAGAGGAAGAAAAAGGAGAGTATCTATGTTTCCATTCTATTCTTTTCTTCAGGCAGCATTACAGTTTTTGCGTGAATTGATGAGACCCGTTATCCAGGTAAGTAAAAAGATGCACCGTTCAGCCGCAGTGATTATGTCCGGCTGTATGGTAGTTGCAGTCGTGGTATTTACTGCCGCCGGATTTGGAGCAGGAGGAAAAAGCGCTCTGACAGTATTTGCAGAAGGACGTTATCAGGAAAGCAGCGATGCTTTAGAAGAAACGGACGCTGAAGACTTGGATTTGATTACAGAAGCTAAAATACAAGCCGAATTCGCCGCTTTCAGGCAGGAGAGCAGCCTTATAGGCCAGAGCCTGGTAAAAAATACGGAAGATAAAATTCAACAGTCCCAACGGGCAAAAGCGGAACTTGCGGCTAAACAGGCAAAGATTCAGGAAGAAAAAGAGGCGGAAGCGAGAAGAATCGCAGAGAGAGAGGCAAGAAAAATTTCTTACTCCCAGTCAGACTATCAGGTGCTTTTAAGAATTGTAGAAGCAGAGGCCGGAATTTGTGATGAAAAGGGCCGCATACTGGTAGCCAACGTCATTATGAATCGGGTGAGGGACAAGCAGTTCCCCAATTCTGTTACAGAAGTTGTATATCAAAGAAATCAGTTTTCTCCGGTATCCAACGGACGGATTAATCAGGTAAAGGTGACAGATTTGACAGTTGAGTGTGTCAATCGTGCCCTGGATGGAGAAGACTATTCCCAGGGAGCCCTGTATTTTATGAATCGGGGACGTTCCCAGAGAAGGGCAGTCAGCTTTTTTGATTCAAGCCTGACCTATCTCTTTGCCCATGACGGACATGAGTTTTTTAAATAGTGAAAAAGGATTGAGTTTTCCTTTTGTATGGCGTATACTGGGATTAAAGGATTTTAGTTACTACATAGTAAAGGAGAACGCCATATGATTTTTGACGAGAAAAAGAATTTAAATTTTTACAGAAATTTAGGAATTGAAGGCCGGTATGCCAAGGCGGTAGACTTTCTGTTAAACACAGATTTAGCTGCATTAGAGCCAGGCAAATACGAGATTGACGGAAAGAACGTTTACGCCAATGTGGTAGAGTATACCACTATTCCGTGGGAAGAGGCCAAGTTTGAGGCCCATGAGCATTACACAGATATTCAGTATGTAATCAAAGGTACGGAAGTGATGACTTATGCGCCGGTAGGCGAGATGATGGTAAAGACTCCTTATAATCCGGATAAGGATGTGGTATTTTTCGATAATTCCAATCCGGGTCTTCCAGTTCCGGCAAAGGACGATCAGTACATGATTTTCTTCCCATGGGATGCACACAAGCCAAAGGCTGCCAATGGAGATACGGCTCCCATTAAGAAAG
>CALHQJ010000097.1 GCA_938036545.1 uncultured Clostridium sp. | reverse complement strand
ATACCAGAAAAAGGGGATTTGTTCACAATTTATTTACTCATGCGTTTGTCCTGCTGTATCTTTCATTCCCGTTATTCCCACACAGCAGTCAGCACGTGCTCCCCGTTCGTTGTCACAATCGTACTGCTTTCTATCATCTGTCCGCTATAGCTCCAGCCGGCAAACTGGTATCCCTCCTTTTCAGGGACAGGGAGTTTTCCATAAGCATCTTCAAAAGTAACCTGCACTGGTGCAGCTTCTTCCTCTCCTCCTATGTTGCCTCCATCCAGTTCAAATTTTACTGTAATTTTGGCTGGAATCCAGTGAGCATACAGGGTGATATCACCTTCCACTGAGGCTTCTGGAAAATACCACTCAAGCGCTCCGCTCTCTGTGTACCAGCCGGCAAATTCATACCCCTGTCTGACTGGATCTTCCGGCTCTGCCACTGTATCACCATACTTCAGCTTCTGGGATTTTACCTCTGTTCCTCCCTGTGAATCGAACGTAACGGTATAGCCGCCATGAAAGGCAAAATAGGCAATCATTCCCACAATTGTAATCATCAAAAAAGCAATCAGCCCGTCCAGCAGGCGTATGGGAACATCCTTGCTTCCATAAATTCCCCGCCCGAACAGTCTTTTTCGGATCATGGGATTTTCCTGCTCCTTATCTTCTTCTCTTTCTGTTTCCAGCTGTTTTTTATCCTGTTCTTCCATCTCTTTTTCCTCCATACTGCCCTATAAAAAAGAATTCATCAAATGCAGTTTCCTATAAAATAAAGAAAGGGGATTCCCCTAAGCATCTCTGCTTCCTGTGAATCCCCTTCTGCCGGAAGCCTATACTCCCCGCAGATTCATTACTTTCTTACCAGATACTTTCTCATATCGATAGCGCAGGCAACCAGGATAATAAGACCCTTAATCACATACTGCATGTTCATATTGATAGAGAGGAAGTTCAGGGCAACGAAGATGATTCTGAGTAAGAATACACCCATAACAACGCCGCTGATCTTACCAGTACCACCTACGAAGGATACGCCGCCGATAACGCAGGCTGCGATAGCGTCACACTCGTAGTTCAGACCTGTATTAGCCTGATTGGAACCGATACGTGCAGACTCAATAAAGCCTGTCACACCGTACATCATACCTGCCAGTGTGTGTACCAGAATTGTGGTTCTCATTACGTTTACACCAGATACGTTAGCTGCCTCCGGGTTGGAACCAACTGCAAACATGTTTTTACCAAATGTAGTCTTATTCCAGATGAACCACATGATGGCCACTACAATCATGCCGTACCATACGTAGTTCGGAATCGCAACGCCGCCAATCTTTAAGATGCTGCCTGTAACGAAGGTCTTGAAGGAATCATCAAGACCAGACAGAGGCTGTCCGTTATTGCCGTTGATCATGATGTACATTAACAGCAGACCATAAACAATCAGCTGAGTTGCCAGGGTTACGATGAATGGGTGGAGCTGGAATTTAGCAACGAAGAAACCATTTACATATCCAACAACGCCGCCCACTGCAAGCACTACCAGAATAACAACCGGAATCGGAAGCGGCGGCATGCCTGGGAACATCTTAGTGGCATAATCTAAAGACTGAAGCAGAGATGCAGAAATACATGCTGTCAAACCTACTACTCGTCCGGCAGAAAGGTCTGTACCTGTCAGTACAATACATCCTGCAATACCGCAGGCGATAGGAAGGTTCGCCGCGGAAAGGCTGATAATATTTACGATAGATGCAGGAGCCAGGAACCTGGAGTTCTGCATAAATGTATAAATAATTGCGATAAGTAACAGTACATAAAGCGCATTATTAATTGCGGCTTCTTTCCAGAATAACTTTTTATCCTTTGCGTCAAGAGACTTATAGTTATCTACTTTTGCTTTATAATTTTCAATCATTCTCATCTGACCAAAACCTCCTCTACACATATTTTGCAGCAAGTGTCATAATCTCTTCCTGTGTGGTATTCTTTGCGTCAACCTCGCCTGCCAGACGTCCGCCGGACATAACAAGAATTCTGTCGCACACACCGAGAAGTTCAGGCATCTCTGAGGATACCATCATAACAATCTTGCCCTTGTTTGCAAGGTCGATGATTAACTGGTAGATTTCATACTTTGCACCTACATCGATGCCCCGTGTCGGCTCGTCCAAAAGCAGAACTTCAGGCTCTGTTAAAAGCCATCTTCCCAGAATAACCTTCTGCTGGTTACCGCCGGAAAGGCTTCTGATTTTCGTCTCCTGTGTAGGCGTTTTGGTCCGCATTGCCTTAATGGACCAGCCTGTGTCAGCCCGCATGGACTTCTCACTTAAGGCAATACCCTTTCTATGCTTTTTAAGGCTTGATATAACGGTATTTTCCCTGATGTTCAGAATTCCGAAGATACCGGTTGCGCGGCGCTCTTCTGTCAGCATGGCAAAGCCATTCTTAATGGATTCTCTGGCATTTCGGTTCAATACCTGCTTTCCGTCTAATTTAATGGTTCCTGACTTTCTCGTTGCAATACCGAAAATATTTTCCAGCGTTTCTGTACGGCCGCTGCCATCCAGACCTGCCAGACCTACGATTTCGCCTCTCCTCACCTTAAAGGATACATCCTTTAAAAGGGAGTACTGGGCTGTCAGTCCCTCTACCTCCAGGGCAACCTCTCCTGGCTTATTTGTCTTTGGCGGGAACTGATTGCTCAGCTCACGTCCAACCATCAGCTTAATAATCTCTTCTGTCGTCAGATCTTTCGCCGGTTTTGTGGCAATCCATGTGCCGTCACGCATAACCGTAACTTCATCGGCAATCCGCAGAATCTCTGCCATCTTATGGGAGATATAGATGATTCCGCAGCCCTTGTCACGGAGCATGTTAATAATCTTGAATAAGTGCTCTACTTCCTGCTCATTAAGAGAAGACGTAGGCTCGTCAAATACAATGATCTTAGAATTAAAGGAAACTGCCTTGGCAATCTCCGCCATCTGTCTCTGTGAAACAGGCATGGTACTCATAATACGTCTCGGATCTACATCAATGCCAAGCTCCTGGAAGACTTCCTTTGTGTCTTCGTACATCTTCTTTTCATCGATCATGACTCCGCCGACTTTTGGATAACGTCCCAGCCAGATATTATCCATAACATTTCTCTTTAACGCCTGGTTTAACTCCTGGTGTACCATGGCA
>CALHQJ010000096.1 GCA_938036545.1 uncultured Clostridium sp. | reverse complement strand
ACCATGCATAAAATCGCAAGCAAACCGTTTACGCCGGAAGATTTCAGCTGTGACCACATGACACCTGCAACGCAGGAATTTATGCATTCCGTTGTGGACAAGCTGGAAGAAATCCGCCTCAGATACCTGGAAACCAAAAGCAAAGATGACTGGTATGATATGATTCAGCTTCTGCCTTCCAGCTATAACCAGATGCGTACCTGCACCTTTAATTACGAAACCCTGGTTAATATTTATTATGCCAGAAGAAATCATAAGCTGGCAGAATGGCATACGTTCTGCGACTGGATTCAGACCCTTCCTTACGCAAAAGAACTGATTGTTGCAGAAAGCGAGGAAGAACAGGCATGAATCTGATTGTAGCGGCAGATAAACATTGGGCCATTGGCAATAAGGGCCAGCTTTTGGTTTCCATACCGGCAGATCAGAAAATGTTTCGGGAAGAAACCCTGGGAAAAGTACTGGTTATGGGAAGAAAGACCCTGGAAAGCCTTCCGGGCGGGCAGCCCTTATACGGACGCACTACCATTGTATTAAGCAGGGACAAATCCTATTCTGTAAAAGGGGCCGTAGTGGTGCACAGTCTGGAGGAAGCTCTGAAAGAACTGGAAAAATACCCGACAGACGACATTTACGTAGCGGGAGGCCAGGAGATTTACGAACTGTTTCTGCCTTACTGCCATAGAGCATACGTGACCTGGATTGATTACGAATATGACGCAGATACGTACTTTCCCAATCTGGATCAGGATGGAGAATGGGAACTGAAAGCAGAAAGCGATGAACAGACCTATTTTAACCTGTGCTATGAATTTCGGATGTATCAGAAAAAGTTACAGATTAACAAATAAAAAAGTGTTGCCAGAAGTCAGGAACAATGATAATATTAATGAAAATGCCTAAGTTACAACTTTAATGTATTACAACGCTATCAAAAGAAAGAAGAGGAGAATACAAGATGTACAGGATTTTAAAGGCAGAACAGCTTGCCGATAAAATTTATCTAATGGATGTAGAAGCCCCCAGGGTAGCAAAATCCTGCCAGCCAGGAGAGTTCGTTATCGTAAAGATTGACGAAGAAGGAGAGAGGATTCCTCTGACTATTTGCGATTACGACAGAGAAAAGGGAACCATTACCATTGTATTTCAGACCGTTGGCGCATCGACCTACCGAATGGCGTTCTTACAGACAGGCGACGCATTCCAGGACGTAGTAGGACCTTTGGGAAATCCATCGGAATTTGTCAGCGATCCCCTGGAGGAAGTAAAAAAGAGACGGTATTTATTTGTGGCAGGCGGCGTAGGCGCCGCTCCGGTATATCCCCAGGTAAAGTGGATGAAGGCTCACGGAATTGATGCAGATGTGATTGTAGGTTCTAAAAATAAAGATCTGCTGATTTTGGAAAAAGAAATGGAAGAAGCAGCCGGAACTCTCTACGTTACCACAGACGACGGTTCTTACGGACGAAAAGGCATGGTAACGGCAGTGATTGAAGAACTGGTAAAAAATGAAGGAAAGACCTATGACGTCTGCGTAGCCATTGGCCCTATGATTATGATGAAATTTGTGGCAAAGCTGACAAAGGAACTGGGAATTCCAACCATCGTCAGCTTAAACCCCATTATGGTAGACGGTACGGGAATGTGCGGAGCCTGCCGCGTTACCGTAGGAGATGAAGTGAAATTTGCCTGTGTAGACGGACCGGAATTTGACGGCCATCTGGTAGACTTCGATCAGGCCATGAAAAGACAGCAGATGTATAAGACCCAGGAGGGCAGAGACTTGTTAAAGGCCCAGGAGGGTGCAACTCATCACGGCGGATGCGGACATTGCGGAGGTGATCACTGATGGACGGAATGAAGAGAGTTCCCATTAAGGAACAGGAACCAAAGGTAAGAGCGGCAAACTTTGAAGAAGTCTGTCTGGGATATAGTGAAGAAGAAGCAGTAGAAGAAGCAAAACGCTGCCTTCAGTGCAAAAAGCCTTTATGCGTTCAGGGATGTCCGGTTTCCATTGATATTCCTGCATTTATTAAAAAGATAACGGAGAGAGATTTTAAGGGCGCAGCAGAAGTCATCGCCAAATCCTCTGCCCTTCCGGCTGTGTGCGGACGGGTATGTCCTCAGGAGACTCAGTGCGAAGGCAAATGTATCCGAGGCATTAAGGGAGAGCCGGTTTCCATTGGAAAACTGGAGCGGTTTGTAGCAGACTGGTCCAGAGAAAACGGATTCGTTCCGGCAGCTCCGGAGAAGACCAATGGCAGAAAGGTAGCGGTAATCGGTTCCGGCCCTGCAGGACTGACCTGCGCCGGAGACCTGGCTAAAATGGGCTATGAGGTAACTATTTTTGAAGCCCTCCATGAGCCGGGAGGCGTGTTGACTTACGGCATTCCGGAGTTCCGTCTTCCGAAAAATACGGTTGTGCGTTCTGAAATCGATAATGTAAGAAAGTTAGGCGTAACCATTGAGACCAATGTGATTATTGGAAAGTCTGTTACCATAGATGAATTGATGGATGAAGAAGGTTTTGAGGCAGTCTTTATCGGTTCTGGAGCCGGACTTCCAAAATTTATGGGAATCCCGGGAGAAAATGCCAACGGCGTATTTTCTGCCAATGAGTACCTGACCAGAAACAATCTGATGAAAGCATTTAGAGAAGATTACGATACGCCTATTGCTGCCGGAAAGAAAGTAGCGGTAGTAGGAGGCGGAAACGTAGCCATGGACGCTGCCAGAACGGCTCTTCGTTTAGGAGCAGAGGTTCATGTGGTTTACCGGAGAAGCGAAGCAGAGCTTCCGGCCCGTGCGGAAGAGGTACACCACGCAAAAGAAGAGGGCGTGATTTTTAACCTTCTGACCAATCCGGTAGAGATTTTAACAGATGAAAATGACTGGGTAACCGGCATGGTAGTCCGCAAAATGGAATTGGGAGAGCCAGACGCTTCCGGAAGAAGACGCCCTGTGGAAATCCCGGGATCAGACTATACCATTGAGGTAGATACGGTTATTATGTCACTGGGTACGTCTCCCAACCCGCTGATTTCCGCTACTACAAAGGGACTGGAGATCAACAAACGCAAGTGTATTGTTGCCAGTGAAGACAATGGACAGACCAGCAGAGAAGGGGTCTTTGCCGGAGGCGACGCAGTAACCGGAGCCGCTACGGTAATTTTGGCAATGGAAGCAGGAAAAGCCGGAGCCAGAGGAATTGACGAATATTTAAAAAATAAGCAATAAGCTGTTTCTGACAGTTCCGTGAGGCTGCTGCAGGATGAAAAAAGGTATCTGCTCTGGCAGAGAAGCCGGATTTCGTTTTGCAGCAGTTTTTCTGCCAGATGCAGCTGGTTTACAGGAGGAAATAAAAGCGAGAAATGAAAGAAGAAGCAGATGGCGTGACAATCCGCATTGCAAACGAACAGGATGCCCCAGAGCTGTTAAAAATTTATGCCCCCTATGTGGAAAAGACAGCGATTACATTTGAATATACGGTGCCTTCACTGGAAGAATTTACAGAGAGAATCAGGGAGACCTTAAAGAGATATCCCTATATAGTGGCGGAAAGAGAGGGTGAAATCCTGGGCTATGCATATACGGGGCCTTTTGGAAAACGGGCAGCTTATCAATGGGCGGCAGAAACCAGCATTTATTTAAAGGAAACCAGGAGACGGATGGGGATTGGCAGAAGGCTTTATGAAGTTCTGGAAGAAATTTCAAAAGCACAGAATCTGTTAAATCTCAATGCCTGTATTGGCTATCCTCAAAAGGAAGACAGCCATTTGACGAAAAACAGCGTTCAATTCCATGAGCATATGGGTTACCGGCTGGCAGGGGAGTTTCATCAGTGCGGCTACAAATTTGGAACCTGGTATAATATGGTCTGGATGGAAAAAAGCCTGGGAGAGCATCCGGACAAGCCGAAGGATGTTATTTGGTTTTCCGATCAGGTAATAAAGGAAACACGGAAGTGGCAGGAAGCCACAGGAGAAAACGATGAATAAGACAAAAACGAGAAATATTGATTTATTAAACGGTTCGATTTTTACCTCCTTAACCAGCCTTGCCATGCCGATTATGGCGACTGCGCTGGTTCAAATGGCCTATAATTTAACCGATATGGCCTGGATTGGAAGAGTAGGATCGGAAGCAGTAACGGCAGTGGGAACTGCAGGTATGTATACCTGGCTGTCCCAGGGCGTTGTAATGTTTGCCAGAATGGGAGGCCAGGTAAAAGTGGCCCATTCTCTGGGAGAGGGCAATAAAAAAGAAGCAGCCAGATATGCCGGCGGAGCGCTGCAGCTGGGGATTTTCCTGGCAGTCTGCTATGCAGTGATTTCTGTATTGTTTGCAGGTCCCTTAATTGGATTTTTCGGCCTGGAAAACCAGCATACCGTCCAGGAGGCGGTGCTGTATATGAGAATTACCTGCGGATGCATTATTTTCATGTATTTAAATGTGATTTTTACTGCAATCCTGACAGCGGCGGGGGACAGTAAGACGTCTTTCCAGGCCAATGTAATTGGCTTAATAGCCAATATTATTTTAGATCCTCTGCTGATTTTCGGCATTGGTCCCGTCCCTGCCCTGGGAGCGGCCGGAGCCGCCATTGCCACAGTAACGGCCCAGGCCATTGTAACCCTGGTATTTTTAATTGTAATCCGTAAGGATCAGGTGATTTTTGATGAAGTGAATATCTTTTCCAAAACTCCTGGAAGATATTTTAAAACCATGGCTAAAATCGGATTTCCGGCTGCTATGCAGGAGCTGATTTACTGCCTCATTTCCATGGGAATGACAAGGCTGGTAGTCAGATGGGGAGATACCGGAGTGGCAGTTCAGCGAGTGGGAAGCCAGATTGAGTCTATTTCCTGGATGACGGCAGAAGGATTCGGTGCAGCAGTCAATTCTTTTATCGGACAAAATTATGGTGCGCAAAGATACGACAGGGTAAAAAAAGGTTACCTGACTGCGGTAAAAACCATGGTGGGCTGGGGTGCATTCTGTACTGCGCTTCTGATTCTTGTTCCAGGCCCGATTTTCCGCCTGTTTATCCATGAACCAGACGTAGTGCCCCTGGGAATTGACTATTTACGGATTATTGGCTGTTCCCAGCTGTTTATGTGTATTGAGCTTTGTACAGTGGGCGCATTCTGCGGATTGGGAAAAACCCTTCCGTCCTCTATTTTAAGTATTGTATTTACATCGGCAAGACTTCCCATTGCAATGCTGCTTTCTGCAACGGCGCTGGGAATCAACGGTGTGTGGTGGGCCTTTGCCGTTACCAGTATTATAAAGGGCGTTATATTCTTTGCGGGATTTCTGGCAGTCCTTCACAGAATGGAAAAGGCACAGAGTCAGCAATGAAAATAGTTGCCTTTCCTTTAAAATTGTGGTAAGATAGGTGTGTTTAACCGTAGGAGGTGGATTTGATGGCAACTTTAAAGATTATTTTAACTGTTATTTTTGTTCTGCTGGGTGTTGCAATTTCTGCAATTATCCTGATGCAGGAAGGTAAATCTGCAGGTTTAGGCGCTATTTCCGGCGTTGCCGAGAGTTATTGGGGTAAAAATAAAGGACGTTCCATGGAAGGTAACTTGGAAAAGTTTACAAAATGGGGATGTATCCTGTTTTTAATTCTTGCAGTGGTCTTAAATGTCCTGCACTAATCGATAAAGGCCAATGATAAGCACTCTTGGAGACAAGGGTGTTTTTGCTTTTATAGGGCAAATAGAAGGAGTATGGAATTGCTGTTGTCTGGGGAATCCTAACTGCGAAGCAGACAGAATGTTGAAAGAAAAGAGGAAAGATGGACGAGACAAAATTAAATGACAGAAAAGCAATGCTGACCGCTTTATTTGAGGATAAGGCATATGTTCCAATGAAAGCCAAGGAACTGGCAGTGCTGTTAAATGTTCCCAAAAGCCAGAGGTGCGAGCTTCAGGAGGTGCTGGATCTTCTGGTGGCAGAGGGAAAGGCAGGGGTGTCGAAAAAGGGAAAATACGGAAAGCCGGAGATGTTTTCGATTCAGGGTATTTTTTCCGGCCATCCCAGAGGCTTTGGTTTTGTTACAGCAGAAGGAAGGGAGCAGGACGTGTTTATCCCGGAGGATAAGACGGGAGGGGCCCTTCATGGTGATAAAGTACAGATTGTGGTAGAACGCGAGCCTTCCGGCAAACGGGCAGAGGGAGCGGTAATTCGGATTTTGGAACATGCCAATCCCACGATTATCGGCTATTATCAGAAAAATAAAAATTTTGGTTTTGTGATACCGGATAACCAGAAAATCAGCCTGGATATTTTTATTCCCCAGGGAAAGGACATGGGAGCCGTAACGGGTCACAAGGTAGTCGCAGCGATTACAGATTTTGGCGGACTCAGAAGAAAGCCGGAAGGGGAAATCGTTGAGATTATCGGCCATGTCAATGACCCTGGAACCGATATTTTATCCATTGTCCGCGCTTACGGACTGCCGGAGGAATTTCCGGACGAGGTTATGGAAGAAGTTTCCTATATTCCGGATGAAGTAGAGGAGGCGGATAAAAAAGGACGGCTGGATCTGCGGGATGTGCAAATGGTCACCATTGATGGAGAAGACGCCAAAGACCTGGATGATGCGGTCAGTCTGAGCAAAGAAGACGGCATTTACCACCTGGGCGTCCACATTGCAGACGTAAGCCACTATGTACGGGAAGGAAGTCTCCTGGATCAGGAGGCGTTAAGAAGGGGAACCAGCGTATATCTGGTAGATCGGGTGATTCCCATGCTGCCTCATAAGCTGAGCAATGGGATCTGTTCCCTTAATGAAGGCTGCGACCGTCTGGCGCTAAGCTGCCTGATGGAAATTGATGAAAAAGGGACGATTTTGGGACACCGGATAGCAGAAACGCTGATTCGTGTGGACAAACGGATGAGTTACACATCTGTAAATAAAATCGTATCTGAAGGAGACGAAGAAGAACGGAAGGCCTATGAAGAACTGGTTCCCATGTTTGAATTAATGAAGGAACTGTCCGGTATTTTACGGGAGAAAAGAAGCAGGCGGGGCGCCATTGATTTTGAGTTTCCGGAAAGCAAAATCATCCTGGATGACCGAGGAAAGCCGCTGGAGATTAAACCTTACGAGCGGAATACTGCCACCAAGATTATCGAAGACTTTATGCTGGCCGCCAACGAGACGGTAGCAGAAGACTTCTTCTGGCAGCAGCTTCCATTCCTGTACCGGACCCATGATAATCCGGATCCGGAAAAAATGAAGCAGCTTTCCACATTTATTCATAACTTTGGTTTATTTATCCGGACTTCCCAGGGCGAGATTCATCCCAAAGAGATTCAGAAGCTGTTGGAAAAGACAGAGGGAACCCCTCAGGAAGCATTAATCAGCCGTCTGACCCTACGTTCCATGAAGCAGGCTAAATACACGACTGAGTGTACAGGGCATTTTGGACTGGCGGCCAAGTATTATACTCATTTTACTTCTCCGATCCGAAGGTATCCGGATCTTCAGATTCACCGGATTATTAAGGAAAATCTGAGATCAGGCATGGGAGAAAAGCGGATTGCTCATTATGACCGGATTTTGCCAGAGGTAGCAGTCAAAACGTCTGCTCTGGAACGGCGGGCAGACGAGGCGGAGCGGGAGACTGATAAGCTGAAAAAATGCGAGTATATGTCCCGTTATATTGGAGAGACCTTTGATGGGGTGATTTCCGGAGTTACCAATTGGGGACTTTACGTAGAACTTCCTAATACGGTAGAAGGCATGATTCGGATGAATGCACTGAATGACGACTATTATATTTTTGATGAACAGCATTATGAATTAGTGGGAGAAATGACGAAAAAGACCTACAAGCTGGGACAGCAGATTAAAATAGAGGTGCTTTCTACAGACAGACTGTTAAAAACCATTGATTTTATTCCTGCAAAAGAAGGATGGACGGAGGAATGCTGAGTTGAAAAGTGGAATTAAATTGATAGCCAATAATAAAAAGGCTTATCACGACTATTTTATTGATGACAAATACGAAACCGGAATTGAACTTTACGGAACAGAGGTAAAGTCTGTCCGCATGGGAAAATGCAGCATCAAAGAAGCTTTTGTCCGGATTCAAAACGGCGAGGTCTATATTTACGGAATGCATATCAACCCATACGAAAAAGGAAATATTTTTAACAAGGACCCGCTGCGTCCCAGAAAGCTTTTGATGCACAAGGCAGAAATCAATAAACTGACGGGAAAGATTGCAGAAAAAGGCTTTACCCTGGTGCCGCTGCAGGTGTATTTTAAAGGAAGTCTGGTGAAGGTGGAAATCGGCCTGGCCAGAGGTAAAAAGCTTTACGATAAGCGGGAAGATATTGCGAAAAAAGACCAGAGACGGGAACTGGAAAGAGAGTTTAAAGTAAAAAACCTGTATTAGCCAGCAGAGAAGTT
Source organism: uncultured Clostridium sp. (assembly GCA_938036545.1). Classification (GTDB taxonomy): domain Bacteria; phylum Bacillota; class Clostridia; order Lachnospirales; family Lachnospiraceae; genus UMGS1370. The sequence continues at coordinate 7,728 of CALHQJ010000096.1, read as the reverse complement.
TCGGGGATTTTGAACTGTATATTTGGAGAAGGAGGAACCATTCTGTAAAAAAGCCGGGGCTCTATAGATGAATAATCTATAGAGTCCCAGCCTGTTTTCTGTACTTCTATAACATTGCTAAAATCTGATTTTTTGGCTGAGCGCCCATGGACTGCTTTACAATCTGTCCGTTTTTGATAACCATCAAAGTCGGGATACTCATAATGCGGAACTGGGCTGCCAGTTCTTCCTGTTCATCTACATTAATCTTTCCTACTTTAATATCAGGGCGTTCTTTGGCAATTTCATCTACAACAGGGCTGACCATACGGCAGGGGCCGCACCAGCTTGCCCAGAAATCTAACAGAACGGGTTTGTCAGAGTTTAAAACTTCTTCCTGAAAATTGTCTTTATTAATGGTAATAGCGGTCATAGTAACATCCTCCTAAATTATTAAGTTTTTTAACATATATGTTGCATCAGCTGCGGGCCATGCCGTCTACGCTCAATACTACTCCCGTAATGTAGGAAGCTTCGTCAGAAGCTAAAAATACAAAGGCGTTGGCAATGTCTTCCGGCTGCCCAAGGCGGCGCAGGGGAATCTGGCTGATAAGCGGGTCGATGACTTCCTTTGGTACGGCCTTCATCATGTCTGTTGCGGTAATTCCAGGGGCTACTGCATTGACGCGGATTCCTTTGGGGCCAAGTTCTCTGGCTAATGAGACGGTTAAACCGTTGACTGCAAACTTGGATGCAGGATATGCAAAACCGGTGGGCTGTCCGGAGATGCTGACCATAGAGGAAGTGGAAAGAATAACGCCTTTTCCTTTGGCAATCATACATTCACTGGCAATACGGGTTGCATTAAAAACGCCTTTTACATTTAAATCCATAACCTTGTCATACATTTCTTCGGTATATTCTGTAAAGGGAGTGCTTTCAGAGATTCCGGCATTGTTTACCAGAATGTCAATGCAGCCGTAGGTTTCTGCAGCCTTCTGAAATGCTTCCCTCACAGAACTTAAACTTGCAAGATTTGGGCTGATGCCTGCCACAACTCCATTTGGATACTTTTCTTTTAACTGTGAAACTGCGTGGTCAGCAGATTCCTGGGTGCTGGCTGTCAGAATCACGACAGCGCCTTCTTTTAAAAATTGATCAGCAGTGGCAAAACCGATTCCCCGGCTTCCGCCAGTAATAACGGCAACTTTATTTTTTAACCTCATAACGGATACCTCCTGTTTCCTTGTTTCTGTCTATATCATACCCGATTTGGAAAATTATTTCCGTGATATTATCACATTTCCAACTGTTGTATGCAGGAGCCGGGACTATGCGTTACGATTCTTTGCTTTGCAGATAAGCTGGGTCATGGTTCCCATTGGACAATAAACGCACCAGCTTCGGGGTTTGTATAGAATCATGGTAACAAATCCCAGGATTGTAGAGGTCAGCATAACGCTGTAAAATCCAAACGCAAACTGGGCCACGCCTGGGTGAACCAGGGTACCGTGATAGGCCCAGCGCCATGGCAGCTTAAAGGTCCATAAAAGCGTTACAACCTGTTTTAAATCCTGGGCTCCGGAAAATACCAGATAGGTGTTCCAGAGCATCTGGAAAAACATAACAAAAAAGAAAATCAGAAACCCATAACGGAAGCCTTTGCTTTTCATCCAGTTGGGGACGTCCTTTTTCCTTGAAAGTCCAAACCGTCCGCCTAAGAGCCCAAATAACTGGCCTCTTCCGCAGTAGCGGTTGCAGTACCCCTTTGTTCCCTTAACGACTGAGATAATCAGGGGAATAAAGAAACACAGCAGTCCAATCCATGCAAACAGGATATTGAAAAATCCCAGCATCAGGTACGAAAGGGATAAAATCCAAAGATAGTCATACCAGTGTTTTTTCATAGCGCCACCTCTCGAATTTCAATTACAGATGCAGGACATTCCTTCGCACATTTGCTGCATCCTACACATTTTTCAAAATCTACCTTTGCCATAATGCCTTTCCAGATTTCGATGGCACTTCTGGGGCAGACCTTTACACAGCAGCCGCAGGCGACGCAGTCATTGGAATTAACAAATGCTTTCCGCTTTTTTCTAAGTTTATTTTCCACAATTAAACCTCCCGAAGTTGTTGAGGTTACTATACCATAAGCGAGGGGAGAGATCTGTGATATTATCACCAAATAAACATCTGATATGTCAATTAATCATACAGGGAAATGAGAGATGAAAACAATTTGATGACAGATAAGGAGAATGTGATAAAAATTTGTTATGAGAACCGGACACCGGTACTTGTAAGCGGCCTTGGGCATCGGAGCGTGTTGCAAAATGAATTTCATTTTGCAACAGCCCTCCCCATTTTTATACATTTTTATCGTAAATTATGCCATTCCAATTAGCAAGCTCTTAAGTTCTTGACGAATCATAAGCTTTAAGTATTCTTCTGTAATGGTCATGGCTCTTGCATGGTGTTCGCACTGTTCTGCTTTGATGTTTTTGTATAAGCTCATAAGGGAGGCAGAAGAATTGCAGTTAATAAAGCCAATGTACTTTTCTACTTCATCAACATTTCCATTTTTTCCGCGCACAGTTTCCAGGGCGCTTCTGATGGCACGTTCTACACGGGATTCGGTAGTGTTGTTCATCCTGCCAATGGTGTGATATAAGGCGGTCCATTTCGGATCTTTCCAGTCGTCCTGATCCAAAAGCATGATTGCATCCACTATATAGCGAAATCCTTTTACAGATCCTGGTATTCCCATCTTTAGTAAAGTCATTTCGATATCGTGTTGATTCATTATAATTCCCCTTTTCGTTTTTATTGCTCTCCCATAATTTACAATATTTCGACTGCATAGTCAACCTAAACTGTTGTTTTGGGTTGAAAATACAGCTTTTCTGTGCTATAATCCCAAAACATCGTGAAAAAATACAGTTTTAGAGAGGAAAAAATGGGATTTAGTGAACGATTAAGAGAACTTAGAAAAGGAAAACAGTATTCTCAAAGTATGTTAGCCAGATTGGTGAATGTATCTGTAAATGCTATTGCAAATTATGAAAATGGCTGTAATTATCCGAAATTTCCTGTAATGATTGATTTGATGGATGCATTGGAATGTGACGCCAATTATTTTTTTCAGGATTATATTGCTTTGGACCATACCAAAGAGATATCAGAGGAAGAAAAACAGATTATACAGAAATATCGGAAGTTAAATGTCCATGGCAAGCATGCGGTAAAAGTAATTTTGGAAGCAGAGTATCAGTGCGCCGAAGAATGGATCAGCAACGGGAATTTAAAAGACATTGTTATGTATACTCCTGTGTTTAAGTCAAAAGGATATGTATTGTCATCAAAACCCAAACATATTCAGATTGTGCCGACGCCAGTGAATGTACGAGCAGAATTTTGTCTGAAAGTGGTTTCAAATTCACAAAAGCCAATGTTTCGTCTGGGAGAAGTGTTGCTGTTCCGGAAAGAACCAGTGCCGCATAATGAAATCGGTTTGTTTCGGGTAAATGGAATGATACACATTAAGAAAATGTACCATGTAGAAGATGAAATCAGGCTGATGCCGTTTAATGCTTCCATGGCTCCGATTCCTATTGGAGAAGAGGATAAATACGAAGTGCTGGGAAGATACATAGGAAAACTGGAACGCAATTATATTGAATAACAGGCAAACATTGACATCCTGCGGTTTTTTTGCTAGAAGTATATGTAGAATCTGGTTGTAACAGACCAAATAACTACGAGAAAAGGGAGGGGCAGATATGCCGCCGTTGCAATTACTGATAAAACCTGCATCGGGGATGTGTAATCTCCGCTGCCGGTATTGTTTTTACTATGATGTAACTCAAAACAGAGAACAGGAAAATTATGGACTGATGTCCAGGGATACGCTGGAAAATCTGGTAAAAAAAGCCTTGGTTTATGCAGAGGGAAACTGTGGGTTTGCCTTTCAGGGCGGAGAACCAACTCTGGTGGGACTGGACTTTTACAAGGATTTGATCCAGTTTGTCGAACAGTACAATACGAAGGAGATTCCGATTTCGTATTCTCTTCAGACTAATGGATACTGCCTGGAAGAGGAATGGGCTGAATTTTTTGCAGAACATAAATTCTTAGTAGGAGTTTCATTAGACGGCGTAAAGGCTACCCATGATTCCCAGCGCCTTACTGCAAAAGGAGAGGGCAGTTTTGCAGGAGTTATGAAGACAATTGAATTGTTTAATAAACACAAGGTGGAATATAATATTCTGACTGTGGTAAATGCAAAAACTGCTGTGAAAATCCGTCGGATTTATGAGTTTTATAAGAAAAACGGATTCCATTATCAGCAATATATTGCTTGCCTGGATCCGCTTAATGAGACTCCTGGAAGCAGGGACTATTCACTGACTCCAGAGATGTACGGACAGTTTTTAATTGATTTATTTGATTTATGGTATCTGGATTTGCAGCATGGAACCCAGCCTTATATCCGGCAGTTTGAAAATGCAGTCGGAATATTGGCCGGTTATGCGCCGGAGTCCTGTGAGCAAAGGGGAGTCTGTTCTGTACAGCACGTGGTAGAAGCAGACGGTTCTGTATATCCCTGTGACTTTTATGTGCTGGATCAGTTCTGCCTGGGCAATTTAAACGAAGTGGGATTTGAAGAAATTGATCAGTCGCCGGCAGGGGAAGAGTTTGTAAAGGCGTCGCTGGATCGGTCTGCAAAATGCCGCCAATGCCGGTATTTTGCCGTGTGCAGAGGCGGATGCCGCAGACACAGGGCACTGGGGGACGGTACAATTATGGGAGACAATTATTTCTGTAAGTCTTACGAGATGTTTTATGATGCAGTTATGCCCAGAATGAATCAGGTTGCAGCCATGCTGCGAAGAGGGCGGTAAAACATAGATAGAAAGTTGTAAGAAATTCATGGAAAAATCGGGTTTCCGGTTTCTGGAATTTATGGTATACTTTTCTCTATGTGTAAGCAACAGCTCAGACATGTGTAAAAGATTTACGGATTAGATTGGAGACAGATGAGATGATAAAGTGGAAGCGCATGGTTTGCCTGGGAATGGCAGCAGCCATGATTTGGAGTAATGCTGCCTATGGCAGCCAGGTAATTGGATTTACAGGGCCTGAGGGACAAAACAGCGGGAGTATTACTTCCGGCACCAGTACGCCTGGAGGCGGCCAGACCGTATCTCCCGGACAGGGAGGTTCCCAGCCGGTAATGCCTGGACCTGGAACTGTGGGAAACGGTTCTTCCAATACCCCAGGTACGCCAAATACTTCAACGACACCCAGTATTCCCAACGCTTCTGTGGAAAAGCCAGTGGTTTCATCAGAAGGAGCGGTTCTGTTAAATGCCAATACCGGAGAAGTTCTGTTTGAGAAAAACGGCACTACAAGATTTTATCCGGCCAGCATTACAAAATTGATGACAGCCCTTTTGACAGTAGAAAACTGTAGGTTAAGCGATACGGTTACCTTTTCCAAGTCAGCTACTACCAATCTGGAGTCTGGAGCAGTAACCTTAAGCCTGGTGGAAGGAGACAAGCTGACAGTGGAACAGTGCCTGTATGCACTGCTGTTAAGATCAGCTAATGAAGTAGCAAATGGGCTGGCGGAACATATTTCCGGAAGCGTTTCTGCTTTTGCAGATAAGATGAATGCGAGAGCCAGGGAATTAGGCTGTACAGACACTCATTTTGTAAATCCCAATGGATTGAACAATGAGCAGCACTATACCACTCCAAGGGATATGGCCCTCATTGCCAGAGCTGCATTTCAGAATCCAACCATTGTAAAAGCAGCTTCGACTCTGTCTTATCAGATTCCGGCTACGAAAAAGGCTCAGGCCAGAACGATTTCCATGGGACATAAGATGCTGTATCCAAAGGATTCCAGATATTACCAGGGAGTCGTAGCAGGAAAGACCGGATACACTTCTAAGGCAGGCAATACGCTGGCTACCTGTGCAGAAAGGAACGGAGTTCGTCTGATTGCAGTCGTAATGAAGGGGAAGCAGACCCATTATACCGATACCAAGACCCTGTTTGATTATGGATTTGCTTTAGCAGATGCAGGCCTTCTTTCCGGAAATTCTTCTGGAAACGGAACACTTTCCGGCCAAAACGGAACCTGGCAGCAGGATAGCAGCGGCTGGTATTATGTCAAATCAAACGGTTCAAGAGCTGCCAATGAGTGGCTCACCATCAATGGAAAAGAATACTGGTTTGATTCCAATCAATACATGGCAACCGGATGGCGGCAGTTTGTCGGCGGCATCTGGTACTACTTTAAGAACGACGGTTCCCTGGCAAAAAGTCAGTGGGTTCAGAACAGTCAGGGCCAGTGGTTTTACGTCGGAACCAATGGAGAAATGTTAAAAAATACCACAACACCAGATGGATTTTATGTAAATGCTTCTGGCGTATGGGTACAATAATAAGAATAAAAGCTTTGACCCACTTCAGGGTGGAGGGGTCAGGGCTTTTTATTTCCAATGTAACTGTTCTGAACAGTTACTTTCCAATAAAGAAAGGAGAGCCGGACAGATGGCACAAGGCCATGTGGACGGCAATAGAAGATATGCTGTTAAATCACGAAAGAATATGGATAGCAGGAGCACTGGGCCAGGTGGGAAGCGCATTTGCCCAGCTGCTGGATACCACGGAGCTGGAGGTTTTACTGACAGACCAGGCAGATGTGGATATTACTAATATGGATCAGGTACGCAAATACGTAGAAATGAATCGTCCGGATGTAATTATCAACTGTGCTGGAATCGGAGGCGTTGAGTATTGCCAGAAGAACAGCGATCTGGCCTATAAAGTCAATGCTATTGGTGCCAGAAACTTAAGCGTGGCAGCCCGCAGCGTTCACGGCAAAATGGTACAGCTTTCAACGGATGACATTTTTGACGGAAAAGCAGCCGAATCCTATAACGAATTTGCTGTTCCTGCGCCAATCAGCGTTTATGGAAAGTCCAAGCTTGCAGGAGAGGAATTTGTAAAGACCATTGCGCCCAGATATTTAATTATCCGCAGCTCCTGGGTATATGGAAAGGGAGAAAACTTTGTTACCAGACTGTTGGATGAGGCTCAAAGGACAGACACGATAGAGGTATCCGCAGACCAGTTCGGCTCTCCAACCAGCGCAAAAGAACTGGCAAGAGCCATATACCGCCTGTTAATGGAAGACGCATACGGATTATACCATGTGGTCTGCCAGGGAGTATGCAGCCGTAAGGAATTTGCGGAAACAATTCTGTCCTTTGCGGGAAAATCCAATTCTATTGTTACGGTGTCTGAAAGCAGAAATAGGGAAGAAGGCCGGCCTGCATATGCAGTTTTGGACAATTTAATGCTCCGTCTGGAAGGAATGGAGCAGCCAAAGCACTGGAAAGAAGCGCTGAAGGAATATATGACAGAGAGGTAGGGCTGAACAGGAATATGAAGAAAAAGAAACTGAGTTTAACAACCATTATTTTTATTGCGCTGCTGCTGGGGGCTGTAACCGGAATTTCTTTTAATCTCTGGGTTCCGGCAGGATTTGTCAGAGATCAGATTTTTGTAGAAGGAATTTTTTATGTGTGCGGCCAGGGATTTATCCGGCTGATGCAGATGCTGGTGGTACCGCTGGTATTTTGTTCCCTGGTGTGCGGAAGTATGGCCATTGGAGATACGAAGCGCCTTGGAAAAGTAGGAGTAAAGACCATGGTTTTTTATCTTCTTACCACGG
>CALHQJ010000095.1 GCA_938036545.1 uncultured Clostridium sp. | reverse complement strand
GATTTTATTATACTTGTTATCGGCAATGCACCGATAGCCGGATATGAACATGGCGGAAGAAATTGAGAGTATGAAAAACAGAAGAGCAAAGGAACATAAAGATGCAAAACGATAGGATCGATATTCACGCCCATATTCTCCCAGGGGTAGATGACGGGGCCAGAACTATGGAAGAAGCCGTGGAACTGGCAGTTATGGCCGCTGAACAGGGGATTCAAACTGTAATTGCTACTCCACATTATTCCCGACAAGGCAGACAGAATGACTATGGAATAATAGCAGAAGAAACAGAGAGAGAAATCAAGAAAAAAATACCGGAATTTACTCTCTTTTTAGGACAGGAATTATATTACCATGAAGAACTAGAAGACAGACTGTTATCTGGTCAGGCCTTAAGCCTTGCCGGAACAGAATATATATTAGTAGAATTTGATGTCAATATTTCGTATACTCAGTTAAAGCGGGCTGTCCGCAGTCTTTCGGGGTCTGGTTACATTCCCATACTGGCTCATGTTGAGCGCTATGCATGTCTTCGGAAAGAAGGACTGCTGGAAGAAATTCACAGATTGGGAGCTTTATTTCAGATGAATTATGAAAGTCTGGATGGCAGATGGTATGACAGAGAGGTGCGCTGGTGTCGAAAGCAGATAAAAGACAGATACATTGATTTTTTATCAACAGATATGCACCGGACCGATTACAGGGCTCCTGCAATAAAGGGCGCATTGTCCTGGCTGGAGCGCCATATTGATGAAGGATATGCAGCAGAGCTGGTCAGAAAAAATGCCATGAAAATACTCAGGGCTGTCAAAGAAAAAAATAGATGAAGGAAAAGGATAGAATGGATAGAGAAAATGAATTAATGAACAGACAAGATGATGCAATGGAAATTGATTTGCTGGAACTTTTTCGGGCATGGAAGAGGAGAATTTGGCTGATTCTATTGGTTACGTTTTTAGGAGGAAGCATTGGATTTGCATTTAGCAAACTGGCTCTGACTCCCCAATTTACTTCTACGGCCATGATGTACGTCCTTTCCAAAGAGACGACTTTGACTTCTCTGGCAGATTTACAGATTGGCAGCCAGCTGACTCAGGATTACAAGGTTATTACTACCAGCCGTCCAGTGTTGGAAGGCGTGATTGAGGAATTGGGGCTGGATTTAACCTATGAGCAGCTGAAACAGAAAATTTCTATTGGAAATCCCCAGGATACCCGTATTTTATCGGTTACGGTAACGGATCCGGATCCCCAGATGGCAAAAAAAATTGTAGACAGCGTGGCAAACGTCTCCTCTGAGTATATTGGTGATATTATGGAAATGATATCGCCTAAGATGATTGAAGACGGTCAGCTTCCGACTCAGAAGTCCAGTCCAAGCAACGCCAAAAACGCCATGCTTGGAGCGATGCTTGGCATGATACTGACCTGTGGCCTGATCACTCTTCAGATAATTTTAAATGATACCATTCAGACAGAAGAAGACGTAGAAAAATACCTTGGATTAACAGTGCTGGCTGAAATCCCGGTAAGAGACGGAGAAGAAGTGAGCGGCAAGTCAGAGAAGGCAAAGAAAAAACGTCAAAAAGAAGCCAGAAAACAGGTGGAACGGGAAATGCAGATGTCTGAGAGAACTAACGGCAGATCCAGAAAGAAAGGAAACAGCAAGTAATGGATAGGACACTTTTAGAAGTAAAATACGGCGTCAGTGATGACTACGAATATGCAGAAGCGATAAAGACCCTGCGAACCAATATCCAGTTCTGCGGAAGCGGAATCCAGGTGATTATGTTTACCAGTTCTATGCCGGATGAAGGAAAAAGTGATGTTTCCTTTGCCATGGCATCGGCTATGGCTCAGATTGGAAAAAAGACGCTGCTGATTGATGCAGACATTCGAAAATCTGTGCTGTCTCACAGGTATCATTTGAAAAACAAATTAAATGGCCTGTCTCAGTATTTAAGCGGTCAGAAAGAACTGGAAGAAGTGCTGTACGCTACGGATACAGAAGGACTGGACGTCATTTTTGCAGGTCCTTATTCTCCCAATCCAGCAGAACTGCTGGAAGAAGATTTGTTTGGGGAGACTGTTGAAAAGTTAAGAAACGAATATGATTATATTATCATTGATACGCCTCCTATGGGAGGACTGATTGACGGTGCAATTGTGGCCCGTCATTGCGATGGATCTGTACTGGTAATTGAAAGCGGAGCGGTCAGCTGGAAGATTGAACAAAAAGTAGTGGAACAGCTGAAGCGTTCCCAGTGCCGGATTTTGGGTGTGGTATTAAATAAAGTAGATACTGCCAATGACAGCCGCTACAGTAAATATGGAAAGTACAGTAAATACGGAAAATACAGTAAGTATGGAAAATATGACCGTTATGGAGAAGAAGGACGAGGAGAAAGTTCTTACAGCAGACTGGAATCGCCGGAAAAGCCAGAACACAAATACCACCATCATCCGGAACATGACTCTGAACAGAATCCCAAAGCAGAAGGAGACGAAAACGCTTAAGAATGAATTGGCTTAGAAGAAATCGAGACCAGGCAGTCCGCATTGGAATTGGCGCAGGCGTATTTGCTGCAGTTCTGTTTGCAGTAATTTTTGTAAACCTGTATCGGGAGCGAAAGGCTACGGAAGCACTGATTGCCAGCCGCCATGCAGCAGAGCAGACAGAACTGGCAGGGGATGTCGATGAAAACCTTGGTCTTTCAGGCGAAGAAAACGAGAGTCTGCTTTCCCAGGATACGGTGGTATGGAATGGAAAAACCTATCGAAAAAATACCTATATGAAAGCGATTTTATGTATGGGTGTGGATCGCGGCAATGAAATGACAGAGACAAAAGAGGGCGGTCAGGCAGGCCAGGCGGACAGTTTGTTTTTAGCAGCCTGGGACACGGCCAGAAGCCGGTTAAAGATACTGATGATTCCCAGAGATACCATGACTTATCTGACTCCTGTCAATTGGGACGGCACGGTAAGAGAAGAAGAGTTTGATCATATTACCCTGGCCTTTTCCTATGGTGACGGAGCAAAGGGAAGCTGTGAAAACACAGCATTGGAAGTTTCCCAATTAATGAAAGGACTTCCGATTGACCATTATCTGGCTGCTGATATTTCAACACTGAATCTGCTCAATGATGCAGTGGGCGGCGTCACGGTAACCATACCGGCAGGATTGGGACAGGCGGATCCAGAGTTTGTTGAGGGAAGCCAGGTACGGTTAAAAGGCAGTCAGGCAGAACGGTTTGTCCGATACAGGGATACAGCCGAAGATCATTCTGCATTGTTCCGAACTCTGAGAGGACAGGAATTTATTACTGGATTTTTCAAAGCAGCCCAAGAAATGTCCAAACAGGACAGCCAGACAGTTCCCCATCTCTTTGAGATGGTAGAAAACTACATGATAACCGATATGGGAAAGGAACAGTATCTGGGAATGGCGGCAGATGCCCTGGCATCACAAAGCCTGACATCAGAAGATTTTTACGTGCTTCCTGGAAGCGCAGTGGTAACGGAAACCTATGATGAATACCATGCAGGCGAAGCTGAGATGATAGAGGTGCTTTTAGAACTGTTTTACAGGGAAGCATAAACAATGAGCCAGTAACAGCGCGGGGGCGCTGATTATGGAAAGATAAAGAAAAGGAGAGATTACTATGAAAAAGAAATGTGCAAAAGCAATGGCTTTAGCCCTGACCCTGGCAATGATACCGGTTATGGCATATGGAGCTAGTTTTAGTCCGACCAACGACGATTATGACAGCAGTTCTTCTGCAGCTCCACAGACCAATCAGAATACGTCTGTAGGAGGAAATGGTACTTCCGGTACTTCCATTTCCACATCGAACCAGCCATCTCTGGAAATATCTTCTAATGGCGACAAGACATACGTAGCTCAGCAGTCTAAGGACAAGGCCAACGTTACCCAGAGTATTGTAGTAAATGAAGCCAACCAGGATGGCCAAAACGCTTCAGTAGGAAGCACTGGCAGAGTCGAAATCGGTGACGCGGTGGTATTCTTTGCTGTTGACAATGCAGAAACTGCAGGTCTTCCTCAGAACGTAGTAGATGAAATCAACAAACTGAATCAGAGCAAGGATGGTTCTGAGGTGTTCCCAGAGCAGCAGAATACCGGTTACCAGAAGCTGGGAAATACCCGTGCCCTGGTATTACAGTCCAAGTCTACCGGAAAAGCGGATCCAGGCGCTGTGGAGATTACCATTAAGGTCAATGAAATGGACAGCAACACCCAGAGTCTGGTGATCAAGTATTATGATAATACCACAGGAAAATGGGTCACCATTATTCCAACCTTTAATGCAAAGACCAAGAAAGTGACCTTTAAGGCTCCAGCTTCCGGTACATACCAGATCTTCTGGAAGTAAGTCTGACAGCAGATATTTGCCTGTGCCGTCAGGCGTGCTGTATAAGGTGAAAACAGGGCGGCCAAAGAGCCGCCCCATAGAAGGTAACTGATAGAAAAAACAAGTGTTAAGGGATAAATAAATGCAGGTAGGGAATAAAAAGATTTATATACGTAAGATGCTGATTACGTATGATTTAATCATATTTTTAATAGCAGATATACTGCTTTTGTGGCTTTATAGCGGAAGCGATAAGCTAACATATCCAGGACTGATTCAGCATGGCGTACTTTCCGCTGCGTGTGTCATGGCATGCCGCATGGCCGGAAAGGTATACAATCAGGTGTGGAGATACGGTGGAATCCAGTGCTATATCCGCCTTATTTTAACCGATGCTGCTGCATTTTTTGTATACCTGCTGCTGGCATTCATTCTTCCAATAGAACGGATTACGTTTGCAAGAATGCTTTCTCTGATCTGCGTAAACCTGCTGGGTTCTTTGTCATTGCGTATGTTTTACCGTTATGCTTATAAATGCGGCAACAACGAGACACGAAGAGGAAGACTGCTGGCAGCTTTGCTGCGGATATTTTCCGGCCTGGAGCCAGGCAGAGTGAATGAAGATCAGAAGATTAAGATTGCCATTCTCGGAGCAAGCCGTGTTGGGGCAAACCTGGCTGAAGAGCTGCTGAGTAACCGGATGGCAGCCTATATTCCACAGTGCTTTATTGACAACGATTTGGAAAAGGTTGGAAAAGAGATTCGCGGAATTCCGGTTCTTGCAGAAGATAAGGCTGTTTTTGATAAATTACGAGATTACAAGGTTCAGGAAATTGTTTTTGCAGTTCCGCTTTTGGACGTAGAAAAGAAAAAGCAGCTTTACGAAAAGTATAAAGAGGCAGGATTTAAAATCAAGGTATATGACTATCCGACTATGCAGAATGTAGGAGGAAAGCGGGCCTTACGAGAATTTGATACAGAAGAACTGCTATTTAGAAAACCGCTGGTCGTTACCAATAAAAAAACAACCGAGTATTACAGAGACAAAGTCATCCTGATTACGGGAGGAGGCGGTTCCATCGGCTCCGAGCTGTGCAGGCAGTTAGCCAAGATGAAACCCAGGCAGATTATTATTCTGGATATCTACGAAAACGGCGTATATGATGTTCAGCAGGAACTGAAGATGGCTTATAAGGGTAAGCTGAATCTCCAGGTAGAAATCGGTTCTATTACAGATCGGCGGGCTATGTCCAGGGTATTTGAGACTTATCATCCGCAGATTTTGATTAATGCGGCGGCTCATAAGCATGTGCCGCTGATGGAACACAACTGTATCGAAGCCATTGAAAACAATGTATTTGGAACCAAGCTGCTGGTGGATCTGTGCGAAGAATACGGAGTCCAGCATTTTATGATGGTTTCCACAGACAAAGCAGTAAATCCAACCAATGTAATGGGCGCTACCAAGAGAATGTGCGAGATTATTATTCAAAGCGCCAGCACCCATGGCAAGGTCAAATACAGCGCAACCAGATTTGGAAACGTACTGGGAAGCGCCGGATCGGTTATTCCGCTGTTTAAGCGTCAGATTGCCAATGGCGGTCCCGTGACCCTGACAGACAAACGAATTATCCGGTACTTTATGACCATACCAGAAGCATCCCAGCTGGTATTGCAGAGCGGCGCTCTGGCAAAGAATGGAGAACTGTTTGTTCTGGATATGGGAAAACCGGTTAAGATTCTGGATTTGGCAGAAAATATGATTCGTCTTTCCGGCGTTCAGGGAATCGAAATCGTTGAGACCGGCCTGCGGCCAGGAGAAAAGCTGTACGAAGAACTTCTCGTCCAGACCGAAAAGCTGGATAAGACCAGCAACAGTATGCTGTTTATCGAACGGGATACCCCAATCTCCGAAGAGGAACTGAACAAGCGTCTGGAGCATCTGAGAGAAGTCTGCAAGACGGAAGATGACGATGCTGCAAGAGAAGGACTGCGGTACGCAGTACCTACATTCCAAAGACCAGAAGACGCCAATAAGGGAGTCAACGGAACCGATGCCGCTTACGCAAGAGCAGAAGCAGCTGTGACGGCAGTAGGCTGAGACAGCAGTAAGACCGATAAAGGTCGTTTTTCAAGGAAAAAGCGATTGAATGGTAGTAACGTCTTGGGGACGGGGGGAGAGGCAGGAATTAGACAGGTAGGGAAGGGTTAGGAAAAAGGGAAGCACAGTATTAAGGTTACGAAAAGATAAATCTGCAGTTGCAGGATTGAACAAGAACATTGCTGTACAGGCGTTTCAATTTAAACTTTTCGCCTGTACAGTGGGAACTGTTCGTGAGTTTTGATTTTCGTCTACAAGGAAACTGTTCAGAAAAATTATTTGAACTGGTGGAAGTCAATCAAAGCTTATGAAGTTTAAAAAGAATTAAGTGGCAATAAGGAGTATGAAAGATGGCATTTGTTAAGAATGGGAGATTTGAAAAGTTTGAAAACAAAGTATGGCTTTCCTCGCCAACTATGTATCCAGATTCTATGAAATATGTGATGGAAGCTTATGAAACAAACTGGATGTCGACGGTGGGTGAGAATATTAATGAGGTAGAAAAACAGATTTGTGAAAAAGTAGGCTGTAAGTATGCAGTTGCTTTGTCTGCTGGGACAGCTGCTTTGCATCTGGCAATGAAGCTGGCTGGAGAAGCCCTCTATGGTAAACCAACTCCAGGAGTAGGAGCCCTTTTTCAAAAATATGTAGCTGCAAGTGATATGACGTTTGATGCCACTGTGAATCCTATTGTATATGAGGGGGGAATTCCTGTTTTTATTGACACAGAATACGATACCTGGAATATGGATCCCGTTGCGTTAGAAAAAGCATTTGAGATATATCCAGAGATTAAGCTGGTAGTTGTGGCACATCTTTATGGCACACCGAGCAAGATTGATGAAATTCGAGAAGTTTGCAATCGTCATGGGGCAATTATTATCGAGGATGCTGCAGAATCTTTGGGTGCATCTTACAAAGGTGTTCAGACAGGTGTGTTTGGTACATATAGTGCAATATCTTTCAATGGAAATAAAATTATTACCGGTTCTTCCGGCGGTATGCTGCTGACGGACAGTAAAGAGGCAGCAGACAAGGTACGTAAGTGGTCTACCCAGTCCAGAGAACGTGCGGCATGGTATCAGCATGAAGAACTTGGCTATAACTACCGCATGAGCAATGTGATTGCCGGTGTGGTACGCAGCCAGATTCCACATCTGGAGGAACATATTGCCCAGAAAAAAGCCATTTATATGCGCTACAAAGAAGGGCTGAAAGGTTTGCCGATGCAGATGAACCCTTATGATGAAGAAAACAGTGAGCCGAATTTCTGGTTGAGCTGCATGATTATTGATAAAGATGCCATGTGCAGGCAGGTCAGAGGGGAGCAGGAAGCACTTTATATTTCTGAACATGGTAAGAGTTGTCCTACAGAGATTTTAGATGCCATTGCAAGCATCAATGCAGAAGGCCGTCCAATCTGGAAGCCTATGCACATGCAGCCTATTTACCGGATGAATCCATTCATTGTCCGTGACGGAAACGGCAGAGCCAGAACCAATGCATACCTTGATGGCGGCTGCCTGGATGTGGGGATGGATATATTTGAAAGAGGTCTGTGTCTGCCCAGTGATAATAAGATGACTGTTGAGGAACAGGAACGAATTATTAGAGTTATATGTGCATGTTTTGAGTAATAATTTTACGAACAGGAGAAGTTAAATATGCATAAGAAAGGTATTTACGAAAAATACATAAAGCGTCCACAGGATTTTCTATGTGCACTATTGGCAACGATTGTTCTATCTCCAATTCTCCTTGTTGTGGCTATTCTTGTTCGCATCAAATTAGGAAGCCCGATTCTTTTTACACAGGATAGACCAGGAAAAAATGGAAAAATATTTAAACTTTATAAGTTTCGCACGATGTTACCACCGAAGAGCGGTGTGATAGATCCAGCACAAGATGCAACAAGAATAACTCCTTTTGGAAAAATTCTGCGTGCTACTTCTTTGGATGAATTGCCAGAACTTTTTAATATACTAAAAGGCGATATGGCAGTAGTTGGCCCAAGACCGCTTCTTGTTCAGTATCTGGAGCGTTATAACGAACATCAGGCAAGACGGCATGAGGTCAGACCAGGTTTTACAGGACTTGCACAGGTTCATGGCCGGAACGCTATCAGTTGGGAAGAAAAGTTTGACTGGGATGTGAAGTATGTAGATAATATTACATTTTTAGGCGATTGGAAGATTATTTTCCAGACGATTTTGACGGTGCTGAAACGGGAAGGAATCAGTTCTGATACATCCGCAACCATGGAAGAATTTATGGGAACAAAGTAATCTGAAGTAAAAGATAGTACGAGGAAATAGGAATGAGGAAGCTGGCAATTATCGGTGCAAGTGGTCATGGGAAAGTAATCGCTGACATCGCTGCAAAGAACGGTTATGAGGAAATAGTCTTTCTGGACGACAATGGGAAAATCAATGAATGTAGTGATTATCCGGTAGTGGGCAAAAGCTATGAAGCAAAAAATCTTGATGCAGACATTATCATAGGAATTGGTAATGCAGGTGTCAGGAAAAGGATAGAGGAGTCTATTCCAGATGAAAAACTGGTTACACTCATTCATCCAGATGCAGTTGTTGCCAATAATGTATTAATAGGAGCAGGAACAGTGATTATGGCTGGTGCGGTGGTTAATCCTGATTCAAAAATTGGAAAGGGATGTATTATCAATACTTGCGCATCGGTAGACCATGATTGTATAGTGGGCGACTATGTACATATAGCAGTAGGAAGTCATTTATGCGGAACAGTTAGTATAGGGGAAGGAACTTGGATCGGTGCTGGGGCAATCGTAAGCAATAACGTTAATATCTGCGGAGAATGTATGATAGGAGCGGGAGCAGTAGTAATTAATAATATAAAAAAATCAGGAACGTATGTTGGAGTTCCTGCAAGGAGAATAGATATGGAACAGAAAGTGACTGAAAATATTCGGGGGGTATCCTCTAGCTAAAAGATTTTGTATACCCTCTATTAGTAGGAGGGTTGCATAATGAAAACAGTTAGAATTCTTTTTACAGGTGTTGGTAGACGTGTAGAGTTACTACAGGCATTTCAGCAAGCAGCGAATCACTTGAATATTGACTTAAAAATTTACGGAGCAGACATGGTAGCAACAGCACCGGCATTAGCCTTTTGCAATTATACTCGAAAAGTTTGTGGGATGCGAGATGATGACTATATTCCGCAATTACTCAAAATTTGTGCAGAAGACCATATTGATATGCTGATTCCTACGATTGATACTGATCTTTTGGTACTTAGTCAAAATAAAACGAGATTTGACGAGATTGGGACAAAGGTACTTATTAGTAAACAAGATAAAATTGAGATCTGTAGAGATAAGAATTATACGGCGAATTTTTTTGAATCCTGTGGCTTAAAAGCACCCCGAACAGTCAAGGACTATCAGTTTTATCATGGCCCATATCCATGCTTTATTAAGCCAAAGGATGGGAGCAGTAGCATTAATGCGTTTAAAGTAGAAAATGAATCTGAATTAAGGGTTTATGCTGAGCAGGTTGGAGATTACATTGTCCAGCCATTTATTGAAGGAACAGAATATACAGTTGATATTTTTTGCGATTATGAAGGTAATCCTGTATTTATTACCCCTCGAATTCGATTGGCAGTAAGAGCCGGTGAAGTTCTTAAAACAGAGATCTCGATGGATCAGAAGATCATAACAGAATGCAAAAGACTCATAGAAAAATTTCAGCCTTGTGGCCCGATAACTGTACAGCTAATTCGACAGAAAACTACAGGAGATGATTATTATATAGAAATTAATCCTCGATTTGGTGGAGGTGCACCTCTTAGTATGAAAGCTGGAGCGAATAGTACAGAAGTAGTGTTAAGATTGCTGAACGGAGAGAATTTTGACTATATGGAGAATGGTGCTGAAAATGGTGCGGTATATAGTCGTTATGATCAGAGTGTAAGGGTAAAATAACTGATGATTAAAATTGCAGATATTTTAGAAGTAGAGAAGTATGTAGAGAATATCGATGTAGTCATTTTTGATTTGGACGATACATTATATTCTGAAAAACAGTATATTAGGAGCGGCTATAAAGCAGTTGCAAAATATCTAGGAAATGAAGCTTTTTCAGATGAGTTGTGGAAGTGTTTTGAAGCTGGAATACCGGCTATAGATGAATTGTTGAATGTTCTTGGATGTTTGGAAAAGAAAAATGAGTGTTTAGAAGTATATCGTGAGCATCTTCCGGAAATTTCACTTTATGATGGTGTAATTGAATTGATTCAAAAGTTAAAAAACATAGGAATCAAAGTGGGAATTATTACCGATGGCAGAGTATCTGGACAAAAGAAAAAAATTCAAGCATTAGGATTAGATAAAGTGATAGAGAATATTATTATTACGGATGAGCTTGGCGGTATTCAATTTCGAAAACCTTGTGATAAGGCATTTCACATTATGCAATGTAGGTTAAAAAAGCCGTTTGAGAGGATGATTTATGTAGGAGATAATGTACAAAAAGACTTCCAAGCTCCAGAGCAATTAGGAATGCGAAGTATATGGTTTAGGAATAAAGAAGGATTGTATAGTAAAGGCTGTTTTTAATAATAATATTCAGAAGTGTTTTATATACAATAACAGCATTGATTCGATAAATGATATGGGAGAAATAGTAAATGAAGGTATTGATATTGGCTAATAATGATGTTGGCTTGTACAAGTTTAGAAGAGAGCTAATTGAAGAATTGTTATTTCCTGGAAAATATATAAAGGAAAATAAAATAGAACCATGTAAGGTCTATATATCACTTCCAGAAGGTAGCTTTATTCCAGAATTGCAAAAAATAGGGTGTCAATTTATCAATACTCCGATAGATCGTAGGGGTGTTAACCCTATTAAGGATTTAAAATTAATGGTGACATATAGAAAAATTTTGAAGAAAGTAAAACCTGATATTGTATTTGGATATACGATTAAGCCAAATGTATATGGGGGAATGATGTGTGCAAGTTTAGGTATTCCTTATGTTGTAAATATCACAGGATTGGGGACTGCTGTAGAAAAAGGCGGTATGCTTCAAAAAATCACATTAGGACTGTATCATATTGGATTACGCAAAGCTCAGAAAGTATTTTTTCAAAATACAGAAAATCGAGATTTTATGATAAAACAACATGTAATTAAAACAGCGTTTGATATGCTTCCAGGTTCTGGCGTAAACTTAAAAGAATATCAAGTCTTAGAATATCCAGTTGGAGAAAACATCAATTTTATATTTGTTGCCCGAGTTATGAAAGAAAAAGGCATTGACCAATACTTAGAGGCAGCGAAATATATTCGTTCTCGGTATCCTAAAACAAGATTTCATATTTGCGGTTTTTGTGAAGAAGATTATAAAAATGTATTAGAAGAATTGGCAAGACAGGGAATTATTATTTATCATGGTTTGGTTGATAATATGCGAGAAATTTATCAAATGGCGGCATGTACAATACACCCAACATATTATCCCGAGGGGCTGTCTAATGTGCTTCTAGAAAGTGCAGCAAGTGGTCGTCCTATTATTACAACAAATAGGAGTGGGTGTCGAGAGGTTATAGATGATGGAATAAATGGATATGTAGTTGAAGAACAGAATAGTCAAGATCTTATTGAAAAGATTGAGATGTTTTTGAGTAAAAGTGTCGAAGAACGTAAACAAATGGGACTGGCTGGAAGGGCTAAAGTTGAAAAAAATTTTAATCGCCAGATTGTTATAGATAAATACTTAGCAGAGATGAAGAAACTTTGATAGAAAAGTACGTGTAGAAGTTTTATAAAAGTATTAGAATGAGGTAAAATAATGTTAAGAGTGCTTCACGTTTTGGGCGGCTTGAACCTCGGTGGTGCTGAAACAATGGTTATGAATCTATATCGAACAATTGACCGTTCGAGTATTCAGTTTGATTTTGTAACACATATAGAAGCTAAGCAAGCATATGAGGAAGAGATTCTGTCTTTAGGCGGTAAAATATATAGATTTCCTGCTTTTAATAGAAAAAATAGTTTGAAATTGTATAAAATTTGGAATGATTTTTTTGAAAACCATCCAGAATATTCAATCATGCATTCACATGTTCGTAGTTATGCGTCGATTTTTATACCAATCGCAAAAAAACATGGCGTAGTAACAATTATACATAGCCATAGTACATCTGAGGGAAAAGGCTTACAGGCTTTTGTAAAAAGATGTATGCAAGTACCATTGAAATATCAGGCAGATTATTTGTTTGCATGCTCAAAGGAAGCAGGACAGTGGTTATTTGGAAAGTCTGTGGTAAAAAAAAGAAATTTTTATATTTTAAATAATGCTATTGATGCTGAAAAGTACAGATTTGATTTTTCAGTGCGAAATGAGTACAGAAAAAAATTAGATGTAGAAGGTAAAAAGGTTTACATTCAAATTGGAAGATTGTCAAAAGAAAAGAATTATATATTTTCATTACAAGTTATTAAAGAGTTATATTCTTTAGATAAATCTATTTATTTTTTTATTGTAGGTAATGGCAATGAAAAAGTTGGAATTCAACAGAAAATTCAAGAATTAGGGTTAAGTCAATGCGTGACAATGCTGGGAGCAAGAAATGACATTCCGCAGTTACTGCAGGCATCAGATTGTATGCTGTTTCCGTCTTTGTGGGAGGGATTTGGTATAGTAGCAATAGAATCCCAAGCAGCAGGATTAAAAACGATTTGCAGTAATTATGTACCAGAATTAGTTTCTATTACTAATTATTGTACATACCTTCCATTGATAAAAGAAAAATGGGTAAAGGAAGCATCTGCTCTTTCATATGAAAGGCAAGATACTTTATTAAGTGTAATAAATTCAGGATTTGATATTAATAATACATCAAAATGGTTGGAAGAATTTTATATGGAATGTTTTAATAAAGTAAATAAAGAGAGTGGGGCTAATTGATGAAGAGAGCGATACCATCTATTTTTGCTGAATGTACACTACTATTTACTTTGTTTTGTAGTGTTTTCTTGGTTGGAATGATTAATACATATCAGTTACTAGGGGGAGCAGTAATCGGAACGATTGGACTGGCTTTGTCATTCAATCCGCAGATTAGTAAACGAAAAACCTCAGTTAATACAGCGATAGAGGTATTTATTCTAGTAATTGCATTTACTGTACTATTTAGTAAAGATCGTTCTTCTAGTGTAAAATATCTATTGCTTTGGATAACAATCTATTGTGAAGTTCTTTTTGGCAGAGCGGATAAACAATATCAAAAAAGAGTTGCTAACTATTTTTTGATATTATGTTTGATAGAATGTGTATTTATTACATTACAATATCTTTTCCCTGCACAGTTAAATAGGATTATTTCTCGGATGCTCTCTCAAGGAGCATTAGGAGGGGTAATGGAAGCTTTTGATTTACATGGCGCATGTACTGGTATTGCAGGGACACAGCCGTTTGCTATGTTTTATGCATATATTGTCTTTTGTATGGGGATCATTCGATGTACCAGAAAGATGAATATTTATAATGCATTATTAGCAGGATTTGGATTATTTAATATATTTCTTTCAGGCAAAAGAAGTGCAATTGCAATCACCATGCTTGCAATTATATATATGGGAGTGTTTGCATTTAAAAGAGATAAGGCAATTGGAAAAAAATGGAAAGTATTATTGGTTTGTATGATGGGAGTTGGAGGATTTGTTTTATTTAATACAAACATTGGATTTGCAATTTTAGAGAAAAATAATACGCTTCGGCTTTCCGGTGATATATCAAATGGCCGATTTTTTTTAATTTCTCAAATGTTTAATATTTTTAAGGAAAATCCGATTATGGGCATAGGTCCATTAGCAACTAATAGATATTATGGTGCCTTTCTTGGACACAATATTTATTTTCAGACTCTTTGCGAAATGGGGATAGTTGGATTTATAGCATTATGTACATTGTTGATTGTAGGTTTAAATAGAAAAATTCAGATAATTCAAAGCGGAAGAGGAACAGAATTTGATTTACTTTCTGCATTTATTCAACTATTTTTTATAATCTATGGTTTTTTTGGAAATCCATTGTTTAGTTATGTGTTTATTATTCCGTACATTATGTTTGTAGTGGAATAATTAGAAATAGAAATTTCAGATAGTAATCATTTACGAAGAAGGGAATGTATCACAATGGATATATTATATTCATCTGATGAAAATTATGTAAAATTTGCCATGGTATCAATAGCTTCATTACTGGAAAATAATCAGTTAGCAGAAAATATTACGATTTATTTTATTGCGGATGAATTGTCCGAGGCAAGCAAATTGCAGCTAGAAAGTATCGTTTTGTTATTTAATAGAAAAATAGAATTTATTGATGCTAAGAATATTGATATTTCTTTTATAAGGAAGACAGATTTTTCACCCGCAGGCTATTACAGATTGATGATTGCTGAAATGATTCACTCAGATAAAATACTATATATTGACTGCGACACTGTAATATTAGGAACACTAGAAGAATTATGGTCAATTGATTTAGAAGAAAATTTAGTTGCGGGTGTTAAGGATACAGTTGAAGATTTTATGGCAGTTGGAGTTGGATTAAGTAATAATTCTGGCTATATAAATTCTGGAGTAATGCTATATAATTTAAAGAAAATGCGGGAAATAAATTTTACAAACCAAGTAATTTGTTGCTTTGAAAAGTTTGCTGGTTATGTACCTCACCATGATCAAGGAGTTGTGAATTGCTTGGCAAATGGAAAAATAGTTTATGTTTCTCCTAAATATAATATGATGTCACAATACTTGATATTTAGTCAAAAGCAGCTTGGAGAATTATTTAATATTAAAGAACTGTACAAGGAAGATATCGTGGCAGAGGCAAAGACTGCACCGATAATAGTTCACTTTTTAAATAAATTTTACGGGAGACCATGGGAAGAAGGGTGTGAAAACCCGTATCTTCCGTATTTTTTTGAGTTGACAAACAGATATAGTATTGAGATAAATTTGATAAAGAAAGCAAATAATAAGAGAAATAGAAGAATTGCATTCAGAAAAAAAGCATATAAGATTCTTCCATATAAGCTCTATTTATTGATGGAAAAAATTCTTTATATAAAGAGAAAAAAACAGTTTTACAAGCTCTATAAGAAGGTGTATTAAAATAAATGAAAATTTTAATTATTAATAACGGCCCGCTTCCTTTACCATGCGTAAAAGGAGGTGGTGTAGAAAGTCTTATTCAAATGTTTATTGAAAATACTACTATGCAAGATATTACAATTATATCGGTTTATGATGCTGAAGCGGAAGAAATCAGCAGAAAATATAAGAATATTACATTTGAATATGTAAATTTTAATAGAAAAAAGGATTTGCTTTTAAGAGGGTTTTATTATTTTTTAAATAAGATAGCTCTCAGACCTATAGGAAATGCATATATCCATAAAGTAGTAAAAAAGGTAAATGTTTCAAATTATGATTTGATTATTTCGGAAAATGGAGTTGGCTTTGGTTATTACTTAAAATGTAAAACAAAGGCGAAGTTAATTTTACATTTACATAATGATTGGCTTCATCAAGGAGATAAGTTTTCTGAAAAGTATAAGAACGCTTATGATGAAATTTGGACTATTAGTAAATTTATTAAAGATAGAGTTGATGGAATCAAAGGCGAAGTGAGAACAAAAGTACTATATAATGGGACAGATTTGACACTGTTTAACCGAGATTTAGTGGAAAAACGAACAGATGAATATAAAAGAAAATATCAAATTGACAAGAATACTTATGTTATAGCTGCATGTAGTAGAATAGTAGAAGAAAAGGGTGTTATTCAACTACAAAATGCATTTAAGAAAATGAAAGAGAAATATAAAATAAAGAATACCAAATTGTTGATTATTGGTAGTATTTTACCCAAAACAGATTATATCAATCAAGTTTTAAATAATGTAGATGATGATATGCTTTTTACAGATTATGTATCACATTCAGAGATGCCAGCTATATTGGCAATGGCTGATATTGTGGTAACTCCTACAGTTCATTTATTAAAAAAATATAAAGGAAAGGATTACATAGGAGTGCAAGAGGGATTGAATTTGACAATTATAGAAGCACTTAGTCTAGGTATTCCGGTAGTTGCTTCGAATAGTGGTGGAATGGTTGAGATACTGGATAATCAGAAAATAGGCTGCGTTATTTCAGCACGTGAAGATTTGATGGTTGTAGAATTGCCAGATGTATTATACCATTATTATTTGAACCCTGCAGATACTAATGTAAAGCAAGCGTGTATTTTGGCAGCTCAAAAATACTCACAAGAGAAATATGTTCAGACGTATGAGCGTTATATAAACAAGGTATTGAATGGTTGATAGAAAGTGAATATTTTACTATATTTTAGGAGAAATAGAAATGAAAAAGATTGGGATAATGACCTACCATAGAGCAAATAATGTAGGGGCAGTATTGCAAAATCAGGCATTACAATTGCTGCTACGTGAGTATTGTTTGGTGGAAACGATAGATTATAAAAATAAAATAATAGAAAAGGCCAATCGCATAGTTGTTGCTAGAGGGGTAAAACAACAGATTAAGTTTCTTTTTCAGGCAGTAAGTTTTATAAAAAGAGAAAGAGTTTTCAATAAGTATAGAAAAAGATATTTAAATTTGTCAGCAAAAACATATCATAAAAAAAATATTAATGATGCCAATCAAGAGTATACTTGTTTTATTACGGGTAGCGATCAAGTGTGGAATACAAAATTGAATGGACATGATTTTGCTTATTTTTTAGATTTTGTGTCTAGAGATAATAAAAGAATTGCTTATGCAGCAAGTTTTGGCAATACAAATCTTGATAATAGTGAAATAGAGAGTATTTTGTATGAGTTGGGTAAATAT
>CALHQJ010000094.1 GCA_938036545.1 uncultured Clostridium sp. | reverse complement strand
TTTTCAACGCTTTTTCCTGTCTGAATCTTCGCATGGCTGAAGTGCTGCAGTTTATGAAAATGTAAGATTTTGGAGCCGCCGGTACAGTTGTATTGGCGGTTTTTGTGTGATATAATATCACCTAAATAAGCAAGGAAGCTTATGGTAAATGAAAGAAAATTCGATTATAAGAAAAGGAGGCAAAGTGTATGTCACCGGTTATCTGGCTGGTTATTTTTGTCGTATTGTTAGGCATTGAGATAGCCACCATGGCTTTGACCACCATTTGGTTTGCAGCAGGCGCACTGGCAGCTTTTGCATTAAGCTTTACCAGTCTGGGTACGGAAGCCCAGCTTGCAGCCTTTGTAGTTGTTTCCTTTGTAGCCTTATTTTTAGTCAGGCCTTTTGCGAAAAAGTATATAAACGGAGACATTACCAAAACCAATGCAGACAGTCTGGTAGGAAAGCAGGCCAGGATTACTTCTGTGGTGGATAATCTGAATGCTACCGGAGCTGCAGTTGTGGGCGGCCAGGAATGGACGGCCCGAAGTGTTCGGGATGATATAGTCATCCAGGAGGGAACTATTGTAACGATTAAAAAGATTCAGGGGGTTAAGCTGATTGTTGAGGCGGATACCTGACAGAAGGAGGTAAATATGGGATTTATTTTAGTGGTAATTATTCTGCTGATTGTTTTGGCAGTGCTGGCTTCATGTGTAAAGGTAGTGCCCCAGGCCCAGGCAGTGATTATCGAACGCCTTGGCGCATACAAGGCAACCTGGTCTACAGGTCTTCATTTTAAAGTACCCATTATTGAACGGGCGGCCAAACGGGTGAACTTAAAGGAGCAGGTAGCGGATTTCCCGCCCCAGCCCGTTATTACCAAAGATAACGTTACCATGCGGATTGATACAGTTGTATTTTTCCAGATTACCGATCCAAAGCTGTATGCATACGGTGTGGAGAATCCGATTATGGCAATTGAGAATCTGACTGCCACCACCCTGAGAAACATTATCGGCGAGATGGAGTTAGACCAGACTCTGACTTCCAGAGAGACGATTAATGCAAAAATGAGAGCGTCTCTGGACATTGCTACAGATCCCTGGGGCATTAAGGTAAACCGTGTAGAACTGAAAAACATCATTCCTCCGGCAGCTATTCAGGACGCTATGGAGAAACAGATGAAGGCAGAACGTGAACGCCGTGAGGCAATCCTTCGTGCGGAGGGTGAGAAGAAATCCACCATTCTGGTGGCAGAAGGTAAGAAGGAATCTGCAATTTTGGATGCAGAGGCAGATAAACAGGCAGCAATTCTCCGTGCAGAGGCAGAAAAGGAGAAGCGGATCAAGGAGGCAGAGGGCCAGGCAGAAGCGATCTTAAAGATTCAGCAAGCTCAGGCAGATGGTATCCGGTTTATTAAAGAGGCCGGAGCAGACAGCTCTGTTCTTCAGTTAAAGAGTTTGGAGGCATTCCAGGCAGCAGCCAACGGACGGGCTACCAAGATTATTATCCCATCGGAAATTCAGGGATTAGCAGGTCTGGTTACATCCATATCAGAGATTGCGAAAAAGACGGATGCTGATGTAAACCAGTAAGATCCGAAGTAAATTGGCGTAACTGCCGCAAAATGAAATAAGGCGGACTCTGAGCACAGAAAACCGGCATTTCGTTTTGCGGCAGCTTTCTTTTTTGAAGATAACAGTTGGAGGGATAATGGAACTTCAGATTGATGGTTCAAAGGAGTATGGAATTGTACTGGAAGGCGGAGGTGCCAGAGGCGCTTACCAGATTGGCGCATGGAAGGCGTTAAAGGAGGCCGGCATTCGGATAAAAGGAATTTCCGGCGCATCTGTAGGGGCCTTAAACGGCGCCCTTATGTGTATGGATGACCTGGAAAAAGCGGAACACATCTGGGAAAATATCAGCTACTCGAAGGTTATGGACGTAGACGACGGGATTATGGAAAAAATGATGTCCCTCAATTTAAAAACAGAGGATTTTCAGGAGATTGCAGGGGCTATCAAACGGATTTTTGCAGATAAAGGGCTGGATGTAACCCCTTTGCGAAACCTGATTACGGAGACCGTAGATGAAGAAAAAATACGCAATTCTCCCAGAGACCTGTTTGTGGTGACCTATTCCCTGTCGGATATGAAAAAGATGCTGATAGACGTAAAAGCTCTTCCGGAAGGGCAGATTGGGGACATGCTTTTGGCCAGCGCCTACTTTTTTGCCTTTAAAAATGAAAAGCTGGGTGGAAAACGGTATATGGACGGCGGAAGTGTGGACAATGTGCCTGTGGAGCCGCTGCTGGACGCAGGATATAAAGATATTATCATTCTGCGGATTTATGGCATCGGACGGGACAGTGAGCGCTTTCTGGAAATTCCGGAAGATACATCCGTTTACCGGATTGCCCCCAGACAGGATTTAGGCGGGATTCTGGATTTTAATAAAAAGAAGGCGAAGAAAAATATGCTGCTGGGATATTATGACGCTCAGAGAATGCTTTACGGTTTGTGGGGCAGGCATTATTATATTGACGCCCCTGGCAGCGAGGCATATTATTTTGACCGGATGCTGTCGGAGCTGGAGCTGTTAAAGCTGTATATCCGTCCGGTTTTAGAGGAAGAAGACTGGGAGCATTTAGAGGGATACCGGCCTTTTACAGAACAGATTTTTCCTCATCTGGCAGCGAAATTAAGGCTCAGGGAGGATTGGAATTACAAGGAACTTTATCTGGCGGTTTTAGAAGAGATGGCAAAAAAGCTAAAATTAAAAAGACTTTATATTTATACATCAGAAGAGTTGATAAAAGAAGTGCAAAAAGGCCTTGGCACACTTGACAGCCGCCTTGTAATATAGTAATTTAGTAACTATTCAGGACGGTGTATTTTCTTGCCAAGCTTAGCCGGACAAGAAGCATCGGAGATTCCTCCGATGCGGAACCTGCTGGGAAAAACCGCTTAAAAACAGGCTTACACGGTTTTTTGCCAGATTTTCCGCCGTCCTGAATAGTTACGTGATTTTATACAAAAATCAGATAGAGAAAAGGGGAGAGCATAAGATGGACTTAAAAGGAAGACATTTTTTAACACTGAAAGATTATACACCAGAAGAGATTACTTATTTACTGGATCTGGCTGCAGAATTAAAGGATAAGAAAAAGAGGGGCCTTCCCATGGACACTTTAAGAGGTAAAAATGTGGCTCTGATTTTTGAAAAAACCAGCACCAGAACCAGATGTTCCTTTGAAGTGGCCGCCCATGATCTGGGGATGGGTTCTACATATCTGGATCCAAAAGCCAGCCAGATTGGAAAGAAAGAAAGCATTGCCGATACGGCCAGGGTACTGGGAAGAATGTATGAAGGTATTGAATATCGGGGATATGGACAGGAAAAAGTGGAAGAGCTGGCAAAGTATGCAGGAGTTCCGGTTTGGAACGGCCTTACCAATGAGTACCATCCGACCCAGATGCTGGCAGATTTTTTAACGATCCGAGAGCATTTTGGAAGACTGAAGGGCCTGCGCCTGGTATATATGGGAGACGCCCGTTATAATATGGGAAATTCCCTGATGATTGCATGTACGAAAATGGGCATGGATTTTGTGGCCTGTGCTCCAAAGAGCTATTTCCCCAATGAAAGCCTGGTAAAAGAATGTGAGGAATATGCGATCCAGTCAGGCGGCAGTATTACTCTGACCGAAGATGTAATAGAAGGAACCAGGGGAGCTGATGTAGTATATACGGACGTCTGGGTATCCATGGGAGAGCCGGATGAAGTATGGGAGCAGAGAATCCGTGAATTATCTCCCTATAAGGTCACCATGGACATTATGAACAATGCAGGAGAAAATGCGATTTTCCTTCACTGCCTGCCTGCGTTCCACGATTTAAAAACCGGCATTGGAAGAGAAATGGGAGAACGGTTTGGCATTGAAGATATGGAAGTGACCGATGAAGTATTTGAGAGCAGCCGTTCCAAGGTTTTTGAAGAAGCAGAAAACCGTATGCACACCATTAAGGCTGTGATGGCAGCTACCTTAGGAGGAGTATAATGTATCGTCAGCCGGGAAAAAAAACGTCCAGAAACAGCAGCTTTATCCTGGATTTAATTCACATTGTAATTGGCATTGCCATTGTGATGCTGTCGGTAATTTCCTTTTTGAATCCTGACGGCCATTTGACCCTGTTTCCGGTGATTTTTTTTCTGGCAGCAGTGCTGAATTATGTAAACGGCTATTTCCGGATTAACCAGAGCGGCCGGGATAAGAAGAAAAAGATAGGCGGAGTGCTGTTGCTGCTGCTAGGGACAGGCCTTACTGTTCTGGCGGTTGTCAGCGCCGTAAGCCTTTGGAGGTAAGCCATGGCGGAACAGATGCTGACAGCGGAGCAGCTATCAGGACAGCTATCAGGCCGGTGGGCCGGAAGGCAGATCAAAGTGTTTCAGGAGACGGATTCTACCAATATCCAGTGTGGAAAACTGGCGAAAGAGGGCTGGCCGGAAGGAACTCTTGTAATAGCAGAAAGCCAGTCTGCCGGAAAAGGGCGAAGAGGACGTACCTGGGTATCGCCTGCTGGAACCGGTATCTGGATGAGCCTGCTTTTAAGACCGGAGATTCCGGCAGATAAGGCTTCTATGCTGACTCTTGTGGCTGCTCTGGCAGTAGAAAAAGGGATTCAGAAAGGCGCTGGATTACAGTCCTGGATTAAGTGGCCAAATGATTTGGTTATAAATGAAAAGAAAATCTGCGGAATCCTGACGGAGATGAGAAGCAAGGGAAGCCAGCCGGAATATGTGGTAGTGGGAATTGGAATTAACGCCAATATGACAGAATTTCCGGAAGAAATTCGGGATACCGCCACATCCCTGTATCTGGAAAAGGGAGAGCAGACAGACCGGATCCGGATTATTTCGGAGATTATGGCAGCCTTTGAAGAATATTACCAGAGATTTCTGGAAAACCTGGATTTGGGCCAGTTAAAAGAAGAGTACGATTCCAGACTGATTAATCTGGGGCGTCAGGTAACGGTTCTGGATCCTGCCGGAGCGTATACGGGAATCTGCCGGGGAATCGGAGCCGAAGGAGAACTGATAGTAGAGCTTCCTGACGGAAAGCTGCAGGCAGTAGTTTCCGGAGAAGTATCAGTAAGGGGAGTATACGGATATGTCTGAAAACTGGTTAATGGGACTGTATGACAACATTCAGGTTTTGGAAGACAGAGAGCATGGCGGTTTTTCAGATGTGGAACGACTGGCGCAGATTAGGCGTCCGCTGTTATCCTGGTATCGGGAGAATGCCAGAAAGCTGCCCTGGAGGGAAAACAGGGATCCTTATCGGATCTGGATTTCAGAGATTATGCTTCAGCAGACCAGGGTGGAGGCGGTAAAACCCTATTTTTATCGTTTTTTAGAGGAACTGTCGGACATCAGGAGCCTGGCGGAAGTGCCAGAGGAAAAACTTTTGAAGCTGTGGGAAGGACTGGGATACTACAGCAGGGCCAGAAATCTTCAGAAATGCGCAAGGGAATTAGTGGAACATCACGGAGGGCAGATGCCGGAGAAGTTTGAGGAAATCCTCAAACTTCCAGGGATTGGAAGATATACAGCCGGAGCAATTGCATCCATTGCATTTTCCATACCGGTTCCGGCAGTAGACGGCAACGTTCTGCGGGTGGTTTCCCGAGTTCTGGGAGATGGAAGCGATATTACAAAACCGGCTTTTAAGCGGAAGATAGAAAATCTTTTAAAAGAAACCATGGATCAGGAGAATCCAGGAGATTTTAACCAGGCTCTGATTGAAGCAGGTGCCCTGGTCTGCGTACCAAACGGAGAGCCCAGATGCCTGGTATGCCCATTGGCTTCTTTATGCAAAGCCAAACAAGAAGGCCTTTGGAAAGAAATTCCTTATAAGCCGCCTAAGAAGCAGAGAAAACGAGAGGAACGCACAGTGGTTATCCTGGACAGAGGCGGTCAGATAGCCTTGAAAAAGCGGCCTCCTTCCGGTTTGCTGGCTTCTCTATATGAACTTCCAAACGTAGAGGGAAGACTGGAGGAAAAAGACGTTCTAAAGGCGTTTCAGCTTCGGGAAGAAGACGTTCTTTCTGCCAGAGAACTTCCAAAGGCCAAACATATTTTTTCCCATGTAGAATGGGAAATGTCCGGTTACCGGATTGAGTTAAGCCCAGACGCCAAAGGAGACGGGGATTTGATTTTTACAGACAGGAAAAGCCTGGAAGAAAAATATCCCCTGCCCAATGCATTTTCGGCGTATAGGAAATTGATAATGTGAAACAATGAGAAGGGGGAAAAGAGATGAAGAGACTCCTTTTTATCGTAAATCCCTGTTCCGGAAAGGAGCAGATACGCAGTAAGTTAATTGACATTCTGGATATTTTTACAAAAGCAGGGTATCAGGTTCAGACCCACATTACCCAGTGCCAGGGAGACGCCAGACATGCCGCAGAGTGTTTTGGAAAAGATGCAGACGTAATCGTGTGCAGCGGCGGAGACGGCACCTTAAACGAAACGATTTCAGGAATGATGGGCTTTGAAAAGCCCCCTCTTTTGGGATATATTCCGGCAGGCTCTACCAATGATTTTGCCTCCAGCCTGATGCTTCCGAAAAAAATGCTGGATGCAGCCAAAGGGGTGACGGAAGGAGAACCTTACGCCATTGACATTGGGCGGTTCGGAGAAGAACGGTGTTTTGTGTATATTGCGGCATTTGGCGCTTTTACGGAAATTTCTTACCAGACGCCCCAGGATAAAAAAAATCTGCTGGGCCATCAGGCTTACATGCTGGAGGGCGTAAAAAGCCTGGCCTCGTTAAAAAGCTATCACTGCCGGATTGAATGTGAAGAACTGACACTGGAAGATGAATTTGTATTCGGCATGATTACCAACACCATCAGCGTAGGCGGCTTTAAGGGACTGGTTACCCAGTCTGTGGCATTAAATGACGGATTGTTTGAAGTGCTTTTAATCCGCACTCCCAAGACGCCAAAGGATTTAAGCAATATTATTTCGTATATGTTTCTGAAAGAGGAACCTAATGACTATGTGTTCAAGTTTAAAACCAGAGAAATCCGGGTTGTGTCTGAAACGCCCATTGACTGGGTTCTGGACGGAGAGTTTGGCGGCAGCAGAACCGATGTTTCGATGAAAAATCTGGAAAAACGACTGGAAATTTTAATTTCCGGCCAAAAAGAGTCATAATTCTTCATAAAGTTACATATAATATAAAATAGATGTTGAAAAATAGGGATTTTTCTTATATACTAAAAAGTTGTTTAGAACAATTAGTTTACAGCTAACTGAAAGGACGTTACTAGGTGGAGAAAAAAGACTTTTTACAAAAACTGGAAAAACTTCTGGAGTATGCAAAATCCAGGCATAATACCTTGGATGCAGGAGAAATTAATGATTTCTTCGCAGGAGACAGCCTGAATCCAGAGCAGATGGACCAAATTTATTCGTACCTTGAGGGCCGCGGCGTAGACGTGGTTCCGGTAATCGACGACGCCTTATTGAGCGATGATTCCCTTCTGCTGGACGATTTAGACGACAGTTTTATGAAAGACGGCGAAGAAGACATTGACCTTGACGCCGTGGATCTGCTGGAAGGCATTGGAACCGAAGATCCGGTCAGGATGTACTTGAAGGAGATTGGTACAGTTCCTCTCTTAAGCGCTGAGGAAGAGCTGCGTCTTGCAAAGAGAAAAGCAGAGGGCGATGAATACGCAAAAGAGCGCTTGATTGAGGCAAACCTACGTCTCGTGGTCAGCATTGCAAAACGCTATACCGGCAGAGGAATGAGTTTCCTTGATTTAGTCCAGGAGGGTAATCTGGGATTAATTAAGGGAGTAGAAAAGTTCGATTATACAAAAGGCTATAAGCTAAGTACATATGCAACCTGGTGGATTCGCCAGTCCGTTACCAGGGCTCTGGCAGACCAGGCCAGAACCATTCGAGTTCCGGTGCATATGGTAGAAACTATTAATAAGATGTCTAAGATGCAGAGAAAACTGACTCTGGAACTGGGCTACGAGCCGTCTGTAACCGAGCTTGCAGACGCTTTGGAGATGTCTGAGGACAAGGTTATGGAAATTATGCAGATTGCCAGAGAACCAGCGTCCCTGGAGACTCCTATCGGAGAGGAAGACGATTCCAACTTAGGAGATTTCGTTGCCGATTCCAATGTGGTTACCCCAGAAGGCAATGTAGAATCTGTTATGCTTAGAGAACATATTGACGCCCTTCTCGGCGATTTGAAGGAGAGAGAGCGCCAGGTAATCGTACTGCGGTTTGGTTTGGAAGACGGCCACCCCAGAACCCTTGAGGAAGTAGGCAAGGAATTTAACGTAACCCGTGAGCGTATCCGCCAGATTGAGGCCAAGGCTTTGCGGAAACTGAGAAATCCGGTTCGCAGCAAGCGGATTCGGGACTTTTTATAAGGAATTTGATTGACGTATGAATCAGAGAAACTATCAGAAGGAACTGGATAGGATTCTGACAGAAATTCAGGCGGAGGCGAAAGCGCCCCGCCTGTTTTTGCATAGCTGCTGTGCGCCATGCAGCAGTTACGTGCTGGAATACCTGTCTCAATATTTTGAAATTACGGTTTACTATTACAACCCTAATATTTTTCCGGCAGAAGAATATGACAAGCGTGTGGAAGAGGAAAGAAGGCTGATAGAATCCATGGAGTTTCAGCATCCGGTGGATTTAATTGCTGCTCCCTACCATCCGGAGGAGTTTTACGAGATTGCCAGAGGGTATGAAAAGGAGCCAGAGGGCGGAGAACGGTGTCTGCGCTGTTACGAACTGCGGCTTCGGGAGGCGGCCTCCATGGCTGCCAGGCTGGGATATGACTATTTTACTACCACTCTTACCATTAGTCCCTTAAAACGGGCGGATAAGCTGAATGAGATTGGGGAGCGGCTGGCTGCAGAATATGGCGTAGCCTGCCTGCCTTCTGATTTTAAGAAAAAAAATGGATATAAACGTTCCACGGAACTGTCAAAAGAGTATGGATTGTACCGTCAGGACTATTGCGGATGCGTATATTCCATTCGGAATACGGATGAAAAAATGCTCTAAAACGGTTACTATTTCCCGTGGAATGAAACTGGCTTTTGCTTGACAGTTTTGGTGATATGTACTAAAATTTAACTAGAATGTTCAGAGAAAGTTATAACTGAATTTCGACAGAAAAAAGAGATGAGGAGAGAACAGGTATGTTAAATAAGACTTTAACCGTAGTAAATCCATCTGGCCTTCATTTAAGACCAGCAGGCGTGTTGTCCCAGACCGCAATGAAGTTTAAATGCGACGTAATTATTGAATGCGGCGAAAAGAGAATCGTTGCTAAGAGCGTATTAAACGTTATGGCAGCAGGAATTAAGTGCGGTACAGAGATTAACTTAATCTGTGACGGCGAGGATGAAGCAGAGGCTATGGAAACCTTAACCAAGGCAATTGAGTCCGGTTTAGGCGAGATGTAAGAAATCTGTCAGAAATGGAAATACCAGATACGCAGGAAGAGTCAGCGTTTCAGACGCTGGCTCTTTTTAACACATTGTGCAGAGTTGACATGCTGTTATATGCGGACAGGAGAATAAAGGCAGGGGATTATGCTTAATATCTATTATGCAGAAGTTGGAAATTTAAAACCGCCCTGGGAACAGTATCCCATTTCCAGAGAACGGCTGGAAAAGATAGAACGGTATGCTCATATTTCGGATAAGGCCCGTTCGGCAGGAGCAGAACTGCTTTTAAACTATGGTTTGAAAAACTGTGTAAACGGCTTTGTTCCTCCGGCTGCTTTTGAAACAGGGAAACATGGGAAACCTTTTATAAAACAGGGACAGAGGGAACTGCTTTTGCCGGATGGCAAACCGATACAGGTTAATTTATCCCATTCCGGAGACTATGGGGCCTGTGTGATTAGTGACAGAGCTGCAGGAATTGATATTGAAAAAGAAAAAAACAATATTCGGCCAGGAGTAATGAGAGTTTTGTCAGAAGAGGAGAGACAGGCGGTAGAGCAGTCGGACAACCAGATTTGCCGTTTTTTTGATTTCTGGGTGCTGAAGGAAAGCTATATGAAAGCAGTGGGGACCGGCTTTACCAAGCCGCCGTCCAGCTTTTCGGTCAGACTGGAACACGGAAGATACCGAATCTATGAACAGGGAGTCCGGCAGAATTATGAGTGTTATCTGTACCGGCTGCCTGGCGGCTATCATCTGGCAGTCTGTTCAGAAGGCTGTGATGAAAGGAAAGCCCCTGTTCTGGAAAAGGTTTTGTGGGACGAAACTAAAGGACAGTATGTCCGGATGCCTGACGGATTTTAAGGATAACAGATAGGAGACATGGAAATGGAGTTTCGCTTTTTATATTGGCTTCAGGAGCTGCATACTCCGGTGATGGATGAAGTGATGACTGCCATCACATTTTTGGGAGACAGCGGCTGGTTCTGGATTGGTTTGGGAATCCTGCTGGCAGCATCGCCAAAGACCAGAAAGACAGGGGCGGCAGTTTTGATTTCCCTGGCAGCAGGATTCCTGATAGGAAACCTGGTTATTAAAAATCTGGCTGCCAGACAGCGGCCGTGCTGGCTGGATTCTGCAATCCCGCTTTTGATTGAAAGCCCCGGGGATTATTCGTTTCCATCCGGACACAGCCTGGCAAGCTTTGAAGGGGCGGTCAGCATTTTGCTGTATCACAAAAAATGGGGATTGGCGGCAGTGGTTCTTGCGGCGCTGATTGCGTTTTCCAGACTGTATTTATTTGTCCATTTTCCTACGGATGTGCTGGCAGGAACCCTGCTGGGAATCCTGATTGCTGTTTTGGTGCACAGATGGATGGAAAGTCCCCGGAGAAAATGGAATCAACAGGCAGAGGTAGGAAAAAATGGATGAAATGAAAGAACTGCTCCCGGGCATTTACCAGGTGGATCTGCACAGCAATGCTCATGGAGTCAATGAAATCAAGATTTATATGATACCTGGAAATCCAAGGAGTCTTATGATCGATACCGGATTTCGGGATTTAAAATGCCTGGAAGTGCTGGAACAGGCTCTTAGCGAACTGGAGATCTCGCCGGCTTCTCTGGATATTTTTCTGACCCACAAGCATCATGACCATTGTGGTCTGGCATATATGTTTGCTGAAAAGGGCGCCAGAATTTTTCAAAATCCAGTGGAGGAACGGCATCGTTATGACTGCCTTCACCACAGCAGAGGCGATTCCAGGGAACAGGATCAGGTTCTCCGCTTTGTGGGGATTACCGATGAGCTGACTCCCAGACTGCGTCAGATGTTTCGGGAGCTGGCAGAGGAGGGAAAGGACAAAGATCTGCTGATTGAAACATACCCATATGCGCCGGCTCTTCCGGAGGATGTATTCCGATATGGAAATTATTCCTTTGAGGCTGTTCCATTAAGCGGCCATACTCTGGGACAGTTGGGACTTTATGAGAAGAATAAAAAGCTTTTGTTCAGCGGAGATCAGGTAATTAACGGCGTTTCCCCCATCGTGGCTACCAGTTATAAGGACGAACGGCTTTTGGGCCGGTATTTCCAGTCCTTAAACCGTTTAAAAGAACAGTATGGAGACTGTACCTTTATTCCGGCTCACAGTACGGTTCCGGTAGATAACCCCATAGGCGCTATTAACCGGATTGTCTTTGCCTATCTGGAAAAGATTCAGATTATGAAACAGGTTGTGGATCATGCCAGAGGACCCATGACAATTCGTCAGATTGCGTCCATTGCCTATGGCTGCCAGGGGCTTCCGGAAAGTCTGAATCAGCTGATGAAATTTAAAATGATTTTGACCAAGACTTTTTCCTGTATGGAATATTTATATGAGCAGGACTTTGTGGTTCGCAGAGAAGAAAAAGGGGTTCTTTACTGGGAAGCG
This sequence comes from uncultured Clostridium sp., assembly GCA_938036545.1. Classification (GTDB taxonomy): domain Bacteria; phylum Bacillota; class Clostridia; order Lachnospirales; family Lachnospiraceae; genus UMGS1370. The sequence goes on along the minus strand of CALHQJ010000094.1, from coordinate 1,884 downwards.
CCGTAAAGAAAAAATAAAACCTTGCAAAATTTTTTGCAGGCAGTATAATAGGTTACGTAACCAGAGCCGTGGGCTCTAAAATTTAATATGAAAGCAGAGTAGGTTTGTGTGCGTTAAGTGCCGGATGGACGGGGAGTTGCCAGCCGGACGAAAAGAGTATCTTGCGGTACACAATCCGCATCCCGCTGCAATACGAGAGATAAATTATCTCCTTATTGTAGTCCGAGGTCTGCAAAGGAGGTAATTTTTTTATGAAGAAATTAGCAACTTTGTTTTCCGATTCTTACCATGAACTGTTTCAGGTAAGAACCCTCACGCTGTGCGCCATGTTCGGCGCTCTTGCCATGATTTTAGAACAGTTTACGATCAAAGTGGGGGCGTTTAAGCTGGGCGTGTCCGGCCTTCCAAATGAACTGGTTCATTTCCTGTTTGGACCAGTGGTAGGAGGAACCTTCGGAGGCGCAATGGACATTTTAAAGTTCCTTACCAAACCAGACGGCGGATTTTTCTTTGGGTATACCCTTACCGCAATTACGGCGGGCGTTATTTACGGCGCATTCTGGTATAAGAAACCCCTGAGCCTGCCGAGAATCTTGGCGGCTCGTCTGGCCGTTATTCTGGTGTGCAACCTGTTTATGAATACCCTGTGGATTTCCATGACTACCGGCAAGGCGTTTTTGGCCCTTTTGCCAGTGAGAGCAATGAAAAACTTTACTATGTGGCCGGTAGATTCCCTGCTGTTTTTCGTGGTAGCCGGCGCTCTGGAAAAAGCCGGAGTGTTTCGGGGGCTGAGAAATGGGATTCAAAACGGCCGTTCCAGGATAAAAGCATAGACATTTTGAAGAATCAGGGATATAATCAAAGGAGCATATTGCTGGGTCAAAATTTTGCAGATATGCATTTGAAAGGAGATTCATCAAAATGAGTGCAGAAAATTGTAATCACGATTGCAGCTCCTGCGGAGAAAGCTGCAGCAGTCGTACCGCAGAGCGTACCAGCTTTTTAGAAAATTTAGCTCCGGAGAGCAAAGTAAAGAAGGTAATCGGCATTGTTAGTGGAAAGGGAGGCGTTGGCAAGTCTTTGGTAACCTCTCTTATGGCAGTACGCATGAATAAAAAAGGATACCGCGCAGCCGTATTGGATGCAGATATTACCGGACCTTCTATCCCGAAGGCGTTTGGCATTGCAAATGACGGAGTAGCTACCAGTCCGGACGGCCGTCTGATGATTCCGGCAAAATCTTTAGAAGGCGTAGAAGTAATGTCTGCAAACCTTCTTTTAGATAAGGATACGGACCCTATTATCTGGAGAGGTCCGGTAATTGCAGGCGCTGTAAAGCAGTTCTGGTCTGAGACCTTATGGCAGGATATTGACTATATGTTTGTAGACATGCCTCCAGGAACCGGCGATGTGCCGCTGACTGTATTCCAGTCTCTCCCCGTGGCTGGAATTATCATTGTTACTTCTCCTCAGGAGTTAGTATCCATGATTGTTGCCAAGGCAGTAAATATGGCAAAGAAAATGAACATCCCGATTTTAGGCGTAGTAGAAAACATGAGCTATCTGGTTTGTCCGGACTGCGGAAAGAAGATTAACGTATTTGGCGAAAGCCATTTAGAGGAAGTAGCTGAGAAAGAGGGCGTTCGGATTCTGGCACGTATTCCGATTGATCCTATAGTAGCGGAAATGGTAGATGGAGGACGCATTGAGTATGTAGAAGCTCCATGGCTGGATGACGCAGTAAAAGCAGTCGAGAACATTTAGCGAAAATACCTTTAAACGGTACATCTATCTGATTTTGAACAAACAGGCCTGTCCCTATCTTCTTTTGGAATAGAGACAGGTCTTTTCCAATTATGTATGGTAACTATTCAGGACGGCGGG
>CALHQJ010000093.1 GCA_938036545.1 uncultured Clostridium sp. | reverse complement strand
TATCGGAGGAATCTCCGAGACTTCTTGTCCGGCTTTGCCGGACAAGAAGATGCCCAGTCCTGAACAGTTACGATTTTAAATATTTTAGAAAGACAGGATGACGATGAAGGAACAGATTTTAACAGAGTATCAGGCAGGCATGACGGTAGAGCCGGCAAGGTTTCAGACCGAGGAAAAGACGGCGGAGTTCTTTTTTGAGACGGAGATTTGGGACGGGCTGTTTGAGCGGATGAAAGGAAAATCTTTTAAAGAAGACTGTACCGTACCCAGAGAGACGCTGCGCTATATTCGGGTGCTCCACTGGGGAAAAGAAGGGGCGACAGTGGGAGAAATGGTCTGTGATAAGAGTATCAGCCAGCCGCTGCTGAATATTTTCAGGGAATTATTTGATAAAAATTACCCAATCGAGAGAATGCAGCTGATTGATGATTTTGATGCAGATGACGAAACTTCTATGGCGGCCAATAATTCCAGCTGTTTTAACTTCAGAAGAGTTCCAGGAAAGGAAAAGCTGTCTCTTCACAGCCTGGGAATTGCAGTCGATATTAACCCATTTTATAACCCTTATGTTAGAGTTAATCAGGAGGGAAAGACGCTGTGTTCTCCAGACGGAAGTGAACCGTATATGGACAGAGAAACAGAGTTTCAATACAAAATAGCGGCAGGAGATGACTGCGTAAAAGCCTTTGAAAAATATGGCTTTCAATGGGGGGGAGACTGGACTACCTGTAAGGATTACCAGCATTTTTCTACAACGGGAGGCTGATGACGAAACCATTTGACAGGATGGTATCAGTCTGTTAATGTAAAAGAAACAGTTAGAAAAGCAGATAAATTGTAAATAGGTACATTCATTTGGGCAGGCAGAAGGAGGAAAAATGTTTGATGTAGTAGCATTAGGGGAATTATTAATTGATTTTACACAAAATGGTTTGAGCCAGCAGGGAAATGGCCTATTTGAAGCCAATCCAGGGGGAGCTCCCTGTAATGTGCTGGCAATGCTTACCAAATTGGGGAAAAAGACGGCTTTTATTGGAAAAGTTGGGGATGATTTTTTTGGACGGATGTTGGCAGAGACCATCCGAGAGGTTGGAATTGACAATCAGAATCTGATGTTTGATGATAAAATCCATACAACACTGGCTCTGGTTCATACGTTTGCTGACGGAGATCGAGATTTTTCCTTTTACCGCAATCCTGGAGCAGACATGATGCTTCGGGAAGAAGAGGTGGATATGGATTTGGTGAAGAATACAAAGATTTTCCACTTTGGAACCTTATCCATGACAGATGAAGGAGTTCGTGATGCTACCATGGCGGCGGTTTTAGAAGCAAAAAAGAATGGAGCAATGATAAGTTTTGATCCCAACCTGCGGCCTCCGCTGTGGGAAAGCCTGGATGACGCTAAGGAACAGGTACGCTGGGGATTGGGGCAGTGCGATATTTTAAAAATTTCAGATAATGAAATTCAGTGGCTTACAGGAGAAGAAAGCTATACGAAGGGCGTAGAAAAGATTCGGAAGGAGTTTTCGATTCCGTTGATTCTGGTTTCCATGGGCAGAGACGGAAGCAGGGCTTATTACCAGAAGGAGCAGCAGGAAGGTGAAAAGGGAATTATCGTAGAGGTAAAGCCGTTTCTTCAGGAACACACCATTGAGACAACGGGAGCCGGAGATACCTTCTGTGCCTGTGTATTAAACTATGTTCTGGAGCACGGCCTGGGGGATTTAAGTGTAGAGGGCCTGAAAGAGATGCTGACCTTTGCCAATGCCGCCGCTTCCCTGATAACCACCAGAAAAGGCGCTCTGCGGGTTATGCCGGAGAAAGAAGAAGTGCTGGAATTAATAAAAGAACGGACAAGTGAATCAGCATAATTAATAGTTCAAACTGTAGACAAAGTCCCGAGTATGCGCTCGGGACTTTTTTTGTGGTGGGTCTGACGGTGTGCACGTTTTCAACGCAAGTAGAGCTGATAAAAGATTGAAAATCATAATGAATCTTTCGAAAATATGAAATAATAAAGGGGGATTGAAAATAGAATGAAAGGGAGAAAAAATACATTGCTCAGGAAAATTTAGATGCACTGATTCATAAAGGAACAGGGAAACTTTTCATTCAGGCTGACTATTTGGCAGATGCAGAACCGAGAGTAATGCTGTTTCGCTACAGTGTGACTCTATCAAAGGATATTACCGGAAAGTATGTGATTTCACATGAAAGCCTGGCAGCAAGAAATGCAGCTTCTAAAAAAGAAGACATGGAAAGAATTTTTGAAGTGTCTAATGGAGAAATTGTATATGTCTATGGAAAAGAAGAGGATTCGGTATCTGTTGTGAATAAGACAATGAATTTATTGTCCACCGCATCTATGAGTTCTTTGTTTTATGATAAAATATTACTTCCGGAATGGAAAAAGAATCAGGCGATAAAAGCAAATAAAACGATTCTTTGGGGTGGAGCAGTTATACTGTACCTTTTTGGGGCGAGATTACACGTATATTTGGAACAGTCGGATGATCATCGAGAATATGTTACCCGCAATTCTCTTAAATGTTATGATGACAAGGAGACATATAAAGTTGAAATCCGTTCTTTGATGAAGAGTTTTATGAAAATGGATAACGATTGCCTTAATGTGATTTCAATAACGGAGAACACTGTATCCAAACCAAGGTATTCATATTTTGAAAAAGAAATTCAGAGATTGTATGAATTTTTGCATATTTTTAAGAACGAGCTGCAAGGGATTGAGATTGATAAAAAAGAAAACCATAGCTTTTGGGTTTGCGATTTAGTAATGGTTTATGAGACTTATAAAATTCATGCAGAATATGAGAGCACAGGTATAAAAAAGCTGATTCGGCTATTTGCATATTTAAAAGAGATGGTGGAAGGAGGTATCGTATTTATTGATGAATTTGACTCCAATCTTCACGACGTTTACCTTTGTGCATTATTGGAATATTTGATGGAATATGGAGAAGGACAGCTTTGTTTTACAACCCATAATGTGGGACCAATGGATGTTTTAAGAAAGCGCAAAAAATCGATTGATTTTTTAGCGGAAGATCATAAAATTTATTCCTGGACAACAAGCGGAAATTATTCTCCTTCTAAACTTTATAGAAATGGGATGATAGAGGGCTCTCCATTTAATGTAGATTCCATCGATTTTATAAGTGTGTTTGGATCAGGCAGGGAGGATGGATAATGGGGCTTCAGCTGATTTTTGCTGTTGAAACAAATAAAAATAGCAATTCAGATTGGATATATATTAAAGATACCATAGAATATTTTTATGAATACCAGCGGACACAGGTTAAATTTAGCATTGTATATTTAGATGGAAAAGGGAATTACAATAGTAAAAAGAAAGAGAAGGAAGTGAAACATTTAATTTCCCAGTACAGTGCTTCATCAAATAATAACCGTTTTCATGTGATATATTGCTTTGATTGTGATGAATATCAACATAAACCGGAGGATTTGCGTTTTCTGGAGAATGCCAAAAGCTATTATGAAAGTTCTGGAACAGCATCAGGAATTGAAACGAAAAAGTAATTGTTCATAAAAACTCCCCAGACTAGATTGTTTTGCTAAAACAGTCTGGGCTGGGGACTTGTGTTAATCATACAACTTCCCGTAAATTTCTTCAGAAAGAGCGTCTACATAAGACTGATCCGGAAGATCATGATTGGTGATTAAATAGTCCTGAATCAGTTCATAACGTTTTAAACTGAACTCTTCCGAAGATAAGGACTGGGCGTCTGTACCAATGGCATTGTCCAGATCTGCGCCGGTATAGGTGTCTAAAAACCACTGAATAATGGACTGGGTTCTCTCTTTTTCCTTTGCAATCTCTGGAAGAAAGGCTTTTGCAGAAAGGGTGGTTTTTACTGCTACCACTAAGGAACCGGCGGCAATCAGGGTAAGGGCCGCTTTGGCTACAATGGGAAGAGGAAAGACGTTCAGCCAGCAAAGGACTGATCCGGCTGCTGTCAGGCCGCCTACCAGATAAAAGGCAGAGGCAGAAGACTTCATATCCTCATATTTTTGAGCGGCGTCTACATAAACGCCAGGATGGACATACGACTTTTTAGCCAGCTCTTCCGGTTCCTTTCCGGTTTCTTCACCCTGTTCGGAAGCTTCTGCCAGCTCTTCCTCCATCATGGCCTGCAGAGCTGCCATTTGGGCTGCTTGTTCTGCCATTTGTTTCTCATCGGATTCTTTCTTTGCGGCCTTGTAAGCCTCTTCGGATTCATATAATGGGCTGCCGCAGTCTGTGCAGACCGTGACTCCCTGGACAAATTCCATATCGCATTTTGGACAGTAAGGCATAGTCAGTTCTCCTTTAACACATAGTTATGTTTTTATTATAAAGGAGATTGGAACTTTCGTCCAGCAGGGATTTTACAGTTGGATCAGGATTTTTACAATTTACAGCTGTTATAATTGGGTCAGGGTGTTGGTGCAGCTCATAATGGCAACCAGTACAGCCATGATGATTCCGGCCAGGTAAGGATTTTTGGATGCTCGGTACAGCTTTCTGGAAACGATTGCTGCCACGGCTAATACCACAATGACGGGATAAAGCCAGATTCCAATAATCGATCCGCCGAAAAATGGAGCAAATTCATTAGGCAGATGGCCGGTTATAAAGAAGCATCCATACATGACAATTACCATGACAACACTGGGAAGAACATTGAAAAATACGTTGACACAGGTATTGATCCAGGATTTTTTACCCATTTCAAAGTAATTGTAGCTGTTAATACAAATGGAATTTGGAATATAATACAGTAAAAACAGCGGCAGATACATGAGGATATATGGAATTAAATCTGCATCAAAGGCCTTCAGGGTAATAACCCAGATACGGAAATCTACCTTAAAGAAATAATCAGCCAGGAAGACAAGTCCGTAAGCGGAAAGTGCTACAACAAGAGCCAGCACAATGGTTAAGCCCAACTTCTTCCCACTGATTTTCACTCCGTTTTCTCCGGTTCTGGATGGAGCGTTGGTATATTTTCTGCCAATCCAGATGAGAAGCAGGGAGAACAGTCCGCACAAAGCTGCCCAGATTCCGATAAAGGCAGGGCCGGACTGAGGTACAAAGGAACCGACAGCTTTTGAGATGATAGAGTATCCAAACATATAGACTACAAAGCTGAATATGGAGGCCAGCACACTGCTGGTCCAGAACCACTGCTTTTCCCGTCCCGAAGGAGCTGGAGCCGGAAGAACTTCTTTCGCTGCGCTTAATGGGGAGAAGCACTGGGTTTTTAATAACACTTTGGCAAAGCTGATGACAAACATGATAAATCCAACAAGGCCTAAAGTATTGAAAAATACCTTGAACTGCCAGATCTGGCTGCTTCCTTTAATGGGATTTGGAGCGCCAAGGGCTTCTTCAAAAAACTGGACGCTGGAATCTACTACCTGCTTGGAAAAATGAGCCCATGGATGGGTAATGGCCGGATTGTAGATAACACGGGCCGCCTCCTGTCCATCTATGGTTTCTTTATAAATGGTTTCACCTTCCCGAAGTTCCAGTCCGGAAGGATCCTTGCCAAAATGCAAAAATGACTGGGCGGTTCCCTGCTGTAAAAAGTCTCTGGGCGCTGTACGGAAACCGTCTTCAGTCGGACTTCTGTGGAAAAATTCGTCATACTGACATGCAACGATTCCTGCATCTCGATTTCCAAACATATTGTAATAAGCGCCGCTCTCATCCTTGTAAACCGCATCATTGGATACCAGAAGGGCGGCGGCAATCAGAGGATTTTCCGCATCATTGTCCAACAGTACTGCAGTGCGGCTGGCCAGGGCGCCATTTGAGTGGCCGGTTACACCGATTCGGCTGGTGTCAACATAAGGAAGGGTCGCCATCATTTTTACAGCATCGTACATTCCATTGGCATTGTTTTCCGGTTTCCACCAATCGCCAGCTGGGAGGAGATCCGAGTTGCCATGGCCGTACATGTCAATGGACAGCACCACATATCCGCGGCGGGCATATTCTACATAATTCAGATCCTGCATTTCCCGATTGTTGTACCAACCATGGCTGCAAATAATAGCCGGAGCCGGATTTTCCGGTGTTGCAGTGTCTGGAATAAGAAGCAGAGCACTCATCTGGTGTCCGCTTTCCGTTTCAAATCTCAGATCTTTTATGGTAACTTTTCCAAAATTGGTCTGAACGATACTGGCTCCGATACAGCTAATCAGACAGATCAGCAAGGACAGGCACAGCCAGAAACGAGGGGGACGGGTTGCTTTTTCTTTCATAATATCAATCCTCCTTGTGGAATGGTGTCTCTACACTGCCAGCAGGCAAAATAAAAGAGCATACAAACCAAAGCCTGCATACCCTTTTCTCTGCGTCTCTTAGGAAGTGTGAGCTATGGTTAAATAGTAACATTTTTGAATACGAATTTCAATAATTTTATGAAAAATATACATAAAAAGTATGGGGGAATTGATTGCTATAAAATAAATGCGAAAAAAGTAATAATTGATATGCGGTGTAATTATTTACAAGTGTACAAAATTAATATAAAATGAAAAGCGCGAAATGATAATGTTCATAAAATCGAACAGTGTATATCAATAATAAGGAAAATCCGGTTTCTGCTGTGCAGCAGAGAAAGCAGAAGCACCGGAAGATAAGAAGCTGTATAAAAAACAGAGAGGAAAATGAAGTAATAGTTCAGCCATGCATCTTCTTGTCCGCTTAAAGCGGACAAGAAGCGTCGGGCGTCCGCCAAATGAAGATTCAGACAGAAAAATTCTTATGAAAACAAGCTTTCAACGTTTTTTCTGTCTGAATCTTCGCATGGCTGAACGGTTACAAAATTAGGGCTGTTCTGTTTTTCAATTCTATGATAAAATATAGATATTTCTAGCATTCAAGAGGAGAGATATGAAAACAAGCAAGCTTTTAAAACGTTTTATTCCGTATTACCGGAAATATGTAGGAATTTTAGCCATGGATCTGTTCTGCGCATCCCTTACTACGGTGTGCGAGATGGTATTTCCGCTGATTCTACGCTATATTACCAACGAAGGAATGAGAGATTTGGCTTCTCTGACTGTAGGCGTAGTCGGAAAGGCCGCTTTATTTTATCTGATTTTAAGGATTATTGACGGACTGGCATATTTTTACATGGCCTACAGCGGCCACATTATGGGCGCAAAGATTGAGACGGATATGAGGGGCGATGCATTCCGTCATTTGCAGAAATTGTCAGATAGTTATTACAGCAATACTAAGGTGGGACAGATTATGTCCCGTATTACCAGTGACTTATTTGATATTACTGAGTTTTCTCATCACTGTCCGGAAGAATTTTTTATTGCTTTTGTAAAAATTGTGGTGTCCTTTTTGATTTTGTCTCGGATTAACCTGTTGCTGACCGTAATCATTTTTATGTTTATCCCCATTATGACGGTGTCCTGTACGTACTTCAATCTGAGAGTCCGCAAGGCGTTTAAACAGCAGAGAGTTCATGTAGGAGAGCTGAACGCCAGAATTGAGGACAGCCTGTTAGGCAATCGGGTGGTACGGGCATTTGCTAATGAAGATGTGGAGATTGAAAAGTTTCAGAAGGATAATCTGAGCTTTTTAGATATTAAAAAGACCACATATTTTTATATGGCAGCCTTTCAGGATACGGTTCGCATTTTTGACGGAATTATGTATCTGGTGGTAATTTTGGCAGGCGGCATTTTTATGGTAAAGGGCCTGATTGCTCCGGGAGATTTAGTGGCTTATACCTTATATGTCAGCACTCTGCTGGCAACCATCCGCCGGATTATTGAGTTTGCAGAGCAGTTCCAGAGAGGCATTACCGGAGTGGAACGGTTTGTGGAAATTATGGATGCGGAGATTGACATCTTTGATGAAGAGGGGGCAAAACCTCTGGAAAATGTACAGGGTGAGATTCACTTTGAACAGGTAAGCTTCGAGTATCCAGATGATCATAACAAGGTGCTGGATGAGATTGAACTGACTATTAAAAAGGGAGAAAAGGTAGCTCTGGTAGGCCCGTCCGGAGGCGGAAAGACTACGCTCTGCAACTTGATTCCCAGGTTTTACGATACTACAAGCGGATCTATCTCCATTGACGGCCAGAATATCCGCCAGGTAACGTTAAAGAGCCTTCGTTCCAATATTGGCGTGGTTCAGCAGGATGTGTACCTTTTTTCCGGTACTGTGGCTGAGAATATTTCCTATGGAAAACCAGGAGCAGGCAGGGAGGAAATTATCGAAGCTGCAAAGATGGCGGGAGCCCATGAATTTATTATGGGATTAAAGGATGGCTATGATACCTATGTAGGCGAACGAGGCGTGAAGCTGTCCGGCGGACAGAAGCAGCGAATCAGCATTGCCAGGGTATTTTTGAAAAATCCGTCTATTTTGATTTTAGATGAAGCGACATCAGCCTTAGATAATGAAAGCGAGCATCTGGTATCCCAGTCCTTAGACAAGCTGGCAGAGGGCAGGACCACGCTTACGATCGCTCACAGGCTTTCGACCATCCGCAATGCGGATCGGATTTTGGTCCTGTCCGGCAACCACATTGTAGAAGAAGGCAGCCATGAACAGCTAATGGAACGACAGGGGATGTATTACCAGCTGTATACATCGGCCAATGGAATAAATGGATGATAAGGAGAAGAGATATGAAAATAGCAATTGTTACAGACAGCAACAGCGGAATTACCCAGGCTCAGGCAAAGGAATTGGGTGTTTACGTCCTTCCAATGCCCTTTATGATTAATGACGAGACCTATTTTGAAGATATTACCCTGACTCAGGAGCAGTTTTACGAGGAACTGAAAAAAGACGCAAATATTTCAACTTCTCAGCCGTCTCCGGAATCGGTTATGAATTTATGGGATGACCTGTTAAAGGAGTATGATGAAATTGTGCATATCCCTATGTCCAGCTCCCTTTCCGGCTCCTGCCAGACTGCTATGATGCTGGCTGACGAATATGACGGAAAGGTTCACGTAGTAGACAACCAGAGGATTTCCGTTACCCAGCGCCAGTCTGTGTTAGACGCATTTCAGATGGCAGAAAAAGGTTATACTGGAGCTGAGATTAAGGAAAAGCTGGAAGCGACCAAGGGAGACAGCATCATTTTCATTACAGTAGATACGCTGAAATATCTGAAAAAGGGCGGCAGAATTACTCCGGCTGCGGCTGCTTTGGGAACTCTCCTTCGTATTAAGCCAGTGCTGATTATTGAAGGCGGCAAGCTGGATGCATTTTCCAAGGCCAGAACCGTAAAGCAGGCAAAATCCACCATGCTGTCTGCCCTGGCAAAGGAGATGGAAGTGCGTCTGGGAGATAAGGATGCAAAACACATGTATCTGGAGATTGCCCATACGGAAAACTGGGAACTGGCAGAAGAGCTGAAAAAAGATTTGGAAGCCCTTTATCCTGGAACTCCTATTTATACGGCTCCCCTTTCATTAAGCGTGGCCTGCCATATCGGGCCAGGGGCATTTGCCGTTGCGGCCGTCAGGATGCTGGATATTTAAAAAAAGATAAGCGAAAGGGGCAGCAATGATTGGGTGGATAAAAAAACAGCAAAAATCCTGGCCGCCTACCTTCAGTATAGCTGTGCCGTTTGTGCTGCTGATTTTGGCAGTAGGGATTTTTCCCATACTGCTGAAGGGAAGCTTTTTGTCTAGTACCGTGCGTCAGGGCCAGATTGACAGCAAACGGAACGAAGTGCTGAACCAATGCAAGATTATAAGCAATAAAATGACCAGAGCCGGATATTTTATGCCAGAATATCAGGATACCGGATTAAATATGGAACTGACAATTACGGCCGATATTTATAATGGCCGTATTGTCATTGTAGATAAAAGCTACCGGATTGTCAGAGATACCTTTGGCCTTGCAGAGGGACGGCTGAATATTGCAGAAGAGATTATCCTCTGTTTTCAGGGAGAAATCAGCAATGTTTATAATGAAGATAAAAATTATTTTGTTCAGACGATTCCGATTTACCACGATATGTCTGAAAAACAGATTGACGGTGTTATGATGGTTGCGGTTTCTACAGAAAATTTAAATTCTGTAAAAGACTCGGTAAAAGAACAGTCCCGCTTCTTTGATTTAATTGCCATACTGGTGCTGGCGGTTGCAGCCGTTGCCCTGGCCAGATTCCTTTTGCATCCGTTCCATGAACTGATACATATGCTGGAAAAGGCGGCAGAGGGAGATTTGGACACGGAGATTGAAGAAAATACTTATTTAGAGACGAAAAAAATATCCGGCGCCGTCAGCCAGACCATACGAAAGCTGAAGGCTTTGGATAAGTCCAGGCAGGAGTTTGTATCGAACGTATCCCATGAGCTGAAAACGCCCATTACTTCGATACGGGTGCTGGCGGATTCCCTTATGAGCATGGAAAATGTGCCAGTAGAGCTGTATCAGGAATTTATGCAGGATATTTCCGATGAAATCGACAGGGAAAGCAAAATTATAGACGATTTGTTGTCTCTGGTTAAGATGAATAAATCGGCGGCAGCCATGAATATTGCCCAGGTCAGCATTAACGGCCTGCTGGAACTGATTTTAAAGAGACTCCGCCCCATTGCCCAGAAACGGAATATTGAACTGATTTTGGAAAGCATTCGGGAGGTTACGGCTGAGGTTGATGAGGTAAAGCTGTCCCTGGCTCTTAATAATCTGGTGGAAAATGCGGTAAAATACAACATAGCAGACGGCTGGGTCAGAGTGACTCTGGATGCGGATCACAAGTATTTTTACGTAAAGGTTTCCGATTCCGGAATTGGGATTCCAGAGGAATTTCAAGAGCAGATTTTTGAGAGATTTTATCGGGTAGATAAGGCCAGATCCAGAGAAACCGGAGGAACCGGCCTGGGCCTTGCCATTACGAAAAACGTTATTTTAATGCATCAGGGAATCATTAAGGTAGAAAGCAAAGAAGGGGAAGGAACTACATTTTCCGTCAGGATTCCTCTAACCTACATCAAGTGAAAGGCAGGAGAAGCGCATGAAAAAGATATGGACTATACTTGTCTGCATGACCCTTCTGCTTTTGTCAGCAGGATGTCAGGACAGACAGGAAATGGGGACGCTGGAAGGCGGGAGCTATCAAATCTACTACCTCAATACTGGCGGAACCAGACTGAGCCCCAGAGAATACCAGCCTGAGGCAGGAGAAGAGGACATGGGGGCTTTAATTGAAGAGCTGATGGTACAGTTTGGACAGGTTCCGGCAGATTTTGACGGTCAGACAGCCCTGGGGGATAAGGTAGAGTTACAGCGGTATATGCTGGACGGCACAGTATTGTATTTATACTTTAATCCGAACTATATGTTAATGAACCCGACCAGAGAAATTCTGTGCAGGGCAGCCCTGACTAAGGTATTTACCCAGATTCCGGGGATTGACTATATTAACATTAACAGTGGCGATCAGCCGATTATTGATGCTAAGGGAAATCCGGTAGGCATGATGTGTGCGGCGGATTTTGTAGAGAGTATCAGCGATGTCAATGCTTTTGAAGAATCCCAATTGACCCTGTATTTTGCAGATGAAAGCGGAGAGAGGCTAAAAGCAGAGAAGCGTCCGGTATTCCACAGCATCAATACGTCCCTGGAGCGTCTGGTAGTAGAGGAATTGATTGCCGGACCTTTGGAGGACGGGCTGTTTTCTACCTTGCCGCCGGAGACCAGGATTTTAAATATTTCTGTGACAGACAATATTTGTTATGTGAATTTTGACGACAGTTTTTTGAAGAATACCCTTAGTGTAAAAGAATATATTCCGGTATATTCCATTGTAAACAGCCTGGTGGAAAACACAGGGGTGAATCGGGTTCAGATTTCAGTCAACGGCTCCAATGACAGCCTGTTAAAGGAGGTATTTCCTTTGAACCAGATGTTTGAGCAGAATCTGGACTGTATTGTGGCAGAAGAATAGCAGGGAGGCAGACGTGCAGACGCTGAATGAAGATTTAAAATCAGGACAATTTAGAACCGTCTATCTGCTGTTTGGTGAGGAAGGTTTTTTGAAGAAAAGCTATAAAAACCGTCTGAAAGAAGCAATTACTGGCGGCGATACCATGAATTACAACTATTATGAAGGCAAAGGGCTGGACGTAAACGAGATTATCGGTCTGGCGGAAACCATGCCGTTTTTTGCAGAAAAGCGGCTGATTCTCATTGAGGACAGCGGTTTTTTCAAAAGCGCCCAGGAGGAACTGGCAGCCTATATTCCGTCTATTCCGGAAACGGCCTGCCTGCTGTTTGTAGAGTCTGAAGTGGACAAGCGCAGCAAGATGTACAAGGCGGTTAAAAAGGCAGGACATGCGGCAGAACTGAATCATCAGGACGCATCCCAGCTTTCCAGATGGGCGGCCGGAATCCTGGCAAAAGAGGGCAGGAAAATTACCGGCCGGACCATGGATTTATTTTTAAGCAAGACCGGAGATGATATGGATAATATCCGGATGGAGCTGGAAAAACTGATTAGCTATACCATGGGAAGAGACGTGATTACGGATCAGGATGTAGAAGAAATATGCACGACGCAGGCAGCCAATCAGATTTTCGATATGATTTCTGCTTTGGCAGCCAGGCAGACCAGAAGAGCCATGGATCTGTATGAGGATCTGCTGGCCTTAAAAGAACCGCCTATGAGGATTTTATTTCTGATTGCCAGACAGTTTAATCAGATTTTACAGGTAAAGGAGCTGTCTGCAAAGGGGATGGACAAAGGAACCATTGCAGGGAAAATGAAGATCCAGCCATTTGTTGTAGGCAAGGTTCTGCCACAGGCCAGGGCCTTTTCCAGAGAGCAGATTCTTTCCTATGTGGAGCTGTGTGTCCAGATGGAGGAAGAGGTAAAGACAGGGCGGCTTTCGGATCGCCTTGCAGTAGAATTGTTATTAACAAAGGAGTACGGGAAAAAGTAAATATGAAACGGCCATTTTTCGTAATTGCAGTGGGGTTCGTACTTGGAGAGGTATTTGCTCTGCAAATGAAAATGGCGGGAATGGCGGATGCCGGTTTTTATGAAAAAATCTGGTCTCCGTCTGCAGTAACGGCGCTGATGGGAATCCTGACGGCGTTTGGAGCTGTGTCTGCATTGGCAGTATGTTGGCCCAGGCAGATTTCCAGGATTCAAACAGGCAGAGGCATAAAAAAGCTTCTGCCTGTCTGCATTTTTACGGGTTCTGTCCTGATTTGCAGTCTTTTGGGATTTGCCAGGGCAGGACAGAATGCCCTTGAGTTAGAGAGACAGGAAAAATGGGTGTCGGAGTATTCCGGAACGGTTATTGTCCGGGGAAAGCTGGAACGATTAGAGTCCGGCGGGAATGGATGGGAGCTGTGGCTTGGAGCGGTACGGGATGCACAGGGACAAAAGGGACCGGACAAGTTGCTGGTCAGGATGAAGGAATTGACAGACAGGGAGGAACAGGAGTTGTGTATTGGGATGAACCTATTAGTAACCGGCGCTCTGACACCACTGGAAGGAGCTGGAAATCCAGGGGAGTTTGATTACCGTCTTTACAACCTGTCCAGAGGAATTACGGGACAGATCAGGGGGGAAAAGCTTCAGATTCTGGATCAGAGAACAGCGCCTTATGAACGTCTGGTGTTTTCTTTAAAAAAGAAATGGAGCGCCCTTTTGGGGAAGGTATGCCCGCCTGAAGAGGCTGGATTATTCCGCTCCGTCCTGTTGGGAGAAAAGAAAAGCCTGGATTCCCAACTCCGGGATCTTTATCAGCAAAGCGGAATTGCCCATCTTTTGGCAATCAGCGGCCTTCACTTGTCCATTTTAGGGATGGGGCTGTATCGGGGGCTTCGGAAAGCCGGAGTTTCTATTACCATTGGGACGGCAGCTGCCTGCATGGCCGTACTGGGATATGGAGAGATGATAGGAGCCGCTGGCTCCGGAAAACGGGCGGTCATTATGATGGTCATTGCATTTTTTGCAGAACTGTGCAGAAGAACCTACGATCCTCTGACAGCTCTTGGACTGGCGGCAGTGTGGATTACCTGGGATTTTCCCTATCAGCTTCTTCAAAGTGGATTCCAGCTTTCATTTGGCGCAGTATTGGGGATCTGCATGATGAATCCTTCCGGCCTGTCTCAGAAAACAGCGATTAAAAATGGCCTGGCACTCAGTCTGACTGTCCAGGCGGCTACCTTACCCATTACGGCATATCATTTTTTCAGAATCTCTGTATATGGCGTTTTTTTGAATATTATCGTTGTTCCGCTGATGGCATATGTTCTGTATTCCGGGATAGGGGGAATCTGCCTGGGCAGCATATCTGCGGCGGCGGGAGCGGCGGCTCTTTGGCCTGGAAGCCGGATTTTTGAATTATACGAAATTCTCAGCCGCTGGGTTTCCGGCCTGCCAGGCAGCAGCTTGTTAGTCGGAAGGCCGGATGAATCGGCTATTTTTCTGTACTATGTCTGTCTTTTTACAGGCAGGTATCTGGCAGGACAAAATAAGAAAGGAATGTGGGCAGTTTTAACTGCCGCTGTCCTGACTGGTCCATTTCTGTTAAAGCCCAGGCCGCCAGACGGACTGAACGTAACGGTTTTGGATGTGGGACAGGGGGATGGAATTGTGCTGCAGACAGCGTCGGCAGTTGTTTTAATAGATGGTGGAAGCAGTGACAATCGGTCCTTGGGAAGCCGTGTTTTGACGCCTTTTTTCGAGAGCAGGGCAGTAGAAGAAATTGATTATGCCATTGTCAGCCATGGAGATCAGGATCACATAAGCGGATTGAAAACCTTGTTAGAAGAGCAGGCAATTGACGTCAGGCGACTTTTCCTTCCGGCTCACGGAAAAGGACAGGAGATTTACAATGAACTGGATAAACTGGCAAAGGCTCAGGGTGGCAGTGTCTTTTATATAGGACAGGGAGACCGTCTGGCCGGACCGGAAACGGGATTAAGCCTTACCTGTCTGTATCCTCAGCTGCCAGATAAGGGACAGAAAATCATAGAAGAAAAGAATGATCATTCTCTGGTGATGCTGGCCGAATATCAGGCATTTTCCATGATTTTAACAGGAGATTTGGGAGAAGAGGGAGAGTTGGCTATGATGTCTCAAAGGAAACTGCAAGAGGTCACAGTATTAAAAGCAGGCCATCACGGTTCCAGAGAAAGTACCTGTCAGGCATTTTTAGAAACAATCCGTCCAAAGCTGGCAGTGATTTCCTGCGGAAAACAGAACTCCTACGGCCATCCCCATGAGGAAACCATAGAACGGTTGGAAAAGCTGGGAACAGGGATCTGGATTACGTCTGAACAGGGGGCCATAGAATTTCAGACAGATGGAGAGCAGGTGAAGCTTACGGTTTTTTGCCCTCCATCTGGTATGGAGTGAAGATTATGCATAGAGAGAAACATGAAGGGTCAGAGATCTGTAAATCTTCCAGGCAATAATTGCCGGAATACCGATTACCATAGCAAGGGTGGAAACCCCTCCGAGAATTGCATAAAGAATCATAATAAGCATAGCTGCGACTGCCATAATATAAGTCCTCCTTTGATGAACTCTTACTGAGTAAAATGATTTAAAATTCGTACACAGCGTATTGTAAAATGAAAAGGAGGAGAAGAAAAGGCCTGGAGAGGTTTCTTAACAATATTTGTATGGGTTATTAACAGGATTTTAGCACCAGTCCATTGTGAAAGGCTTCGCCAACACGCTCTGCTACCTTGTAATAGCCATGAGTATATGGGTCGAAGGCAATGGCGTTCACTAGAGTCATATCGAGCTTGCCATCCGGCATAACACGTTCATCAACAGTTTCTGCCTTGCTGGCAGTAAGACCGGATTTTTCCAGCTTATTGAAAACAGTTTCGGATAAGACGCTAAGTGTAAATTTAAAGGAATTGGAGGCTGATAATCTGATTGTGCGGAAAGAATATCCGCAGATTCCGCCGAAGGTCGAGTATTCGCTTACGGAAAGAGGAAAGTCGTTGGTGGAGGTTTTGGATAAGCTTTGTGTGTGGGGAGAAGAAAATAGAAGCATATAACAAAAAAACTCCTGCCGGTGGGTTAATCCGACAGGAGTTTTAATTTATCTCGTTCTTTATAATTAAGCCATAGCGTTTACAGACTTGGAAAGACGGGATACCTTACGGGAAGCAGTATTTTTGTGATATACGCCCTTGCTGGTAGCCTTGTCGATTTCGGAAGTTGCAACTAATAATGCAGCCTGTGCAGCAGCCTTGTCACCGGAAGCAATAGCAGCGTCAACCTTCTTAACCATAGTCTTAACCTTGGATCTGATAGCTTTATTTCTAGCAGCCTTAGTCTCGTTTACTAAAATTCTCTTCTTTGCAGATTTAATGTTTGCCATGATAGCACCTCCATTCAGATGTATATTCTCTGTGTTTTCCATCAAAGTCTGGACACGGACAGTTTAATGTAAACATACTTTAATATTCTATCTAATTTCCTCTTGATTGTCAATACATATTCCCGGGTTTTTTGAGAAAAATAGATACAAAAACAAAGAAAAATCAGAGATAGAGATGGGAAATGGAAGGAACGAGATATGAAATTTGAAATCCGCACAGATTTGGCAGTAGAACGAAGAGAAGCATTTGGGGACCAGGCAGGGAAACTTTCCGGAGTTTCTGCAAAGGAATGGTATAAAAAGGACTCTCAAGTCCGGATTACCCAGGTGGAAGTATTAAATGAGACGGGAGAAAAAGCCATGGGAAAAGCGAAGGGGATGTATATGACTCTGGAGGCCGGCCAGATGGCAAAAAAAGACCAGGACTATCACAGACAGGTTTCCAAAGAATTGTCCTGCCAGTTAAGGACTCTTGTTAAAAGGGCAATGGGAAGAGAACCTGCCCGTATTCTGGTAGCAGGATTGGGAAATCCTTCTGTTACGCCGGATTCTCTGGGGCCGCAGGTACTGGGAAATTTATGTGTGACAAGGCATATGGATATGGAGTATGGAAGGGGATTTTTAGATAAGCATAACCTGATTTCTTTAAGCGCAGTTGTGCCTGGCGTGATGGCACAGACAGGAATGGAAACCGTAGAGATTATTCAGGGGATTGTACGGGAAACCAGGCCAGAACTGCTGATTGCCATAGATGCGCTGGCTGCCAGAAGCGTCCGCAGGCTGGGAACTACGATTCAGCTTACGGATACAGGAATCCATCCTGGCTCCGGAGTGGGAAACCATCGGAAAGGGCTGACAAAAGAAAGTCTTGGAATCCCTGTGCTGGCCATTGGAGTTCCGACTGTAGTGGGAGCTGCAGCCATTGTACAGGATACGGTACAGGCTATGATAAAAGCTCTGGAGTCGGCAGAACAGACCAGACAAATGGGAGACTATCTGGACGGCTTAAAGGAGGAAGAACAGTATGGGCTGATTCGGGAACTGCTGGAGCCGGAATTTGGTCTCCTGTATGTAACGCCGCCGGATATTGATGAAACGGTAAAAGAGATCAGCTTTACCATTTCAGAAGCCATTCATCAGGCCTTTTTGCCGAATCTGGAATTTCAGAAATAACAGTTCATTTTGTCTCCTGCCCCGCATACCTTGGTAAGAGGTCAGGTGATGGTATGCGTGAAAAAAGAAAACTTGCAGAATATATCCGAATGGTAATGCTGGCAGTGCTGTGTATCGCACTGGCACTGCTGGGCCTGCGCCAGTGCAGGAAATGGCTGACAGAATACAGAGTAAAATGGGAAAATCAGGGTTTCGGCCTGTTGGAAAAAAGCAGCAGCCTGGCTGGCAGGGCAGTGGAATTTCTGTGGAATCAAAGACTGCCGGAAAAACAGGCAGAACAGGATTTGAGCCTGAGCCAGGGGAAGCTTGAGTTTGTGGTTTCCTGCATGGAGCGGCTGAATCCATGGAATACATATCAGGAGCCGGAAACGCCCAGACAGGTATCTGCGTCAGAGGCTGATCCGGCCTATGGGGATTTTTTAGAGAGCAGGGATTTTTATATAGAACACCAGTATTTTTTAGAATATGGCAATGAAGAAAGCGGGCAGGTGGATCAGAATCCGGCAGAAGTGCAAAAACAGGCGGATGAACAGGAGGATATGGGAACAACTGACAGTATCCCTTCAGGCATAACTTCTGATTCCGGTAAGGTATACAGTATGGCTCAGCTGGCGGATTACGATTTTTTAATGAAGACCTTTTACAATACCCATACCTCAACTACAGCAGGACGGGATATGATTTGTGCGGAAACCATGCTGGAAACGGATCTGACCCTGGAAAGAAACGGCAGTATTCCACAGATTTTAATTTACCATTCCCACTCTCAGGAAGCTTATGCAGATTCAGGAGAAAATCAGACCGTAGTAGAGGTGGGAGATTACCTGACAGAACTGTTGGAGGCAAAAGGGTTTGGCGTAATCCATGACCGGAGCGTATACGATTTGGTAAATGGACAATTGGACAGAAGCAAGGCTTATACCTATGCTTTAGAAGGAATTACAAAGATTTTAGAGGAGAATCCAGATATTCAGGTAGTGCTGGATCTCCACCGGGACGGGGTGGGAGACAATGTCCATCTGGTTGCTGAAGTAAATGGAAAACCTACGGCCCAGATTATGTTTTTTAACGGCCTCAGCCGCACGCCGGAAGGTCCGGTAGAGTATCTTCCCAACCCTTACTTAAATGAAAATCTGGCCTTTAGTTTTCAGATGCAGTTAAAAGCGGCAGAAGCGTATCCCGGATTTACCAGAAAGATTTATTTAAAAGGTCTTCGTTATAATCTGCATCTGCGGCCCAGGTCTTCATTGATTGAAGTGGGAGCCCAGACCAACACCTTTGAAGAGGCGAGAAATGCCATGGAACCCCTGGCGGAGATTCTGGAAGCGGTTTTAACGGAAAAATAGCTGGCAGACAGGCAGAGAACTTGTTACAGACAGTTGCAAGGAATAGAAAAAAATGTTATATTTTTCAGAGAAAAGACAATGGATGATTTTTAGAAAGAAAGAGGAACCGATTATATGGCAATTACGATAGACCAAAGCAAAATCCGCAATTTCTGCATCATTGCCCACATTGACCATGGCAAATCCACTCTGGCAGACCGAATTATTGAAAAGACCGGACTTTTAACCAGCAGGGAGATGCAGGCCCAGGTTTTAGACAATATGGATTTGGAACGGGAGAGGGGGATTACCATTAAAGCCCAGACCGTTCGTACCGTATATAAGGCAAAGGATGGGGAAGAGTACATTTTTAACCTGATTGATACCCCAGGCCATGTGGATTTTAATTACGAGGTTTCCAGAAGTCTGGCAGCCTGCGATGGCGCAATTCTGGTCGTGGATGCGGCTCAGGGAATAGAGGCTCAGACACTGGCCAATGTGTATCTGGCATTGGATCATGATTTGGATGTATTTCCGGTTATTAATAAAATTGATCTTCCCAGCGCCGATGCAGACCGGGTGGCTGCCGAGATTGAAGATGTGATTGGCTTAGAGGCCCATGACGCTCCAAGGATTTCTGCAAAGACAGGATTGAATGTGGAAGATGTTCTGGAAGCCATAGTGGAAAAGATTCCCTGTCCTACAGGAGATAAAGACGCGCCGCTGCAGGCGTTGATTTTCGACTCGATTTACGATTCTTACAGAGGAGTCATTGTATTCTGCCGTATTAAAGAAGGCACAGTGAAAAAAGGTACTACGATCAAGATGATGGCTACAGGAGCAGAGGAAGAGGTCGTAGAGGTAGGATACTTCGGCGCAGGTCAGTTTATTCCCTGTGAAGAGCTGACAGCAGGCATGGTAGGTTACATTACTGCCAGCATTAAGAACCTGAAAGAAACCATGGTAGGCGATACCATTACAGATAAATTCAACCCATGTGCAGAACCTCTTCCAGGCTACAAAAAGGTTACGCCAATGGTTTACTGCGGCCTGTATCCGGCAGACAGCGCCAAATATTCGGATTTAAGAGACGCGCTGGAAAAGCTTCAGCTAAATGACGCTTCCCTGTACTTTGAACCGGAGACGTCACTGGCGCTGGGATTTGGCTTCCGGTGCGGATTTTTGGGACTGCTTCATTTAGACATTATCGAGGAACGTCTGGAACGGGAGTATAATCTGGATTTGGTTACAACGGCGCCTGGCGTTATTTATCGGGTTCATAAGACCAACGGCGAGATGATTGAACTGACAAATCCTTCCAACCTGCCGGACCCGTCAGAAATTGAATATATGGAAGAACCCATCGTTTCGGCTGAAATTATGGTTACCACAGAATACGTAGGAGCGATTATGCAGCTTTGCCAGGAGCGCCGGGGCGTTTATCTGGGGATGGAATATATTGAGGGAACCAGAGCGCTGCTAAAGTATGATTTGCCGTTAAATGAAATCATTTACGACTTCTTTGATGCATTGAAATCCCGTTCCAGGGGATATGCGTCCTTTGACTATGATTTAAAGGGCTACGAGCAGTCAGAACTTGTAAAGCTGGATATTCTGGTCAACAGAGAAGAGGTAGACGCTCTTTCCTTTATCGTATTTGCCGGTTCTGCTTATGAGAGAGGCAGAAAAATGTGCGAAAAGCTAAAGGAAGAGATTCCGCGCCATCTGTTTGAGATTCCCATTCAGGCAGCGGTCGGAGGAAAAATCATTGCCAGAGAGACTGTAAAAGCAATGCGGAAAGACGTGCTGGCAAAATGTTACGGCGGCGATATCAGCCGAAAGAGAAAACTTCTGGAGAAACAGAAGGAAGGAAAGAAGAGAATGCGCCAGATAGGCAATGTGGAAATTCCGCAAAAGGCCTTTATGAGCGTACTGAAACTGGATGATGAATAAGAAAAAACCATTAGAGCTTTATGTGCACATTCCATTTTGCGCCAGGAAATGCCTGTACTGCGATTTTTTATCCTTTCGGGCCCTGGCGTCTGTGCAGGAAGATTATATCAGACAGCTTTTAGATGAAATCCAGGCTGCCAGCCTGACCAGCGAAGGGTATCAGGTAACCACGATTTTTATAGGGGGAGGAACTCCGTCTATTTTGGAAGCGGGGCTGATTCGTGCTGTAGTAGAAACCATCCGTCTCTATTTTGATATTGCGCCGGATGCGGAAATTACCATTGAAGCCAACCCAGGCACGTTAAATGCCCAAAAGCTGGACGTATATCGGGGATGTGGAATCAACCGAATCAGCCTGGGACTCCAGTCAGCAGACAATCGGGAGTTAAAAGCACTGGGAAGAATCCACACCTTTGAAGAGTTTTTAAAAAGCTTTGAGAGGGCCAGGCAGGCGGGCTTCTGGAGCGTGAATGTGGACCTGATGTCAGCCCTTCCAGGCCAGACGCTGGAATCCTGGAAAAACACCTTAAAAAAAGTGGCGATGTTAAAGCCGGAGCATATTTCAGCCTATAGTTTGATTATTGAAGAAAACACGCCTTTTTGGGATCATTACGGCGAAGGGTGTCAAGGCGGAAGCTGCCAGAAGAGAGAGGCGCAAAACGGAATCCCTGACTTCAACCGGTTTACTGGAGACAGCTTTGAGGCTGATAATTTATGGAAGCCCCTTCCAGACGAAGAGACAGAACGGAAGATGTATAAGATTACCAGAGATTTTCTGGAATCTCAGGGATATCAGCGTTACGAAATTTCCAACTATGCAAAACCTGGTTTTGAATGCCGCCACAATGTAGGCTACTGGACCGGCACGGAATATCTGGGACTGGGATTGGGGTCTTCTTCCTGTTTTCATGGTTCCCGTTTTTCTAATGAAACGGATTTGCAGACCTATCTGGAATTGGACTTTTTAAATGACGGTCTCATCAGGCTGTATCAAAATGTAGAACCCCAGACCCGTAAATCCAAGATGGAAGAGTTTATGTTTTTGGGACTTCGGATGATGAAAGGTGTTTCCGATATTGATTTTGCCGCTCATTTTGGGGTGAAAATCCGAAGCGTATATGGAGACAGAATAGATCGGCTGATTGCAAACGGCCTATTAAAAGAAGAAGGAAGCCGGATTGCACTGACAGACTGGGGAATTGATATCAGCAACTATGTGCTGAGCGAGTTTTTACTGTAACAGTTGACAAGATGAGTCCCATATGATATAGTAATTCGAAATTGCGGTTCGGCCGCAAAAATAACGTATTTAATAAAGAGGAAATTGCTTGATGTTAATTGTATCTTTTCACAGAGTATAACAGGATACTCGCAGACAGAACAAAATGAGTTCATCCAGGAAGCCTGGATGGTTTTATTTGTGTACCTGTCGGCTGAAAAGATGCGGCACGCCATATCAGGAATGAATCTGTTTTTGCCTGTGAGACTGTGTAGGGTCTTACAGGCTTTTTTAGTGCACAGGAAATTGCTTCCTATGCAATAAAAAACGTTCCGTGAGGAACGCCGTGCGGCGGAGAGGAATTTCAGCCTCCGGTACAGATTGGAGGAAATATGGATAAAACATTTGAAATACTGGAATTTAACAAAATCAGGGAAATGCTGACAGAACTGGCATGTACAGAGGCGGCAAAAGAACAGTGCAGAACACTGGGGCCTTCTTTGTCCCAGTCAGAGGTCTCTTACCGCGAGAGGGAAACCACAGAGGCCAGGCTGCTGCTGGATGAGGCCGGATTTCCGCCCCTTATGAGCCTGGCCGGAATGAGGGAAACCATTCAGGCAGCTGTTCAGGGACAATGCCTTTCTGCAGAAGAGTTAGAAAGCCTGGAAAGGATGCTGGCCGGAGTCAGCCGGTTAAAGATCTATTTGAACCGGACCAGGTATCTGGAAGCAGGAATTTCTTATTATGATGAAAACTTAGATGAGTGTTTACAGCTGCGGGAAAAAATCGGAAACCATTTTAAGCTCCTGCAAATCCTGGGTGTCAGAAAGCTATGTAACGATGAAAAACGGCCGCTTCTGCATTCCGTTAAAAAAAGGAATACAAATCCAGGCTTTCGGGAACGGTAATCAGCCAGTCTTCTACAGGAACTACAATCTTTGTGGAACCAGCGGCAATTGGAGAACTGTCTCTCCAGCTTTCTTATCTTCAGATTGAAGAAGAAAATGAGGAGAGAAGAATCCTGTACGAATTGTCGGGAATGGCTGCCGATCAGGAAATGGTACTGCTGCAAAATATTGGGATGATAGAAAAGCTGGATTTCCTGTTTGCAAAAGGAAAGCTAAGTCAGATTATGGATGGGACAGAGCCGGAAATCAATACGGACAGACGGATTGAGATAGAAGAAGGACGCCATCCGTTCATTAAGAAAGAGGACTGCATTCCCCTGAATCTGAACATGGGAGAAACCTGTCGGGGCGTGATTATTACAGGACCTAATACCGGAGGAAAAACAGTGGCGGTTAAAACAGTGGGACTGTTATCCATTATGGCTCAGAGCGGCCTTCATGTGCCCTGTAAAAGGGCGGATTTAGCCATGCACAGCCAGGTACTCTGCGACATAGGAGACGGACAGAGCATTTCCGAGAATTTATCTACCTTTTCCGCCCACATTACCAATGCTGTCCGTATTTTAGAAGCTGTAAATCCGGAAAGCCTGGTTATTATGGATGAACTGGGATCGGGAACCGATCCGGCAGAGGGAATGGGAATTGCCATGGCGATTCTGGAGCGCCTGCGCCTGGAAAACTGTCTGTTCCTGGCAACGACCCATTATCCGGAGATTAAAGATTATGCAAAGCAGGCAGAAGGAGTCATCAATGCAAGAATGGCATTTGACAGGGAATCGTTAAGACCATTGTACCGTATGGAGCTGGGAGAGGCAGGAGAAAGCTGCGCCCTGTATATTGCGGAAAAGCTGGGAATGCCGGAGGAGATGCTGGAATATGCCAGACATGCGGCTTATGGACAACCAGACGCACCCCATGCGTCCTGTGGCAGCTCCCAGATGTCCTGCGGCAAACTGCAGGATAGGAAGGGGCGGAAAGCAGTGGGGCCGAGGATTCAGAAAACCAGGGACAAAAGGGGCAGCCAGATATTTGAGCCTAAATTTAAGCGGGGAGACAGCGTACAGGTACTGCCTGATAAAAGAATTGGAATTGTATGCAAGCCAGATGACGCCAGCGGAAGAGTCCTTGTACAGCTTCCGGAAGGAAAAAAGGAAATCAATCAAAAGCGCCTGTGTCTTCATGTAAAGGCAGAGGAGCTTTATCCTGACGACTATGATTTTTCTATTATATTTGATACGGTAGAAAACCGGAAAGCCCGTCACAAAATGGGTAAAAAATATCAGCCAGGACTGACAGTCCCGGCTGAAGAAACTTAAACAATGTAATGGAATTTATACCACCAGGAATACTTCCTGATACTGAGTGCCCTGCATTCTGGTTTCCTGGTGTGTATTATAAAAGACGTCAATGTGATTTCCCTTAACGCCGCCGCCTTTGTCTTCGGCAGTATAAACCGTTCCATTAATCATAACTTTAGCGCCGTAAGGAATCACTCTTGGGTCTACGGCAATGGTGTGGTTGGCAGTTGCAACCGTTCCGGTAGAAGTGCTGCGTCCCCATCCTTCAGAACAGGAGTAGCAGGGGCAGTAGCCGGTTAATTTAAAGGTTCCTAAAGAGTGAAGACCAGCTCCGCCGGCCTGCCCTTTTGCATAATGGCGGCTTCCTGGAAGTTCGTTTCCGTTTGCATAGGCCCGTACTGTGTAGAGACCATCTCCTAAAGAATCCCAGTCGGTTTCAATGGAGAAGCCATACTCACCGTCTCCTTTGCCGGCAGCGCATAAATCAGGGCGGTGGGTATCTGCCTGGCCGTTTAAGGTCTGTACAGTCTGTCCAGCTCCGTCTGTAATCGTTACTGTAATTTCAGCAGGAGCGTCTGTTTCGCTGATTGCCCATCCGGAAATTGCAGTCTCATTTACGACATCTAACGCACCGGTAAGGTTGCCGGCAGCAGCTGGAAAAGCAGAAGCTGCGGTGAAACATACAGCGAAAAAAGCTCCTAACAATAAGTTCTTTGTGTTGGTAAATAACTTCAAAATCAGTTCCTCTCTTTCTTAGTTCATTTATAAGCAATATGTGAAATAAAACAGAAACAATAAGTAACATACACTTAATTATATGTAATAAAATTGTAATAAATGAACACAAGCCCTTATTTTACATAGATTTTTTTATTTGTCAAGGAAAAATTTGGAAATTCTGGGATTGTACATGGAAGAAAACAGTTTTTTTAAAAATGAATGTAACTGTCCTGAACAGTTACAAATGTACTATGGATTTCGGATTCTTTGGAGTCCGGTTTCTGACTTTAGGTACAAAAATTGGGCGTTGCTGCATAGTGAATATTCACTATGCAGCAGCGCCCGATTTAGAATAATATGTTTTCGGCTGCCAGTGCCAAGTATCAGGATTCAATTAAATATACCTCTGATGTGGTAGTGCCATGAGAAATGGCGTCTTCGTGATTATCATAGAAAATATCTACGATATTGCCGTTTACATTGCCTCCCATGTCTTCAACGGTATAGATAATACCATCAATCCAGACTTTGCTGCCAATGGGAAGAAGGGTTAAATCAGCAGACAATGTGTGGTTGGCCTTGGGAACCGTGCCGGAATAGGTCAGGTTGTGTCCGCCGGAACAGGTATCGCAGCCGCAGTAGCCGGTAATCGTAAATTCTCCCAACAGCGTTTCACTGCCGGTCAGTTCTACATAAGGCTTATCTTTATTAGAAGCGTCGTCTTCCGTTTTATCAGAAACAGCTTCCTTCCTATCCGGTTCTTTCTTATTAGAAGAATCGGATTTCCCATCGGATACCGTATCAGAGGCAGAAGAGACAGGCTTTCCCTGACTTTGCCCTGATTTATAGGAGAATGTGCTGCCAAACTGATTTTTGGTATCATCTGCTACGGAATAAGCACGGACAAAAAAAGTACCGTCTCCGAATTCGTCCCAATCAACAGGAATGGTAAAAGCATGCCAGCCATCTCCGATAGCGTCGCTGACTTCCTGGCTGAATTGTTCTGCCGTGGCGGATAAGATCTCTACCGGTTCCCCGTCCTTGTCGCTTAAGATTTGTACTTCTACAGGAAGAACGGTGTCAAACTCGCCAACTTCCCAGACCCATCCACTGATAGAGTCAGAAGTAACAGAGGTTACGTCGCCGCAGGTGGCAGCCAGGGCTGGAACCGTATTTCCGATACAGATGGCAGCAGAAGCAGCGCATAAGGCCAGATACATCTTTCGTTGTTTTTTCATAACATTACCTCATGGAAAACAGATTGATAAGGGTATGTTAATATTATATGACAGAATTGTTAAAAGTCAAGAAGCATCGGATAATCATCCGATGTGTCCAGGAATGGAAAAAAGCTGTTTACAAGCAAGCTTGACATAGGCTTTTCCATCCTTCCTCCCTGCCGGAAGAGTATAATCAGAACGGCAGATCTTCTTGTCCGGCTGCGCCGCCCAAGAAGCATCGGATAATCATCCGATGTGTCCAAGAACGGAAAAAGCTGTTTACAAGCAAGCTTGACACATCTTTTTCCATTCTTGGACCCGCCGTTCTGATTTATTTTAGAGATTTTATGGATTTTTTTGAAATAAGATGTTGACAAATCTCCAGGAAAGGAATATATTATGAAATGTAAGTATTAGCACTCTATATCAACGAGTGCTAACAAAGAAAAGCCGAAAGGCAAGGAAATGAGGAAAGGGTGAGCGTATGGAGCTGGACAGCCGGAAGGTTACGATTTTAAAGGCAATTATAAAAACCTATCTGGAGACCGGCGAACCGGTAGGCTCCAGGACAATTTCCAAGTATTCTGATTTAAAACTCAGTTCTGCAACCATTCGTAATGAAATGTCTGATCTGGAAGAGATGGGTTACATCATACAGCCCCATACTTCCGCAGGACGGATTCCCTCGGATCAGGGATACCGCTTCTATGTGGATCAGATTCTTCAGGAAAAGGATGCAGAGGTGACGGAGGTCAAGGAGCTGATGATTCAGCGGGTTGACCGATTGGAACTGGTATTAAAGAAGATGGCCCAGGTTTTGGCTCTTAATACCAACTATGCCGCCATGATAAGCGGCCCAAGGTACCATCAGAACAAATTGAAATTTATCCAGCTTTCCAAGGTGGATGAGAAAAAACTTCTGGTGGTAGTTGTAATAGAGGGCAACATTATTAAAAACACCATGATTTCCATTCAGGACCCCATTACTGATGAAGAAGTGCTGAACTTGAATATTCTGTTAAACAGCAGCTTAAATGGCCTTACTATTGAGGAAATCAATCTGGGAGTAATCAGCAAGCTGAAAGGCGAGGCAGGTTCCAGAGGCCAGGTAGTGGAACTGGTGTTAAACGAGGTGGCGGAAGCCATCCGTGCCCAGGAAGAGGATTTACAGATTTATACCAGCGGCGCAACCAACATTTTCAAGTATCCGGAGTTAAGCGATGGAGAAAAAGCCAGCCAGCTGTTGGGGGCTTTCGAGCAGAAAGAAGCCCTGAAGGAACTGATTGACGATGTTAATTCCAGTGAGCAGACCAATGAATCTGGTATTCAGGTTTATATTGGCGACGAGATGCCGGTTCAGAGCATGAAGGACTGCAGCGTTGTGACAGCTAATTATGAGCTGGGAGAAGGACTGCGGGGAACCATTGGTATTATAGGACCCAAACGAATGGATTATGAAAAGGTTTTGACCACATTGCGGAATTTGATGACCCAGTTAGACGAGACCTTTAAAAACGAAGAAAGGTGATTGAAAAAGTGAGCGGTGAAGAGATAAAAAACGAAGAGCTGGATAATGAATTAGAGCAGGAAGGCACTCCGGAGGAACAGACCGAAAATCACGACAGTATAGATGAAACTCCAGATCCAGACAGCGAAAAAGATACAGCTTCTGAGAAAAAAAGCTTTTTTAAGAAGAAAAAAGACCCCAGAGATGAGAAGATAGAAGAGCTGACAGACCGGCTAAAACGTTCCATGGCCGAGTTTGACAATTTCAGAAAACGGACAGAAAAAGAAAAATCCGCCATGTATGAGATTGGAGCCAGAGATATTATTGAAAAGATTCTTCCGGTAGTAGATAACTTCGAGAGAGGGCTGGCTACCGTAACGGAAGACGCCAAAGACAATCCATATGCCGACGGTATGGAAAAGATTTATAAACAGCTTATCAAGACCTTAGAGGACTTGGGAGTAACGCCGATAGAGGCACTTGGAAAGGAATTTGATCCCAACTTCCACAATGCGGTAATGCACATTGAAGATGAGAATTTGGGTGAAAATATTATTGCAGCAGAGTTACAAAAAGGTTACATGTATCGGGACAGCGTGGTAAGACACAGCATGGTCCAGGTTGCGAACTAATAAAGTTTAGGATATTTTTTCAGGAGGAAAAAACTATGAGCAAGATTATTGGTATCGACTTAGGTACAACAAATAGCTGCGTGGCAGTTATGGAAGGCGGCAAGCCAACCGTTATCGCTAACGCAGAAGGCGTGAGAACAACTCCGTCTATCGTAGCATTTACAAAGACCGGCGAGCGTTTAGTCGGCGAACCGGCAAAGCGTCAGGCAGTTACCAACGCTGACAAGACCATCTCTTCTATTAAGAGACATATGGGTACCGATTATAAGGTTACCATTGATGACAAGAAATACACACCACAGGAAATTTCCGCTATGATTCTGCAGAAGTTAAAGGCAGATGCAGAAAGCTATTTAGGCGAGAAAGTAACCGAGGCAGTTATTACCGTTCCGGCTTACTTTAACGACGCACAGCGTCAGGCAACCAAGGATGCAGGTAAGATTGCAGGCCTGGAAGTAAAACGTATTATCAACGAGCCGACGGCAGCAGCCCTGGCTTACGGTCTGGACAATGAAAAAGAGCAGAAGATCATGGTATACGACTTAGGCGGCGGTACCTTTGATGTTTCCATTATTGAAATCGGCGACGGCGTTATCGAGGTACTTTCTACTAACGGCGATACCCGTTTAGGCGGAGATGACTTTGACAACCGCGTTACCCAGTGGATGATTGACGAGTTCAAGAAAGCAGAAGGCGTAGATTTATCCGCAGATAAGATGGCTCTGCAGCGTCTGAAAGAAGCAGCTGAGAAGGCAAAGAAGGAATTATCTACCGCAACTACTACCAACATCAACCTTCCATTCATTACTGCAACTGCAGAGGGACCAAAGCATCTGGATATGAACTTAACCAGAGCAAAATTTGATGAACTGACCAGAGATCTGATTGAGAGAACTGCAATTCCGGTACAGAACGCATTAAAGGATGCAGGCATTACCGCTTCCGAACTGGGCAAGGTTCTGTTAGTCGGCGGTTCTACCCGTATGCTGGCAGCACAGGAAAAAGTAAAACAGTTAACCGGACAGGAACCTTCCAAGTCCTTAAACCCAGATGAATGTGTAGCAATCGGCGCTGCAATCCAGGGCGGCAAGTTGGCTGGTGATGCAGGTGCAGGCGACATCTTACTGCTGGACGTTACTCCACTGTCTCTTTCTATTGAGACTATGGGCGGCGTAGCAACCAGACTGATTGAAAGAAATACCACCATTCCTACCAAGAAGAGCCAGATCTTCTCCACCGCAGCAGATAACCAGACTGCTGTAGACATCCATGTAGTACAGGGTGAGAGACAGTTCGCAAGAGACAACAAGACTCTTGGACAGTTCCGTCTGGATGGAATCCCACCAGCAAGAAGAGGCGTTCCGCAGATTGAAGTTACCTTTGACATTGACGCCAACGGTATTGTAAACGTATCTGCTAAGGACTTAGGTACTGGAAAAGAACAGCACATTACCATTACTTCCGGTTCCAACATGTCTGATTCCGATATTGAAAAGGCAGTAAAGGAAGCAGCAGAGTTTGAAGCACAGGATAAGAAGAGAAAAGAAGCAATTGATACCAGAAATG
Organism: uncultured Clostridium sp.; assembly: GCA_938036545.1. Classification (GTDB taxonomy): domain Bacteria; phylum Bacillota; class Clostridia; order Lachnospirales; family Lachnospiraceae; genus UMGS1370. Next base: position 11,690 of record CALHQJ010000093.1, on the reverse strand, counting down.
ATGCAGATTCTATGGTATTCCAGACAGAGAAAGCATTAGAAGAGGTAGGCGATAAGTTAGACGCTAACGATAAGTCCGAAGTAGAAGCAGACTTAAATGCTTTGAAGGAAGCTATTAACCGTGCTCCAGTTGACCAGATGACCGACGCTCAGGTAGAGGACATCAAGGCAGGCAAAGAGAAGCTGATGAACAGCGCTCAGAAGCTGTTTGCCAAGGTTTATGAGCAGGCACAGGCAGCAGGCCAGGCAGGTCCTGGACCAGAGACAAATGCTGGTGCAGGCCAGGCAGGAAGCCAGCCTTACGGAGATGATGTAGTTGACGGCGACTTTAAAGAAGTGTAAACTTTAAAAACGTATAAGTATAACAAGATTTTATAAGCGCTTTGAATGGGGATTAGGCACATTATGGGCCTAACCCCTTTCGGGCATTATTCCGATACATTGAGAGGGAAAGACATGGCAGAGAGTAAAAGGGATTATTACGAAGTGCTGGGCGTGGCCAGAGATGCCGATGACGCAGCCATCAAAAAAGCATACCGGATTCTGGCCAAAAAATACCATCCGGATGCAAATCCCGGGGATAAAGAGGCCGAGCAGAAGTTTAAGGAAGCATCAGAAGCGTACAGCGTATTAAGTGATCCGCAGAAGCGCCAGCAGTACGATCAGTTTGGCCACGCCGCCTTTGACGGCAGTGGAGGCGCAGGAGCAGGCGGCTTTGGCGGTTTTGATTTTTCCGGAGATATGGGCGATATTTTCGGCGACATTTTCGGCGATATTTTCGGCGGCGGCCGTTCCTCCAGAGGGCGCAGCAATGGCCCTATGCGGGGAGCCAATGTGAGGACAGCAGTTCGCATTACCTTTGAAGAGGCAGTTTTCGGATGCGAGAAGGAAATTGAGATCAATTACAAGGAAGAGTGCTCAGACTGCCACGGCACAGGAGCAAAGCCAGGTACATCTCCGGTAACCTGTTCCAAGTGTAACGGCAAGGGTAAAATTATGTATACCCAGCAGTCTTTCTTTGGCCAGGTTCAGAATGTGCAGACTTGTCCGGACTGTAACGGTACTGGCAAGGTCATTAAAGAAAAATGTCCGAAATGTTATGGAAGCGGTTATAAGACCATCCGCAAAAAATTTAAAGTAAACATTCCGGCTGGTATTGATAATGGCCAGAGCGTTCGTCTGGCAGGCGCCGGCGAGCCAGGCACAAACGGCGGTGAGAGAGGCGATTTGCTGGTAGAGGCAGTAGTTTCCAGCCATCCGTTTTTAAAACGTCAGGATACCAGTATTTTCTCTACCGTATATATTTCCTTTGCAACAGCGGCATTAGGCGGCCCAATCCGTATTAAGACCGTAGACGGCGAAGTAGAATACGAGGTAAAGGCGGGAACCCAGACCGATACCAAGGTAAGGTTAAAGGGAAAAGGCGTTCCTTCTTTAAGAAACCGCAATGTCCGCGGCGATCACTACGTTACTCTGGTAGTTCAGGTTCCGGAGCGTATGACCGAAGCCCAAAAAGAAGCTCTGCGCCGTTATGACGAAGAGATGAGGGGAGTAGCGCCTCAGGCAGAAGGTCACAAGAAAAAGAGTTTTAAGGATTTTTTCAATAAAGAGGACTAACAGAAGAAAAACAGGAGGGTATTATGTATTCTGATGTAGAGTATCTTCACATTCCACTGCCGGAAGATATTGAAAAGGTAAAATGGTATGGGGATTTTGAACAGGCAGCCAGAATGATTGATCTGCGTCTGCAGACAGACATTCCGGAGGCGTTAAAGAAGCGTCTGCGCTATGAGAAGGAGATTTTATCACGGATTCCCAGCCAGTATCCTTATACCTGGGAGGAAGCTCTTTCGCTTCTTCAGGAAAAACTGACAGATTTTAAAGAAGAAGAGCTGACCGGTCTGTGGGAAGAAAATGCAGCAGAGTGGATTTATATAAAAGGACAGATCCATTTTAAAGATAACTTTTTCAGTAATTTAGTAAAAACCAGAAAGTGGATCTGCGATCGGCTGAAAGATACATCAGAAGGCCCTTCTCCAGAAAGAGTCCGGATTTTAAACCGGGCTATAAAAACCATGAAAACCAAAGGCGGCATGGCCTGCCGCTATCATATGAAGAGCACTTTACGGCTTGAAAAAGAAGCAGAACGGGATGGTGCAGAGATTCGGGTTTATCTTCCGATTCCGGTGGAATACGCCCAGGTAAAAAATTTCAAACTGCTGTCCGTTACCATTGAAACAGAGGGCGTGAAACGTGAGGCAGAGCCAGGAGAATATACGGTTTCTGCACCGGACTATCCCCAGAGAACGGTCTGCTTCCATACGGTACACCATACCGGACAGACGTATTCTATCGAGTTTTCTTATGAAAACCATATGAGATATGTAGAACCAAAGGAGGAGGAGGTACTGGACGGCCAGCCGTCTATGTATCTGGGAGAGCAGCTTCCCCATATCCAATTTACTCCGTATTTAAGAGAGATCGCGGCCGAAGTAGTGGGAGACGAAACTAATCCGTTGAAAAAGGCCAGAAAGATTTATAATTATTTAACCAGTCACATTATGTACTCCTTTGTTCGTACTTATATTACCATTCCTCAGATTCCGGACTATGTGGCAACCGGCTGGAAAGGAGACTGCGGATTTCAGGCGCTTCTGTTTATTACCATGTGCCGGATAGCCGGAGTTCCTGCCAGATGGCAGTCAGGACTTTATACGCCTCCAAATTCTGCTGGAAGCCATGACTGGGCTCAGTTTTACGTGGCTCCTTATGGCTGGATGTTTGCAGACGTATCTTTTGGCGGTTCTGCTTATCGGGATGGAGATGAAGAAAGACGAAGCTTTTATTTTGGCAACCTGGATCCCTACAGGATGCCAGCTGCATCCCAGTTCCAGCATCCATTCTATCCGCCTATGACATGGAACCGCAACGATCCTTATGACAATCAGGTGGGAGAAGCAGAATATGAGGACAGAAGTTTAAGAGGCGAAGAGTACGATACTCAGCATGAGATATTAGAAATGGAAGAAATTTAGTAAAAAAATATTGACGAATATGCCTTTTTATGTATATAATATGTGCATTGCAGCTTATCAGAATTGCTGCAGCAGTATTATTAAGACAAGATGATACATCATCAGAGTCTAAAGCGATTTTTACAGGACCACTCCAATAGGGAGTTAAGGCCATACGGACAGCCAGGTCCACTGCCGATTAGCGGCTTGCCGCTTTATTGATTGAGTTAAAAGCTCAGTTTTATAAGTTGGTTACTTTATAACCGAAATGCGTTGTTGCGCAGACTTGTGAAATGGTCAATAAGAGTAGTAAAAGTAGTATTGCTATATAGACTCTGTATGCCGGATATTGTATAATTTTGTCTTTGCTAAGGAAACCTATACATAAAAGAACAGTGTTTTCTGAACACTGTTGGTATAGTTTGATATTTGACAGAATATATTTGATATAAAACGCAAGTTGTGTAATAACAGCTTGCGTTTTTTTGTTTTGAGGTGAAGTATGAAAAAAGACTTTTTGAACCAATCCCAGGCACCGATTTATGAGGCCCTGGAGAAATTTCGGGAAATGAGAGTGGTTCCCTTTGATGTGCCTGGGCACAAACATGGAAAAGGCAATCCGGAACTTACGGCATTTCTTGGTGAGCAGTGTGTCAGCATTGATGTCAACAGTATGAAACCATTGGATAACCTTTGCCATCCTGTGTCTGTTATTCATGAAGCAGAATTGCTTGCAGCAGATGCGTTTGGTGCGGAACATGCCTTTTTGATGGTAGGAGGAACAACGAGTTCAGTTCAAAGTATGGTACTTTCTTGCTGCAAACCAGGAGATAAAATTATTTTGCCAAGAAATGTTCATAGAAGCGTAATCAATGCTCTGGTGCTTTGTGGTGCGATTCCTGTTTATGTAAATCCCGAAGTGAACAAAAGACTGGGGATTTCTCTTGGTATGAGTCGTGAGAAGGTCCAAAAAGCAATTGTGGAAAATCCAGATGCAGTTGCAGTTCTGGTCAATAATCCGACATATTATGGGATTTGCAGTGACCTTCGTGCGATCGTAAACATGGCTCACAAGGCAGGAATGATGTGCCTTGCGGACGAAGCTCACGGGACACACTTTTACTTTGGAGAAAATATGCCAGTTTCTGCTATGGAAGCAGGCGCAGATATGGCAGCAGTATCTATGCATAAGAGCGGAGGGAGTCTGACACAGTCAAGTCTTCTTTTGATTGGAAAAAATGTAAATGCGGGTCATGTCCGTCAGATTATCAATCTAACACAAACTACTTCGGGAAGTTATCTGCTGATGTCAAGTCTTGACATTAGCCGCAGAAATCTTGCGTTACGCGGGAAGAGCGTATTTCGCAAAGTAGTTGAAATGGCAGAGTATGCAAGGGAAGAAATCAATGCAATTGGCGGATATTATGCTTATGGCAAGGAACTGGCTAATCAGGATTCTGTGTTTGATTTTGATCCGACAAAGCTAAGTATACATACGAGAGATATCGGCCTTGCAGGGATTGAAGTCTATGATATTCTTCGTGATGAGTATGATATTCAAATTGAATTTGGAGATATTGGCAATATTTTGGCTTATCTTTCCATTGGTGACAGAATGCAGGAGCTGGAAAGACTTGTGAGCGCTTTGGCAGAAATACGAAGAAGATACATGAAAGATCCTGGTGGGCTCCTGAGTCAGGAATACATCGATCCGGAAGTTGTATACAGTCCCCAAAAAGCCTTTTATGCGGAGAAGAGAAGTATTCCTTTAAAGGAAAGCGAAGGATTTGTATGCAGTGAATTTGTGATGTGCTATCCTCCTGGTATTCCTATACTTGCCCCTGGCGAACGCATTACAAAAGAAATACTTGATTACATTATGTATGCAAAAGAAAAAGGATGTTCAATGACCGGACCTGAAGATCCGGACATCGAATACATTAATATTTTAAACGAAGGGAGGACGGTCTGATGGATTTATGGTTCAGTGAAAGTCATACAGCTGATGTGAAGCACAGCTTAAGGGTGAACCGGCACTTATATTCATTTAAAAGCGAATATCAGCAGATTGACATTTTTGATACTCCTGAATTTGGCCGAGTATTGTCACTTGATGGAAATGTGATGCTTACGGAACGAGATGAATTCATTTATGATGAAATGATTACCCATGTTCCGATGGCCGTTCATAAAAAAGCACAGGACATTCTTGTAATTGGTGCAGGTGATGGCGGAGTGGTGAAAGAACTGACAAGATATGATAGTGTCAGGCGTATCGATCTTGTAGAAATGGATGGAGAAGTGATAAAAGCCTGCCGTACCTTTTTGCCGGAAAATGCCTGTAAATTGGATGACAGCAGAGTACACATCTATTTTGATAACGCATTGCGTTTTATCAGACGATGCCAGGATAAATACGACCTGATTATAGTAGATTCCAATGATCCGTTTGGTCCATCAGAAGGATATTTTACGAGAGAATTTTATGGGATTTGTTATAATGCCTTGCGGGAAGACGGAATCATGGTAAATCAACAGGGAAGTCCGTTTTACAAGCATGATGCAGAAGTTATGCAAAGAAGCCACAAAAGAATTGTCAACACATTTCCCATCAGCCGTGTATATCAGGCCCACATTCCAACATATGCGGCAGGATATTGGCTGTTTGGATTTGCAAGTAAAAAGTATCATCCGATTGAAGATTTTGATGAAGAAAGGTGGAAAAAGCTGCATTTAAATACAAAATACTATACAACAAAGCTGCACGTTGGTGCCTTTTATTTACCGGCATATTTGGAAAGGATGCTGGAGGAGGTAGAAACTTGAAGAAAAATATAGAAACATTTATTGGATGCGACAGCGAATATACGGATGCCAGAATAGTGATGTTTGGTGCTCCATTTGACTCAACGACAAGTTTTCGTCCTGGAGCAAGATTCGGTTCTTCTGCTATCCGTCATGAAAGTTTTGGTATTGAAACATACAGCCCTTATCAGGATAAAGATCTGGAAGATGTTTGTATTTTCGATGGTGGTGATTTAGAACTTTGTTTTGGATCTGCAGAAGCGGCACTCTATGATATCGAGATGAAGACAAAACAGATTTTGCAGGATGGAAAAATTCCATTTTTGATTGGAGGCGAACATCTGGTAACTCTTGGGGCTGTAAACGCTGTTTTTGAACAGTATCCTGACCTTAATATTATTCATTTCGATGCCCATGCAGATCTTCGGGATCATTATCTTGGAGCCCAACTCAGTCATGCCTGTGTTATGCGGCGCTGTTATGAGCTGGTAGGAGATGGAAGGATTCATCAGTTTTGCATCAGAAGTGGTGAAAAGGCAGAATTTGATTTTGCGAAAGCTCATACAAATATGCGAAGATTTGATTTTTATGGATTGGATGTTCTGGTAGAAAAACTTTTGAAAGAAAGGACTCCAGTCTATATTACGGTCGATTTGGATTGTCTGGATCCTTCAGTTTTTTGTGGAACAGGAACTCCCGAAGCGGGAGGAGTAAGTTTTATGGAACTGCTGAAAGCAGTTATTTGTGCATCAAAAGCCAATATTGTAGGATGCGATATAAATGAGCTGGCGCCTATGCTGGACATAAGCGGAGCTTCTACGGCGACAGCATGTAAACTTGTCAGAGAAATGCTTCTGGCATTTTATAAGTAAAAGGAGGATAAAAAATGAGTAGAGTTTTAGTAATTGGATGTGGCGGAGTTGCCAGTGTAGCTATTAGAAAGTGCTGTCAGGTGGATGAAGTTTTTACGGAAATTTGTATTGCAAGCCGTACAAAATCTAAGTGCGATGCACTTGCAGCAGAATTAAAAGGTCAGACTGGTACTGTAATTACAACCGCTCAGGTGGATGCAGATGATGTGCATCAGCTGATTGAACTGATTAATTCGTATAAACCGGATCTTGTGATGAACATTGCCCTGCCATACCAGGATCTGGCTATTATGGATGCCTGCCTTGCCTGCGGTGTGAATTATATGGATACTGCAAACTATGAACCTGAAGATACAGATGATCCGGAATGGAGAAAAATTTACAATAAGAGATGCGAAGAGCAGGGATTTTCAGCATATTTTGATTACAGCTGGCAGTGGGCGTACCGTGAAAGGTTTGAACAGGCAGGGCTTACAGCGCTCCTTGGATGTGGCTTTGATCCTGGAGTTACACAGGCATATTGTGCCTATGCAAAAAAGCATGAGTTCGATACAATTGATACGATAGATATTCTGGACTGCAATGGCGGCGACCACGGGTATCCATTTGCAACGAATTTTAATCCGGAAGTAAATTTACGTGAAGTTTCTGCTCCGGGAAGCTATATAGAAAAAGGAAAATGGGTTGAAATCCCCGCTATGAGTATAAAACGTGAGTACGAGTTTGACGGCGTTGGAAAAAAAGATATGTATCTTTTGCACCATGAGGAACTGGAATCTCTGGCGCAGAACATTCCAGAAGTAAAAAGAATCCGATTCTTTATGACATTTGGAGAAAGCTATCTGACACATATGCGCTGTCTTGAAAATGTCGGTATGCTTTCCACTGTGCCGGTTACTTTTGAAGGACAGCAGATTGTGCCAATTAAATTTTTAAAAGAGCTTCTTCCAGATCCTGCAAGTCTTGGTCCGCGTACACACGGAAAGACTAATATTGGATGTATCTTTACAGGTAAGAAAGACGGAAAAGAAAAGACGTATTATATTTATAATATCTGTGACCATCAGGAATGTTATCAAGAAGTAAAAAGCCAGGCAGTCAGCTATACTACAGGAGTACCTGCCATGTGCGGTGCATTAATGCTTTTGACAGGTAAGTGGAATAAAACCGGTGTGCATACAGTAGAAGAATTCGATCCAGATCCATTTCTGGATGCATTGGATCAGTATGGTCTGCCGCGCAGCGAAAATCATAATCCGGAACTGGTGGAATAATGAAAAATTTAAAAACGCCTTGTTATATAATTGATGAAAAGAAGCTGATAAAAAATGCTGAAATATTATCCTCTGTTATAAAGCATACTGGATGTAAAATTTTACTGGCACAAAAAGCTTTTTCAAACTATGATTTTTACCCGCTTTTGTCACAGTATCTATCAGGGACAGAGGCAAGCGGGCTTTATGAAGCACGGTTAGGAGCAGAGGAAATGCCGGACAGAGAGGTACACGTTTTTTGTGCCGCTTACTGTGATGGTGAAATGGAAGAACTGTTAAACTATGCAGATCATATTGTGTTTAATTCGGTTAGCCAGTTGGAAAAATATGGAAGAATGGCAAAAAAACGAGGCAAAAGTGTGGGACTGCGCATTAATCCGGAGTGCTCTACCCAGAAAGAACATGAACTCTATGATCCTTGTGCAAAAGGCAGCCGTCTTGGAGTTACGTGGGAAATTTGGAATCGCGAAATGACAGAGGAACTTCTGGAATTGCTGGACGGACTTCATTTTCATACACTTTGCGAACAGGATTCGGATGCGTTGGAAATAACCATCCGAGCAGTTGCAAAAACGTTCGGTGGAATTCTTCCCCGAATGAAATGGCTGAATATGGGAGGAGGCCACCACATCACAAAAGAAGGATATGATTTGCAAAAGCTTGAGAGAATAATTACGGAAGCTCAGAAAGCATGGGATTTGCAAGTGTACCTGGAGCCAGGTGAAGCAGTTGCTCTGAATGCAGGCTATCTGGTGAGCCAGGTGCTGGATATTGTGGAGAATGGCGGCGTTAAAATTGCCATTCTCAATACAAGCGCTGCCTGTCATATGCCTGATGTGATTGAAATGCCATATACTCCGCCTGTTTTAAATAAAAATCAGACGGACACAGGAAAATATTCGTATCGTTTAGCTGGTCCAACCTGCCTTTCCGGAGATATCATTGGGGACTATAACTTTGATGAACAGCTGAAGACAGGAGACATTTTGGTGTTTGGAGACATGGCTATTTATACAACATGCAAGAATAATACATTTAATGGGATGCCGCTGCCTGATATTTACAAAATGGGTGCTGACGGTACTCTTACGCAATTAACTGCCTTTGGATACCAGGATTTTAAAAAGAGACTTGGATATGATACAAACTAAGTGAAGAATTTTAATGAAAGCGGGAGTGCATCTTACATGATACACTCCCGTAAAAATATTCAGGTAATAACCTTATCGATCCTCCATCTTGATGTAAGGCAGGGATTCTTCACTCAGCAGGCTCTGGTAAGCAGGACGGATAATCTTATCTACGTTAATTAACTCTTCTAACCGGTGAGCACTCCAGCCGACAATACGGGCGATGGCAAACATTGGAGTGAACAGTTCAGTGGGAATGTCTAACATACTGTAAACAAAGCCGCTGTAAAAGTCTACATTGGCGCTTACGCCCTTGTAAATGGCCCGTTCTCCGGCAATGACCTGAGGCGCCATGGTTTCAATCATGGAATACAGGGCGAAATCTTCATTGCGTCCTTTTTCCTTTGCCAGTTTCTCTACAAAGCCTTTAAAGATCTGGGCACGTGGATCGGAAATGGAATAAACCGCATGGCCCATACCGTAAATAAGTCCCTTTTTGTCAAAGGCCTCTTTGTGAAGAATCTTTTCCAGATAGTTACGGACTTCTTCCGGATCAGAGGTATCCTTTACATGAGTTTTAATATCAGACATCATTTCCACAACCTTGATGTTGGCGCCGCCGTGCTTTGGACCTTTTAAGGAGGATAATGCTGCAGCAATTACCGAGTATGTATCAGAACCGGAAGAGGTAACGACACGGGTAGTAAAGGTGGAGTTATTACCGCCGCCATGCTCCATATGAAGAACCAGGGCAAGATCCAGCACGTTGGCTTCCAGGGCAGTATAAGATTTATCCGGACGAAGAAGCCGCAGGAAGTTTTCTGCTGTGGAAAGATTGGGATCTGGACGGTGGATGTATAAACTGTCGTCCCTTTCATAGTGGTTGTATGCATGGTATGCATAAACAGCCATCTTGGGGAAGGTGGCAATTAAGCTTAAACACTGGCGGAGAACGTTTTCCAGGGAATTATCCGATACCTTGTCGTCATAAGAAGCCAGGGTCAGGACGCTCTTGGTCATGGAGTTCATAATATCCTTGCCGGGGGCCTTCATGATGACGTCACGGACAAAGTTGGTAGGAAGAAAATTGCTGCGGGTAAGGATATCCTGAAATTCCGCTAACTGGGCCTCGGTTGGAAGGACACCGAAGAGAAGCAGGTAGGTAATTTCTTCAAAACCAAAGTGCTTGGCTTCTAAAAATCCTTTTACAAGATCACGGATGTCATAACCGCGGTACAGCAGGCGGCCATCGCAGGGAACAGACTGTCCGTTTTCTTCTTTACGGGACTGGATTAAGGAAATGTTGGTAAGGCCGGCTAAAACGCCTTTGCCGTTTTTATCTCTTAAGCCGCGCTTCACACCGTACTCAGAAAAAAGAGCGGGATTGATACTATTGTGCTCGATGCACTCTCTTAGCTGGTGGGCGGCGTATTCTTCAACATATAAACGATTATCTGCCATAAGGTTCCTCCTTTAAGATAAGTATGGAGTCAGTATATCACCTTTAATTGATATTTGTCAATCATAATCAATGATTAATCATTGACATATGGCAGAAATTCGCTATAATAGCCATAGGAGGAACGATATGGACAGTGTGACCAATGACAGGGGAATTACTGCGTTATTTGAAACCTTTTTTGCATGTCAGAAGGTGTTGCTTTACTCCCTGGATTATCGGGAAATCAAGTTTTCCCGCCATCAGTTTTACGCCCTTTTAGCATTGGGAAGCAAGGGAGACATGACCATGGGACAGGTGGCGGAGAGTATTGCCGCTTCCAGAGAGCAGGCTACCAGAGTTGTTGCACCGCTAGTAGAAGAGGGGTATGTGGAACGCTTCTATGACGAGGCTAATCGAAAGCTGGTTTTTGTCCGCCTGACTGCAAAGGGAAAAGAACTGATTCAAAAAGAAAAGAAGTATGTGAGGCAGCAGCTGGAACAGCGGTTCGGCCATTTATCCCCGTCCGAACTGGAACGTTTTTTAACCTGCGTGTCAGAGATTAAGACGATTTTGAAAAAAGTAGAATCCAGAGAAAAATAAAAGTGGAGCGCCCCGTTTCTGAAAAGAACTGGAGCGCTCCGCTTTCCTGGATTACAAATCCGGTTTGTAAAAGTGAAAATCCCCTGTCAGAAGCAGGATGGTCAGGCGGTGTGATGGAATGTGTAATGCATCAAGGAATTTCGTCTTGATTTGCCTTTCCCAAAATACCTCTGTTCCAGAAGAATTTTCATCCGTTCAGTAAGTTAATGCATTAGAAAGCTGTTTTATTGCATTAAAATAAAAAATTTCGTAATGGTAAACGGCTTTTTCCGCCCTTGTCAGTAAAAAGAAAATATGTTATGATGAAAAGTGCACAATTAGGAGAAAAAGCCCCAGAGGAATAGGAGAAGCCCCATGAAGTGGAAAAAATTTACGTTAACAACTACCACGGAAGCGGTAGATTTGGTCAGCAGCATGTTTGACGAAATAGGCATTGAGGGAATCGAGATTGAAGACAAGATTCCTCTGACAGAAAAAGAAACTAAAGGAATGTTTATTGATATTCTTCCGGATTTAGGGCCGGATGACGGAGTAGCCAGAGTCAGCTTTTACTTA
>CALHQJ010000092.1 GCA_938036545.1 uncultured Clostridium sp. | reverse complement strand
AACTGTATCCAGTGTAACTTCTGTTCTTATGTCTGCCCACATGCAGTAATCCGTCCAGTAGCTATGACTGCTGAGGAAGCTGCAAATGCACCGGCTGGCATGAAGATGAAAGATATGACCGGTATGCCTGGCATGAAGTTTGCTATGACTGTTTCCGCTCTTGACTGTACCGGATGCGGTTCCTGTGCAAACGTATGTCCTGGTATGAAGGGCAACAAGGCTCTGACCATGGAGCCATTAGAAGGCAGCTTAGGCGAGCAGCCAATTTTCGCATATGGACAGTCTCTGCCAGTTAAGGAAGAGGTTCTGGCTAAGTTTAAAGAGACCACTGTAAAGGGCAGCCAGTTTAAGCAGCCATTACTTGAGTTCTCCGGCGCTTGTGCAGGCTGTGGCGAAACTCCTTATGCTAAATTAATCACCCAGTTATTTGGTGACAGAATGTACATTGCAAACGCAACAGGATGTTCCTCTATCTGGGGCAACTCTTCACCATCTACTCCTTACACCGTAAATGCTAAGGGACAGGGTCCTGCATGGTCCAACTCCTTATTCGAGGATAACGCAGAGTTCGGTTATGGTATGCTTCTGGCTCAGAACGCTATCAGAGATGGCTTAAAGGCTAAGGTTGAGTCTGTAATGGCAAGCGCTGAAGCTTCTGACGAAGTAAAGGCAGCTTGTAAAGAATATCTGGATACCTTTGCATGCGGCGCTACCAACGGTACTGCAACTGATAAATTAGTTGCTGCATTAACCGGCTGCGAGTGCCCAACCTGCAAGGATATCGTAAACAACAAAGACTTCCTGGCTAAGAAGTCCCAGTGGATCTTTGGTGGTGACGGATGGGCATACGACATCGGCTTTGGCGGTGTTGACCATGTACTTGCTTCCGGCAAAGACATCAACATCATGGTATACGATACTGAGGTTTACTCCAACACTGGCGGACAGTCTTCCAAGGCTACCCCTGTTGGCGCTGTAGCACAGTTTGCTGCAGGTGGTAAGGATGTTAAGAAGAAAGACTTAGCTTCCATCGCAATGAGCTATGGTTATGTATACGTAGCACAAATTTCCATGGGTGCTGACTATGCACAGACTGTAAAGGCAATTGCAGAGGCAGAGGCTTATCCAGGACCATCCTTAATCATTGCTTACGCTCCATGTATCAACCATGGTATCAAGAAGGGTATGGCAAAGGCTCAGACCGAAGAGAAGTTAGCTGTTGAGTGCGGCTACTGGCATCTGTTCCGCTTCAACCCTGCTGCAGAGAACAAGTTCTCCTTAGACAGCAAGGCTCCGAAGATGGAAGGATATCAGGACTTCTTAAAGGGTGAGGTTCGTTACCTGTCCTTAGGCTTAAAGAATCCTGCAAGAGCAGAAGATCTGTTCGCTAAGAACGAAGCATTCGCTAAGGAAAGATACGAGTACCTGCAGAAGCTGGTTACCCTGTATGGCAATAACTAATTGAATATCTGATTCCTACAGATGATCAAGATAGAGAGGCGGGAACCCACTTGGGTTCTCGCCTTTTTGACTTTCTGTGCAGAGAAACAATAATCATCTATGGAGCAGCGGCTCCTTTTTGTATTCAGATTCATTCTTCTTCACAAAATCGTAAGAAACCTCCTATTTACATCTTTTCCAACTTATGGTACTGTATTAATATAAATAATACAGTTGATACAGATAAAGATACACTGTCTGTCAGACTGGAAAGGAGGCATCAGATGCTGATCGAGTTGGATTACAAAGACCGGCGTCCTATTTATGAACAGGTGACGGAGAAGCTGGCCTCTATGATGATGCTGGGAGTATTGGAGGAAAACAGTCAGCTCCCCTCTGTCCGGAGTATGGCAGTGGCCCTGTCCATTAATCCCAATACCATTCAGAGAGCATATGCAGAGCTGGAGAGACAGGGATATATTTATTCGGTAAAAGGAAAAGGCAGCTTTGTAACAGATACTTCCAAAATGAAGGAATTCCGGCAAAAAGAAGCCAGGGGAAAGGTGGCGGAAGCTGCCAGAGAGGCGGCCCGTCTGGGACTGGCAGAGGAGGAAATCCTGGAAGCTGCAAAGGAGGGAATCCACACTGAAGTAAAGGAGGAAATCCATGCTGCTGTAAGGGAAGAAAGCAGGGAAGCCGGAAGCACGGGTACAGACGCAGGGCAGATGCCGTTAAAACAGATGGATACAGGAGGGAATGAGCATGATTAATGCGGTAAATGTGACAAAGCGCTTTGATGATATTGTAGCGGTTGATCATATTAACGCCACTATTCGGGATGGAAATGTGTTTGGCCTCATTGGAACCAATGGAGCAGGCAAAAGCACCTTTCTGCGGATGGCCAGCGGCGTATTAAAGCCGGATGAGGGAAGTATTTCCATAGATGGAGAGGAAGTATTTGAAAATGTAAAGGCAAAGAAACGGTTTTTCTATATTTCCGATGAACAGTATTTTTTTAGCAATTCCACCCCGGCAGAGATGAGAGATTACTACAGCATTGTCTATGAACGCTTTGATAAAGAACGATTTCATAAGCTGATGAAAAATTTTGAACTGGATGAAAAGCGGAAAATCAACACCTTTTCCAAGGGCATGAAAAAACAGGTTTCTGTAATCTGCGGCGTATGCGCCAATACAGATTATCTTTTTTGCGACGAGACCTTTGACGGCCTGGATCCGGTGATGCGCCAGACTGTTAAGAGTATTTTTGCAAGCGATATGGAGGAACGGAATCTGACTCCTATTATCGCTTCCCACAATCTTCGGGAATTAGAAGACATCTGCGATCACGTAGGACTGCTTCACAAGGGAGGTATTCTGCTTTCCAAGGACCTGGACGATATGAAGCTGAATATTCACAAGGTTCAGTGTGTGCTAAAGCCGGGCATGGAACCGGAGAACATAAAAGGGTTAGAGGTTGTAAAGATTGAAAAGCGGGGCAGTTTATCTACCCTGACAGTTCGGGGAAACAGGCAGGAGATAGAAGACAGGCTGGCAGCCTGTGAACCGGTATTTTTTGAATTGATTCCATTGTCATTAGAAGAAATCTTTATCAGTGAAACGGAGGTGGCAGGTTATGACATCAAGAAGCTTATTCTTTAAATTGGCAAAAGAAGACTTAAAGAGGAGAGTCTGGCTTGCAGCTTTGGCGTTTTTGACCTTTTTCTTTGGAATACCGGTTAATCTGGCATTGGGGTTAAGCAATGTAAAAGAGCAGTATGCGAGAGCCTGGCAGTATGGAGGATTTTCAAAGCCAGAAGAAGAAGCGCTGTTGGAAGTAGCCGAGAGACTGTTTGGAACATACCAGAACGGCGCGATGATATTTATGGTGATTATACTGGCTGTAGTCTGCGGCGCTTCCAGCTTTGCCTATCTTCACAATAAGCGGAAAGTGGATTTTTACCACAGCATTCCCGTAAAAAGAGAAGTGCTTTTTGCAGCAGCTTTTACCATGGGGCTGCTGACTCCGGCAGTGATTTACGCAGTGTGCCTGGGAATTGCCTTGTTTGTGGCAGCAGCTTACGGAGTGCCTGTTGGCGGACTGATTGGGACTGCAGTAATGGGATGGCTGTTTCATATGCTGTTTTTCCTGCTGATATACAGTACCGTGTCCCTTGCAATGATTATGACCGGCAATCTAATCGTAGGGCTGATGGGAAGCGCCGTGTTTTTCTTCTACTTTCCATGGCTGGGCGCTATGATAGAACTGTATTTTAATAATTGGTTTGAGACGTACATTCAGATAGGCCCAAGTGTGGCCATAGAAATTGTGAAAATTTCTCCGATTATCAGCTACGTCCTGGCTTCCGGAGGTCCTCGGCAGTGGGAAGCTGCTTCTCGATTAAGCAGTTACCAGGGATTTTTGGGACTGTGTGCCCTTGCAGCCGTTCTGCTGATTGTACTGTGCGTAATTCTTTACAAAAAACGTCCCTCCGAGGCAGCAGGAAAAGCCATGGCCTTTGCAGTCAGCAAGCCTATTATCCGCATTAGCCTGACGGTGCTGTTTTCTGTATCTGGAGCGTTATTTTTCTGGATGCTCCATTCCAGCACAGGCTGGGCAGTATTTGGAGGAGCAGTTGGCGGAGTGCTGTGCCATGCTGTGATTGAAATTATTTATAACTTTGATTTCCGCAGATTGTTTGACCATAAAATACAGATGGGCGTCTGCGTAGCCTTAGGACTGTCAATCCTGTTTTGCTTTAAGAATGACTGGCTGGGATACGACACCTATTTGCCGAAAAAAGAGCAGGTAGCAGAAGCGGCCATTCAGTTTGATAATGAACACTGGCAGCAGTATGCAGAGGTGGAGATGACAGGAGAAGATGGAGCGCCGGTTTTAGAGGAAACCGGTTCAACTAAATATATATTTGAAAATATGGCGGTTACCAATATCGATCCGGTGCTTGCCGTTGCAAAAAAAGGGATTGAGTATGCATTGGCAGAAAAGGTTTCCGACGAAGACGAGAGAAGCGAGGGGCTGTACTGGACAGACGTCAGGATTCAATACACCTTAAAAAATGGCCGTAAAGTACAGCGGTATTACTCCATGCCATTGTCAGAGACCTGGGAAGCGGCCTGCGCTGTCAGCGCTGATGTTAATTACCAAAAAGGAAGGTATCCGGTTTTATCCAAAAATCCAAAAGATATCACACTGGTTCAGTACCGTGTTACCGGAAGCGGAGATGTGTTAGAAGAAGCGTCTATCTCAGACAAGGCAGCAGCGGAGCAATTGCTGGCAGCCTACCAGCAGGATTTTGCAGAACTGGATTTGAATACCAGAAAGACGGAAAACCCAATAGGAGAACTGCGATTTTTAGATGAAGCGGAAGCGGTCCTGTCCAGGGAAGTAACAAAGATGTCAGAAGCAGCCAGGCGTAGCCGGACTGATGCCACAGACTGGTGGAATGACTACGTAGGATATTATCCCATCTATCCGTCTTTTGACAGAACATTGGAGCTGTTAAAAGAGGAAGGGATTGAGCCGGAACGTATATGGGAAAAGCTGGACGTACAAAGCATTCTTATAAGCAGGCAGCTGATAGAGGGAGATCCGGCATACAGAGAAGAGGAAGAGTATCGCTGGCAGGGAGTCACCCGTACTTATCAGGAGGAAGAGAGTATCCGACAGATTTTAGAAGCCGTAACAATAGATGACTATAACGGTATGAATGTCTACTCGTTAATCGAGGATCCAATCCAAGTCAGCATTACTCTGAACCAGGACAACGGAGAGAGAACCGTAGAAGGATATTTCCTGAAAGGAACCATGCCGCCTGCAGTAGAGGCAGATTTGGAACGGGAAGTTCAGAAAGAAAACTAAATTACCGGAATGAAAAAAGAGATCGGGAGAAGAAAGAACATCCCGATCTCTTGGTGTTTCTTAAAAGACTTTTTTCATATTTTCATATTCTCTGGGAGCAATTCCCGTGACTTTTTTAAATACCTTGCTGAAGTAGTAAGGATTTTCAAAACCCAGCATATCGGAAATCTCATACATCAGGTACTTGTGGGTATCAATTAATTCCTTTGCATGTTCAATTTTAACTGCGGCGATATAATCGGAAATGGTAACGCCGGTAAACTTTTTAAAGGTATTGCTTAAGTGGCCGGAGCTGATATTTAAGTATTCTGCCACATCAGCCAGAGCCAGCTTTTCTGAGTAATGGGAATTGATATAAGCCCTGGCCTGTTCCACCAAGGTATCGGAACGGGTTCCGCGGCGTTCAGACAGTAAGGTACACAGCTTGTCGCAAAAGCTTTCCAGCCAGGTGAGAATATCGGAGAGACTGTTAAAATGTCCCAGCTGTTCCGCAATGTTAATGGTATATGGGAAAATTTCCTGGAAATCTTCCTGGTCAATCTCAAAAAAGGAGTAGAGATACGTATATATATTGATACACGCACTAGTAGCCTGTTCTTTTCCTGGCTGGCAGGTAGAAAACAGATCCAGGATCTGATGGAAGACCTCTCTCAGACGGCTGCTGTCATTTTGCTGAATGGAAGCAGAAAGGTCTTTTTTGAAAATATTAATATTAAAGTGTCTGGCAGCGCTTTGGTGGAAGGTCTGTCCTGTATAAAAAACCAGAGGGCTGGAAGAGTTATAGTAATAATATTCCAGAGAGGTTAAAGCTTCTGACAGGGCATCCGGCATTTCCGCCAGAGAATCTTTTAATGTACTGGCTCCGTAGACTGCGTTTAATTCAAAATAAGTGGTCAGGGCTGTTGTGACCCGATTGCAGAATTCTGTCAGAATCAGCTGGAAATTGTCGTTGGCTTTTAAGGAAGCGGCAAGGAGGTAAGTATGTTTGCCGTCGTATTCAAAGTACAGGGAATGGGCAAAGTACCGATCTGATATTTTTACCATAATATCAAACAGCTGGCCCGTCAGGGAACGGAAATCATAGGCGTCTTCATCTGCCTGAAACCGGATATGGTTTGGACAGAGAGAAAATAACAGCAGAAAGGGCTGGCTCCAGTCGCCGCCGTGATTGGGGGCGGAAAGTTCCTCAGACGGATTTTTTGCTAACAGAATCTGGTTTAAATAGGTTCGCACATGATCGTTAGCAGAGGCGCTGGAAGAAATTGCTCCGGCCAGATTGCGGCTTTTCGCCATCAGGTCACAGCTTTTTTTTGCCCGCTCCAGGGTTTCGATTAATTCCTCCGGTTTTAAGTTTAACTTTACCAGATAGTCAATAGC
>CALHQJ010000091.1 GCA_938036545.1 uncultured Clostridium sp. | reverse complement strand
GCTTCTTGTTCGGCAAAGCCGGACAAGAAGATGCCCCGTCCTGAACAGTTACCAATTTTATAATAAATCCGGCTTCTGTTCCTGACGCATTGCGTCTGCAATAGCCGCCGAGATTCCTTCACTGTAAGTAGGATGTGCCCTCATTGCCATGGAAAGCTGGGAAGCTGTCAGGCCGTTGGCAATCGCCGTCGCCAGCTCTCCTATCATATCCGTTGCCCTTGGGCACACAATCTGGGCTCCTACAATGGTGTTGGAATAAGCTTCAAACACCAAGCGTATAAAGCCCTCTTCCTTAGCAATTATCGACTTGCCGTTTTCTGTCATGGAATAGCGGCCGCAGCGAACCTTCATGCCGCTGGCCTTGGCTGTTTCTTCTGTAATTCCCACCGTTGCAATCTCCGGCTGGGTATAAATGCAGTTGGGAACAATGGGAAGGCTGACATACATTCCTGCCGGAACCACTTCCAGCTTAAAACCATGTGGTTTCCCTGCGATCTTTTCCACCACATAGGTGGCTTCTGCCGCTGCCACATGAGCCAGCTGAATCCCTGAAATCACATCTCCTACTGCATAAATTCCTGGCTCACTGGTCATAAATTCTGAATTTACCGCAATCTTTCCCTGATTCATTTCTAAAGAAATATCTGAACCAAACAGCCCGTCTATATTGGGCTTACGCCCTGTGGCAATTAAAATCTGGCCTGCCTTTATGGAAAACTGCTCCCCATCTTTCTTTTCAACCTGACAACAAAGCCCATCTTTTTCCTCAATCCGGCTTACCTGGGCATTGCAGTAAACCGTAATCCCTCTATCAGTCAGGGCCTTTTCCAGCGCCTTCGACACGACTTCATCCATAGGACCTAACAAGTGAGGGCCCTTTTCAATAATGGTAACCTTGGAACACAGGGAATTAAAAATCGTGGCAAACTCCACGCCGATTACGCCGCCGCCAATGATCGTCAGTCGGTCAAAATTCCATGTATCTGCAGCCAAAAGACGGCTGCTGGTATATACTCCCGTAAGATTTACTCCAGGAATCGAAGGCACATCTGCCATAGCACCTGTAGCTATGATAATATTTTTGCCCTGGTAATATTCCCGTCCCTCAGAATTACAAACTTCTACAGTTTTACCGCGGCGAAGAATGGCCTTTCCTTCGATATAATCAATCCTTTTTTCTTCAAACAGTCTTTTAATCTCATCCCGATACGTCTGCACCGACCGCTTTTTATATTGCTGCATTTTCTTAAAATCAAAGGAAATAAAATCTGCCGATACTCCAAATTCATCACACTGCTGCATCTGCCTGAAACGACCGGATGCGTAAAGAAGCGCCTTCGTCGGAATACATCCTCGGTTGACACAATTTCCTCCCAGCTTTTTTTCCTCAATTACCACGGTTGAGATACCGTATTCCGCCGCTTTCAAAGCCGCCGTATATCCGGCCGGTCCGGCTCCGATTATAACCAAATCGTATTGTTTTGCCACATGTTTCCCCTTTTCTGTGTATTATTCCAGGCTTGTCAGTCCAATTCCATTGGCGGAATCCATCCGAAGTGGCAGCATGCCTTATAAATTCCATCATCTCCAATTTCAGCAGTTACGTAATCTGCCGCTGCTTTCAGTTCCTCTATAGCATTTCCCATGGCAATTCCCAATCCGGCTTCTTTCACAATTTCATAATCATTCATGCTGTCTCCGATGGCAATGGCATCTTCGATTTTCACTCCGAAATAGCTACAGAGCCGCTTTAATCCCTCTGCTTTGGAAGCCTTTTTTTCTACTACGTCAGCCCCTAATTTACCGGAAAACATGGGAAGCTTCAATTCTGGAAACTGCTTTTCAATATCCTGTGCCCCTGTCTCATTTCCTAAATAAGAAAGGGTGTGGATATCCTGTTCCATCAGCTTCCATGGATCAGAAAAATGCCTCATACATTTTCCCCAACGTATAATATCCAGTTCCCTGACCCGCTCCGGATTCATATAATAATCTTCATCACCTATGGTAACTCCTATGCAATAGCCACTGGCTTCTGCATAAGACAATATCCGCTCCAGCAGCTTTTTATCCATTAAATGCTCAAAAACCAGTTCCTCTCCTACTGTAATTTTCGTGCCGTTTAAATGAATAATGGCGTCAGGGTTAACAATTTCCTTAAACTGCCTGCTGTAGTGGTTGTCCATGTCCCGTCCGGTTCCCAAAACAATAATAAACTCTTCTCTCAATTTGTCCAGCGCATAAAGGGCGCTCCTGGGAATTGCAAAGCAGGAATGGTCTAAAAGAGTCTGATCTAAATCAAAACTAATGATTCGTCTGCTCATTGCTGTCTCTCCGTAGTTCTTCTTTTATCTTATTAGTAACCATTCAGCTTTGCATCTTCGCACGGCTAAACGGTTATTCATATTATAACATGCTCCTTATAGGCCGTCCAGATCTTTGATCACATCCACATCCCTGATCTCCAGTTCGGAACCGGCCTCTGTTTTTGTCAGTTCTTCCAAATGCATCCGCAGCACTTTTTTTCCTCCCTGATCGCCCTCTAAGGAAAGAAGCTCCGGTACTGCCTCCACTGGAAAGGATACCGGATTATAAATATGCCCCTGAAAGGACACACAGCCATAGGGGCTTGTTTTTGCTGTATGTAAAAAGCGGATTAAAGTATCCTTCTGTAAAAACGGCTGATCGGAAACGGAAAAAATCAGACGGTCTTCCGGTTTCAAACCTTCTGATTTATTTTTTAACACCTCCTGGATTCCGGCTTTTATGGAATAAGAAATCCCATTTACGCTGTCCGGACTTTCCACCGCTGCAAACCCCAGTCTTTTGGCTGAATCTAATATTATTTTCTCCCTGGCAACTGCAATGATCTGACAATCTCCCGCTGCTTCTGCCGTTTCCTTCCATGCTTCAAAGCAATGCAGAAATAAAGGCCTGGTCCCAGCCATGGCAAGAAGCTTATTTTTTCCCTGAAAACGGCGGCTGTTTCCAGCCGCCAGTAAAATAATATTCATCATAACTACATATTTCCGTCTGCATCTTCCATTATAATCTTTTCCGGAGTAATGGGAAGTTCCCGAAACCACTTTCCAGTGGCATTGTAAACTGCATGAGCCAGGGCAGGCGCCGGCGTATTGATAACAATCTCTCCAATGGATTTTGCTCCAAATGGGCCGGAAGGCTCATAACTGCTTTCAAATTCCACCCGAATCTTTCCGGTATCCTGCCTGGTGGGAATCTTATACTGCATCAGAGAATTTTCATACAAATGTCCTCTGTCATTGTACTGTACATTCTCATAAAGAGCCATGCCAATTCCCTGAGCAATTCCACCCTCTGTCTGAACTCTGGCTAAATTGGGATTGACTACCGTTCCACAGTCTACTGCCGCCACATAATCCAGAATGTCGATATGGCCGGTTTCCTTATCCAGCTCGATTTCCACCATGCCTGCCATAAATGGCGGCGGAGAATATGGGAAGCTGTTGCTTTCTGTTACAGTCAGGGCCTGGGTATTGCCGCACATTCCCTTAGTTCCGATTTCCTGCAGGGATACCCGTTTGCCGTCGGCCATGCGGAATACTCCGTCTCCGTCAAATTCCACTTCCTCTGCTGAGGACTCCAACAGCTCTGCGCCGATGGCCTTTATCTGATTCTTTAATTTCAGACAGGCCTTTTCTACTGCTTTTCCGGTTACATAGGTAGTACTGGAGGCATAAGATCCGGAATCATAAGGAGAAGAATCTGTATCTGCTCCTAATACTGCAACATTATCTACAGAACATTCCATACACTCTGCCGCCATCTGGGCCAGAATGGTATCGCAGCCAGTTCCCATATCTGCTGCGCCGATAGACAGGGTATAATATCCCTCTTCATTCATCTTTATGGTAGCAGAACCTACGTCTACACCGGAAATACCGGATCCCTGCATGGCCATGGCAACGCCTACGCTGCGGACTTTTCCATTGCCCATGTCCCGGCAGGGATATTTCTCATCCCAGCCAATCATCTCCTTGGCCCGATTCATACAGCGGTTTAACGCGCAGCTGGTAGCCGTCTCATTATAGTAAGCAGGCATTACCTGGCCTTCTTGTACCATATTCATTTCTCTTAGTCTGACCGGATCTATGGCCAGTCTGGCCGCCAGTTCATTGACTGCCGACTCCATGGCAAAAATGCCCTGGGTCGCTCCGTATCCCCGATAGGCGCCAGCCGACATTACATTGGTATAAACTACGTCATAAGAAAATCTGTGGGCTTCTACCTGGCCGTAAAGAGGAATGGATTTATGGCCGGACAGTCCTACCGTAGTCGGGCCGTGTTCTCCATAGGCTCCTGTATTGGACAAAGTATGTAAATCAACGGCCCGGATTCGTCCGTCCTTCATGGCTCCTACTCTTACATGGATTTCCATCTCATGGCGGGGGCTGGATGCGGTCTGGCTCTCTTCACGGGAAAA
This sequence comes from uncultured Clostridium sp., assembly GCA_938036545.1. Classification (GTDB taxonomy): domain Bacteria; phylum Bacillota; class Clostridia; order Lachnospirales; family Lachnospiraceae; genus UMGS1370. Next base: position 7,305 of record CALHQJ010000091.1, on the reverse strand, counting down.
AATCATCTTAGACGGCTTTCCGGTCTTCCAGGTTACAAAAGCAGGGAAAACCTCTGCTACTACGGTCTGCTTTGCTCCAAATCCACCGCCGATTCTGGGTTTTGCCACCCGAATCTGAGATTTAGGAATGCCTAACGCATTAGAAAGAATCCGGCGTACATGGAATACGATCTGCGTAGAACTCAACACGTTCAGACGGCCGTACTGGTCTATGGAACAGTAGGTTCGGAATGTTTCCATCATAGCCTGCTGGCACGCCTTGGTGTGATACGTCCGATCTACCACCACATCACATTCGGACAGCACCTTTTCCACATCTCCGCTTCCACTGATGCCGCTGGCACATAAATTCCGTCTGTTATCTGCTCCCACAGGACACAGGGATTTCCAGTTTTCCTCTGGGTGAACTAAAATCGGATTATCTTTTGCTGTCCTGAAATCCAACACCGGCTCTAATACCATGTACTGAACTTTTATCATTTTTAAAGCCTGGTCAACTGCTTTTTCTGTATCTCCGGCTACGATTGCAACCGGATCTCCTACGTACCGCACATGGCGGTCCAAAATCAGCCGGTCGTAGGGGCTTGGCTCCGGATAGGTCTGGCCGGCCATGGTAAAGCGGTTATCCGGCACGTCCTTCCAGGTATAAACAGCTTCGATTCCAGGTACTTTTAAAGCGTTTGCACAGTTTACTTCTTCTACCAGAGCATTGGCATAAGGGCTCCGAAGGACTTTCACAATCAGGCAGTCCTTTGGAACCATATCATCCATATATACCGGCTGGCCAGTCAGAAGGGCTATAGCGTCCTTTTTGCGAATTGGCTGATTGACTGCTTTTAAATTCATTGCCGTCCCTCCTTTTTCCATTTTAGAAATGCCTGGATTCCCCGAAGCTGTCCCTCATAACCGGAACAGCGGCAAAGGTTTCCTGCCAAATACTCCTTAATCGTTTCTTCATCCGGATCTGGATATTCCCGAAACAGGGCAATGGCATTCATCATCAGTCCAGGATTGCAGAAGCCGCACTGCTCTGCGCCCTGATCCGCAATAAATGCGCCAAACTCGGCTGCTTCTTCTTTTAATCCCTCCAGTGTCTCTACCTGACAGCCGTCGGCTCTCACTGCCAGCAAAGAACAGGAAAGCACCGGAGTCCCGTTCAGCATGACAGTACACAAGCCGCAGTTAGACGTCTCACAGCCCCGTTTTACGCTTTTGTATCCGTGTTCTCTCAAAAAGTCAATTAACAGCAGATCGCAGGCCACGTCTTCTTCTACTTTTTTTCCATTTACGAAAACCTTAATCCTCATGTTGTCTGCCTCCCATCTGTAAAACAGCTCTCTTAACCAGCACCTCTGCCAGGTGTCTGCGGTACTCTGCTCCGGCTCTCATATTGCTTCCGGTAACAATCTGTCCTGCTGCATAAGTTCCAAAAGCCTCTGCCTTTTCTTCTGTAATGTTGTTTTGTAAAATCTGTTCAGAATCCGGAATCCATACGGCTCTTCCTGGCCTTGCTCCAATCACTGCACTGGTTGCTCCATCCTGATCTCTGCTTACAGCACAGGTCAGCACCGGAAAATCCGTGCTGGTATTTCTCATAGACAAATAAACCGTGTCCGCCATATTTTTCGGCACAATAAGCCGCACTAAAACATCTCGGTCAGCCGGCATTTTTGTAAACTCCTCCAAGCTGACTCTTCCGGCTTTATAAAGCTCCACATATGCACCTAATGCCATAAACTCCGTTAACACATCCGAAAATCCAAAACGGCCGAAAATACTGCCGCCTGCTGTAGCCAGATTGCGGAACTGAACTCCTACAATGTGACGTACACTTTCCCTCATGCTTCCTTTTGTATACTGATTCAGCCCTTTATGAAGCTCTAACTGCCTCAGGGTTACCATAGCTCCGATACGGAACTCCTTGTCATCCTCTTCTATAGTATCAAGCCCAAGTCCTGATAAATCAATGGCTGTCTGAACCCGCATATGGCTCATTTTCAGCCAAAGCATCCCGCCGATAATCCGATTGCTCTTTTTCTGATTCAGCTCATAGGCTTCTTCCAGACTGGCTGCCTTCACATAATTCTGAATAGTCAGCATCTTTCTCTCCTCTCCAAACAACTGCTCTCTGGTCTCCGTCTTTAATCAGACAGGCTTTTGGCCCATACAGACGTTTTAATCCGCCGGCAAGCTGTCCTTCGTAATCTCTGTCATTTTTGTGTATACTAGCTAATATCTGACCCTTTTCCATCAATAAAATCCTATCCCCATAGGCGTCTGCCAGAATCGGGTCATGTACGCTTATTATAGCATACTTCTTATTCTTTTTCAGGTATTCCTTTAACTGTTCAAAAAATTCATAGCGTCTGCCAAAATCCAGTCCGCTTTCCGGTTCATCCAGAATCATCCACTGTGCTTCCTGCACCCTGGCTCTGGCCAGATAACAGAGTCTTCTTTCTCCTCCGCTTAAAGCGTCCATGGTTCTTTTTTCCAGATGGCTGATCCCCAGTTCCTTCAATGCCTCTCTGCTGTCTTCATATTCCTTTTTTCCAGGCATCTGCCAGAACTTCAAATAGGGGTTTCTTCCCATTACCACAAAATCCAGTACCTGACATCCTGCTGCCTGACAATCCTGAGGCGCATAAGAAATCCATCTTGCCCGTTTTCTTTCGGAAAGATCGGTCATCTTATGTCCATTTATAAAAATAGTTCCCTCATTTATCCGATACAATCCGGCAATGGTTTTTAACAGCGTGGTTTTTCCTGCTCCATTTTTTCCTAAAATTACGGTAAGAGGTTCTTCTGCTAAAAAGGATACCTGTTCTAAGATCTGTCTTTTCCCTAATGCCAAAGAAAGGTTCTTTACTTCCAGACTCACAGCCAGTCCCCCTTTCTTTTCGATGAGATCAACAGCGTTGCCAGCAGTACAGCGCCGGAAAGGGATGTAAAAATACTGATGGGAATTTCTGCTTCCGTCAAGGATCTGGAAACCAGGTCAGCAGCAAGTAGAAAAGCGGAACCGCCCATAATACATGGAAGGAAGCTTTCCCTTAAATCTTCTCCCCAAATCTGACGAATCAGGTGCGGCACAATCAGTCCTACCCAGGACACAGTTCCTGCCACAGACACTACCACAGCCGCCAAAAGGGTGGCCAGAACAATGGCAGTTTGACGGATTCGCTGTACAGGAAGGCCCAGACTCTTAGCCTCCTCATCCCCTAATGCCAGGATTCCCACCTTCCAGCGCATTACCCACAAAATCAGAATCCCTGCTGCAACTACAGGAAAAGCCATTTTTCCGTCCTGCCAGCCTGCAGTGTGGAAACTGCCCATCAGCCAGTAATCAATAGACGGAAGCTGCTGGGTCGGATCTGCCCCGTATTTAATCAGCATCAGTCCCGCTTCTGCCATAGCCCCTATCACAATACCGGAAATCAAGAGAGAAACCTTGGGCTGTCCGCCTACTGCCTTTGCCAAGGCCAGCGTTAAAAAGGCGGCGGCAAGTCCTGCTGCAAATGCCGAAAGTCCCACAAACGCCGCCGTTCCTCCTAAAAGAATGGCCATAGCCGCTCCTACAGATGCTCCACTGGTAACCCCCAGTACATCTGGAGAAACCAGCGGATTTCTAAATATGTGCTGGTAAACCATGCCGGAAGCCGATAAGGCTGCCCCGCAAACCAGAACCAAAAAAGTCCTGGGCAGGCGAATCTGCAGAAAGACCCGCTCTCCCATTCCCTTTTCAATCCCCGTCACGATATCCCAGAGATTCCGTAAAGTCAAAGGATATCTGCCAATGCAAAGAGACAGTATCACGGCGCCAAGCAAGATTCCGGCCAAAACCCAGAACTTTTTCTGTTTCATTTTTTTCCTCTTTTACTGAAGTCCCAAATCTTCATCTGACACCTGAATGTCAAAGAATTTCTGGTAAAATTCAACGGCTTCTTTTTTATAATCTTCTGTAGAATACAAATCTGGATGAAGGACATTGGTCAGCCACAGAACTCCCAATACAGAAGATGGAGTTGGATAATCCCAGGCTTCTATTGTAGATGGGAATGTATATACCTGCCCCTTTTTCACTGCCTCGACTTCCGCTAACGCCTCATTTTCCGTAAAACTGTCCAGTCCATACTCTGCATAGCTGACGTCGAAAATATATTCCGGATTCCAGGCAGCCAGCTGTTCTGCTGAAATTTCAGCCCAATACGTATCCTCTAACTCACCAGACACATTGAGGCCTCCTGCCATTGAAATCAAATCATTCTGATACATTTTGGAAGTACAGGTGCTAAGATAATCAGAACCGGAAGCTAAATAAACCAATGGTTTTTCCGCATCCTTTGTCAGTTCTCTGGCAAATTCCATCTTCTCATGGTAGTAATTTAACAGTTCTTCTCCTGTTTGCTCTGTTCCGGTAACCGTTGCCAGCAGACTGATGCATTCTTCAAATTCTTCCTGGGTTTCCGGATTTACAATAATTACCGGAATGTCAAGGGCTTCAAAACTGGCTGCACTTTCCTGCAAACGTTTTGGAAGGATGACTACGTCTGGCTCTAAAGCTGCAGTTTCCTCTACATTAATCCCTTTTCCAGAGCCTACTGCCGGAAGTTCCAGAAGTTCCGGCGCTGCCATATGGTACAGCTGTCTGGTTTCACCTTTTTTCTCAATTCCTGCCAAATCATCTTCACATCCCAGAGCAATCAGCAATGCAGTGGAAATATAATAAGAAGAAACCAGTTTATCAGCCGGTTCCTCTAAGGTTACCTCTCTTCCAGCCTGATCCACTACGGTAATCCCACTTGGGTTGTCAGAATTTGCCTCGCTGCTTTCCTCAGTTTCTGCCTGCTCTTCTGTCTGGCTTTCTGCAGCTCCTTCAGCAGATTCGGCTGCCTGAGCCGCTGTCTCCTTCTGTCCTTCACTTTTGCATCCGGTAATAAAGGATGTGGTTAAGGATGCGGCTAACAGCACTGCCATCCACTTTTTCCAAATTTTTCTCATGTTACCCTCTCAAATTTTTAACTATTTTTGTAACTATTCAGGACGGCGGGAAATCTGGTATAAAAAGCTGTGTCAAGCTGGCTTGTAAACAGCTTTTTATACCAGATTTCACATCGGAAGAATCTCCGATGCTTCTTGTCCGGCAAAGCCGGACAAGAAGATGCCCCCGTTCTGAACAGTTACCTGTTTTTAGTTTAAGACTCTGCCTGTTCTTCCTTACCTGGAAGCAGAATATTCAATAAAATTGCCACCAGCGCTGCCGGTACAATGCCGGAACCGCCAAAAATCAGCTGAACTGCTTCTGGAAGCTTGGACAAAATATTGCTGCTTGCTCCAATTCCGTATCCCAGCCCCAAAGCAACGGAAACAATGGTAATATTTCTGGAGGAAATGGCATGTTTTGTAATTAACTGAATGCCGCTGACCACAATAGAAGAAAACATCATAACTGCCGCACCGCCCAGTACGCTCTGAGGCATAATAGAAATTAATGCCGCCAGCTTCGGGAACAATCCGCAGAAAATCAGGAACACGCCGCCAAAGGCAAGAGCACCTCGGTTTACAACCTTCGTCATGGTTACCAGGCCTACGTTCTGGCTAAAAGAGGTGTTGGGAAGAACTCCAAATAATGCGGCAAAGGAAGAACCCAAACCGTCGCAGATAACGCCTCCGGAAAGCTCGCTGTCTGTTGCTTCCCGTCCCATTCCGCCTTCCATAACTCCGGAAATATCACCTACGGTTTCTACTGCAGTTACAATAAACATAATTCCTACCGGAAGAATTGCTTTCCAGTCAAAAACCGGTTTTACCGGCATCAGCTTTGGTACTGCAAACCAGTCTGCTGCCGCCACCTTGTCCCAGTTCAGTACCCACGCTTTTACATACTCGGTACCATCTGCGCTGACTGCTGTATGTGACAGAACCATTCCCATAATTGCAGCAGCAATATAACCTACAATAATTCCAATCAAAATGGATGAATAGCTGGTTAACCCCTTGGTTCCATGCTTTAACACAATGATTACAATCAGAACCAGAGCACCTAAAAACAGATTTTCATAGGAGCCGAAATCCAGCGCCTTATCTCCGCCGCCAAAGGAGTTTACGCCGATGGCAATCAGGGAAAGTCCGATAGAAAGTACCACTGTACCCGTTACAACGGATGGGAAAAACTTTCTTAATGGCTTTAAAAAGAATCCCAGAACACTCTCAAAAATACCTCCTACAATGGATGCGCCCATCATTGCTCCATAGGTTAAAATGCCTCCGCCCATTGTAGCTGCAACACTGTTAAATACTCCAATGAAACCGGAACTTGTGCCCATAATAATCGGCACCTTTCCTCCTATCGGTCCAATGGCATAAAGCTGAACCAGGGTTACAATGCCTGCAATCAGCATGGCGTTCTGCAGCAGGACTACCTGCAAATCTGCAAATTCACTGCCAACTCCCAGCCCGCACGCTCCTGTAATTACCAGAATCGGTGTCAGGTTTCCTACAAACATGGCCAATACATGCTGAAGTCCCAGAGGAATTGCGTGCCTTAACGGAAGCTTACCATAGAAATCATAAGCCTCTTGCAAAGAATTTTGCTCTTTCATACTGCTTCATTTTCTCCTTCGTTTTCTTTGTCTCAGAACAACGGCTTATATTGTATCGGCTTTAATTTGGAATGTCAAGCGAGCAAAATGTCCTTATGGGAGAACATGACAATTTTTTACTTTGCGCTTATAAGAAAAATAAGTGAAGGTAATAAATGAAAGGGAAAGCTGCTCAGCAATGTGAACAGCTTCTCCGAAATTTCTTTCCTTATTTTCGAAATGTCCCTGAATTACATCCACATTCAGGCGCCTTCTTATCAAAGGCCGGATTAAATGCATAGAAATTCTTAGAATCCAAGTGATCGGTCACGATACGAAGAGCTTCTCCGAATCTTTGATAGTGAACAACTTCCCGCTCTCTTAAGAACCGAATCGGATCGGCCACTTCCGGGTCTTTTACTACCCGAAGAATGTTGTCATAGGTGACTCTGGCTTTCTGTTCTGGGGCGACCTTGTAAGTACAACATATACAAAAATATAGAGGGTAAAGCAGATATTCCGCCTTTCCAGTGTATCAATTCAGACGTTCAGAAATGAGCGTCTATTTTTTTACCCTAAAATCAGAAAGGACGTGATACCACGAAGAAATCACCACCGCCTGAGCGTTCCCCTCCGGCTTTCAGACCGGAACCCGAAACCTACCATCAAACACAACATTCAGAAAGGACAGGTACATCTATATGGAATTAAAATTCGTTATCCCCAA
>CALHQJ010000090.1 GCA_938036545.1 uncultured Clostridium sp. | reverse complement strand
AGGCAGAAGCTGAATCATATCGTACCAGTCTGCCTTAGACTTGGTTTCCAGATAACGGAGCCGGATTTCTTCCAGCTTTTCAATGATCGTATCCATAAATTCCAACGTGGTCTCTGTCATATGGTCTACGCTGAAATCCTCCCGTTCAAAGGCCTTGCTGTGGATTTTATGCATGGTGCTGGTAGAATTTGCCACTGTTGCTACCTTATACGTGTCATATTCTTTCCACCAGTATAAGGGCGCCGTAATATCTACAGACACAAAAATCTGGCGGATAAATTTACGGTGATCGCTTCCTGCTTTCCGCAGGCGGACTGCCAGGCTTAAATCATTTGGGCCCAATACATACTGGCCGTTTTCATCATAGCTGCTGTCCATTCTGCCCCAGCTGTTCATAGGATTTCTGGCGCCTCTCATAGCGTTTTCCAAATTCATTACACTGGTTCTTTCTAATTTAATCATCTGTCTCTCCTTACTGTTTGTTTTCTATCTGCTGCATCGAAATTTCTTTTTCTAAGGCAAAGGAATAGATCAGTATTTCCTTTACCTTCTTTCCTGTAATCTGTTCCAGGCTGCGCTTGTAGTAGTCCATCTGGGTACGATAACGCAATATCAGGGTCTGTTCCCCTCCTTCTCCTACCTGATCCGTCTTATAATCAATTAAAACCAGGCCGTCTGCTTCTTCTATCCAGGCGTCTATCATTCCCTGAACCAGAACCAGCTCATCTGACTGGGCGATTTCCATCTCCTGTGCCGGAATGCCTACCATAAACTGCTGTTCCCGATGGAGACGTCCGTTTTTCTCTGCTTCTGTCATCCTTTTTCCAAGAGGACTAAGCAGCAGTCCCGCCACCTTCTGAATGTCTACCAGTTCTGCATCTTCTTTTAAAATCAGGTCTCTTTCTACCATATCTTCCATATCGGTTCTAATATTGGCGCAAATCTCCGCTTTCGTCTTTCCCACAGAAACCGTTTCTAAATGCAGAAGTTCCAGCACCCGATGGAAGCTGGTTCCCCGAACTGCTCCCCCAGACGGTTTTCCTGAACTTTTAACTGCAGGAATGTCTCGTTCCTCTCCCTGGCCAGCCGCTTCCAGCGCCTGCCTGCGCCGTTTGATTTCTGATACGGACAGCATGGCATACAGCTCCATATCTGCCTGAAATGGATATTCGTAGGAAAGCTGTTGGTTCAGGCTTTCCGCAACCTCTTCATTATATACTAATGTGCAGTCCAGCGCCAGCAAATCTTCTTTTGACGTGTTTCTGTCAATCTGTCTCAGCACCTCTCCGCCCACCAGGCCGGCTGGCGGAACAATCTCCATTGTCATCAGGCCAGATGCCTTTGCTTCCGGAAACGCCATTAGAATCCAGTCCAGATAGGAACCTGCGCCGGATAAGATGGCAGAGGAAATGCCGGTTTTGGCCTGTTCTCTCTGCACCGCCCATTTTTCCAGCTTTTTCTCCAGGGATTTTTCAGATGCCGTCATAATCAGCTTTTCTTTTGCCCTGGTCATGGCTACATAAAGGATTCTCAATTCCTCTCCCAGGGTTTCCGTATCCATGCGGCGTTTTAAAACCTGCTTTTTCAGAGTAGGAACCTTAACCCTCCTGTCTAAGTCCAGATAATCTGAAGCAATTCCCAGTTCCGGATCGATTAAAACCTTTCCCGTTAAATCCTGTTTATTAAACCGTTTTCCCATTCCTGCAAGAATAACTACCGGAAATTCCAGGCCTTTGCTTTTGTGGATACTCATAATCCGGACAACGTCAGAATGTTCGCCAAATGCAGACGCTTCTCCAAAATCCGTTTCGTATTTTTTCAGCTTTTCAATATAGCGGATAAAATGGAAGAGACCTTTATAACTGGTTTCTTCATAGGAAGACGCCTTTTCGGCCAACATGTCCAAATTGGCCTGTCTGGTACGTCCCGCAGGCATGGCAGAAACGTAATCATAGTATCCGCTGCGGCGGTATATCTGGTATAAAAGCTCGTGAATAGGCAGGCAGGTTGCCAAAAATCCGTATTCCTGCAGCATTTCTTCCAGCTTCTGAAGTTTTTCTCTGATTCCCGGATGACGGCTCTTCTCCCTGGCTTCGGAATCCTCTTCTTCATAAAGCCAGTGGCGTACTGCCCCGTAAAGTCCCCTGTCCCCATATTTGTTTTTTCCGGAATACTGCTTATAGACTGCCATCAGCCAGGCCAGTTCTTCTTCTGTCATTCCAATTATCGGAGATTTCAAAACACAGGCCAGTGGAATATCCTGAAAAGGATTGTCTACTACAGCCAGCAGGCTTAACATGGTTTCCACCTCTACGGTATCAAAATATCCGGTCTGGGTCTGGGCAACAGCTGGGATTCCGGCGTTCATCAGCACGTTTACCAGTACCTCAGCCCATCCGGTTACGCTTCTGAGCAATATCACAATATCTCCCAAAGCTGCCGGCCGGTACTCTTCCTTCTGTTTATCCCACACCAAAAGTCCTGTTTCCTTATCCGTTAGGCTGCGGATTTTTTCTGCAATCATTCTGGCTTCCAGTTCTCTTGCCGTATAGTCGGCGGCGTCCTCATCCAGTCCTTCCATTACCTGACTGTCTGCCGGAACAATAAGAAGCTCTGTTTTTGTTCCTGTCCGGCTTTCCTGTCCTGGATTTGCAGCTGCAAATTCTGCGCCTGGATACAGGGCCGTTTCCTCTGTATACCGGATTCCTCCCAGATTTTTTACCATAATCTGATAAAACACAGAATTAATGCTGTTCAGCACCGAAGCCCTGCTTCGAAAATTGCGGCGCAGCTCGATTTTCTGATACTGTCCCTCACCTGCCGAATAGGTTTCATATTTTTCTAAAAATAACTCCGGCCTGGCAAGGCGGAACCGGTAAATGCTCTGCTTAACGTCTCCTACCATAAAGACGTTGGGATGGCCTTCTTTTTCCCCGGAAATCGCCTGAATCAAAGTTTCCTGAACCAGATTGCTGTCCTGGTATTCATCTACCAGAATTTCTTCAAAACGGCTGCCGATTTCCCAGGCTGCAGCAGAAGGCTGCCGGTTTCCGTCTTTTTTCTCCCACAGCACATTTAATGCAAAGTGTTCCAAATCATTAAAGTCTACCAGATTCCGCTCTTTCTTGGCCGCCTGAAACCGTTCAGAAAATTCTCCTGCCAATCGTAACAACAGCCCCGTTGTCTCCCTGGTTTCCGACATGGTCTGGATTACCGTTTCCAACGACTGCCTTCCATAGCTTTCCTTCCAGCCCTTTATAATTTTTTTCACCCTGTCCCGAAAAGCGGTTACCACGCTTTTTTTCTCCGGATCCACTTCTTTTTTTCGGACTGCCGGAAGCCTTCCAAACGAAACCTTCGTCAGCAGTTCATAAAAACGCCGGTAATCGGATATATTTTGAAAATGCTCCATCATTCCTGCATCTTCTAAAATGGTATCCCGATAAGAAGCAGGGCCGTCCTCTTCTTCACAAATCTTTACGCACAGCAGAAGCTGCTCCTTCATTTCCTCTGCCTGGGTCCGGATATCCTTGATTAAAAATTCCATCCACAGGCTTTCCTCCACCTGTTCCTCAGAAGCCTCTTCTAACTCTTTCTCACACTGGGAAAGCCATTCCTCCGGCCAGGGATGGCTCTGGGAAAACCGCCATACCTGAAAAATAACGTCTTCTATTCCATAATCGCTTTTTCCCAGCGCATAAGTTTCTACGAAATGGAGAAATGCCGGATCGCCGGACCCATACCAGTCTTCTAAAAGCTTCCGCATCACATCACTTTGAAGCAAGGAAATCTCTCCCTGATCTCCAATCCGGAATGCGGGATCGATGTCTAAATGATTGTAATATTCCCGAATCAGCCCCTTGCAAAAGCTGTCAATGGTAGTAATCTGGGCTCTTGGAACCAGAATTGACTGAAGTTCCAGGTGTTTGTCTCCTGGATTTTCTTCCCGTTTTTTCTCAATTGCGTCCCGAACCCGTTCTCTCATTTCTGCAGCTGCGGCATTGGTAAAGGTCATTACCAGCAGATTGTCAATATCAACCGGATGTTTTTCATCTGTAATCATTTCTACAATCCGTTCCACTAATACTGCTGTCTTTCCGCTGCCTGCTGCCGCAGAAACCAGAAGATTGCCGCCTCTGTAATCAATTACCTGGCGCTGTCCTTGGGTCCATGCCACTGCCATTCTCTTCTTCCTCCTGTCCTTCAATCTCCTGCCAAATGTCCTCTGTCTTTAAGGATCTGAGACGCCGGTATCCATAACCGGCTGTCTTCCTGTCAAATCCGCAGACTGCGTGATAAGGGCAGTAATCGCATCCCGTCCGGTTTCCCTGTTTATAAGGATTTACTGCAATATTTCCTGATAAAATTTCCTGCCCTGCTGTTTTTAGTTTCTGATGAACATATTCCGTCAGGGCCTTAAACCGTTTCCGGCTGGCTACAGAAGATTTTGCTTCCACAATCAGGCCATCTTTCATTGCCACCGGAATCACCTGGGATTCGGTCTCAATTTCCCGATCCATATGGCGGATCACCTCCAGATCGCTGTCTACCAGCCCGCTCATCCGAAGCTTTTTCAAAATCTTTTCTTCAATGGTTTCTTCGTCTTCCTCCGGCTCCCAGTCTACCACAGGATCCTGAATGTGGTAATAGAACATTCCGGCTGGCACAGCCTCTTTCCCTGGATGGCGTTTTTCTTCCCGTTCCAGAGCTGCGTCCATATAGACTACCAGCTGAAGCTGGAGACCGTAATATAAAGCCGCCAGATCAAAGCTGGTATTTCCTGATTTATAGTCAATAATCTTTACATATACGTGATGTTCGTCCTCACACAAATCCAGGCGGTCAATTCTTCCTTTTAAATGAAGTTCTTCATCCTCTGACAGGGAAATCTTCATGGCTTTTAAATTGTCAATAGCGGAAAAGGATACTTCAAATCCTGCCGGAACAAAATCACCTTTTTTGATCTGCTCTGCCAGAGCCCATATGGTTCTGTCTGTAATCCGCTCTATCCGGTCTGCCAGATATGCGTTTCTTGCGGAGCTTTTTAAAATCGTATTGCCATACTGCTCTGCTACCTGCTCCACACACTGGCATACCAGGCTGCGGCGCTCTTCCTCTCCCAAATTCGACCAGTCTATCTTCTGCTCCCTAGCTGACTGAAAACACAGCTCAATGGACTGATGAAACAGATTTCCCATATCCGAAGCCGCCACTTCATACTCCTGGCGTTCCATTAATTCCAGGCCATACTTTAGAAAATGGGCGTATGCACAGGAAGCATACTGCTCAAGCCTTGTTACGCTTCCCTGTAAAATAGATCCGTACAGAGCCCTGGCCGCCGCCTTTCCAATGCCTCGTTCTTCGTAAGAAGTAAAGGCCGCTTCTGTCAGCTGTCTGACCTGATCTTTCCAGTTTTTATCTGAGAAAAACCACTTATAAAGCTCCAAAAACTCGGTGTCAAATTCCTGATTTCCTGACGCCATCCCCGTCTCCTGGCTGTCTGTCAGCCCTTTTATCAGGCGTCTCATTCCTTCCCGTTCTGATTGAATTGGCCAGGAAACCTGTTCTTTTTCCAGAATCTTCAAATCCGGAAATAGCCGGCGCACATCTCCAATCAGTCCGGAGGGCCGCCTTGCCTGACCGTCAGAAGCCATGGATGAAAAGGTAAGCACCAGTCTCCAGGACGGTTTGGATAAAATTAAATACTGGTAAAATCTCTGGATACATCCGTCTTCTCTGGCGGTCGGAGCCAGTTCCAGATTGTGGGCCATGAAAAATTCCCTGTCCTGATCTGTAAGGATGCTTTGGCGTTCCTTTTTTTGAGGAATAATGCCTTCATTTACTCCGATAAAAAACAGGGTTTTCACTTCATTGAGACGGGTTCTGGTAACGTCTCCCACTACTACCCGATCGATCACTGCCGGAATGGCTCCTACCTGGATTTCTTCAAAGCCTGCTTCCAGTATTTTGGCGTACTCCTTTCTGGTAACGGTTTCTTCTCCTAAAAGGGCTGTCAGGCGTTCAAACAGTTCCTCTACCAGGTCATAGGCCTGGCCGTACTCTCTGGACAGGCTTTCCTTCCCCTGTTTCTCAAACCGCTGCTGGTACCACTCCAGTTTTTCCTTTGCCCCTGCTTCTTCCAGGTAACTCTTTAGCGCCTCTGTAACCGATAACACGGACACGTCCTCTTCCAGGAAAGCCTGGCGGAACCGGCTGAGAGGCTCCATTACCAAAACCTTAAACCGGTTTAATTCTTCTAAATTAATATCTGCTGCTCCCCGATAGGTCCACTCCCACAGCGAACTCCATCTGTTATATCCCCGGATTCCCAATGCCCGTACATAGTTTTCCAGCCGATCGATCATCAGACTGTCTTTCCAGGGGATTTCCCCTTCTCCTGGCGCTTCTTCAAAACTGCTCTGACACAGACCGCATTTTAAATATCGGAACATGCTCTCGTAAGAAAAATCCTCGCTGATTACATCCAGCAGGGAACGGATTAGTTCTACCAGAGGATTTTCCGTAATCATCCGCTTATCGTCAATAAAACAGGGAATCCCTGATTCCTTAAACTGGTGGGAAATTTCTTTCCCGTATCCTCTTAAATCTCCGGTAATGACTGCAATATCCCGATACCGAAGCCCTTCTTTCTGAACTGCCTGCTGAATCTGGCTTGCTAAAAAACTCACCTCCTCTGCTGGATTTGCGGCCCGATAGATCTGGATCTGTTCCGATAAGGGCCTGCCTTCTTGATTATCCGGATAAGGCGCAAAACTCCGAAACAGGCTTTTCTCTAAAAACCCTATTGCAGGAGCATTTTCAAATCTTGGATGGCCAGACAGGCAGATATCCGGCCTCTTTTTTACTCCCGCTTTTTCTGCCAGCTCCGCAGTTTTATGCACAGTATGCTTTCCCATGTAAAACAGGTGCTGAACCGATTCCTCTTTATATGGTTCTGCCTGTGGATCTATGGTAATGCTTACGGTAACCTCTTTTGCGTATTTTAGCAGCAGGCCCGCAATCCGGTACTGGACCGGCGTAAATCCCGTATATCCATCTAAATAAATCCGGCTGTTTTTAATAAATTCTGAGCGGTGCAGCACCTTGCACAGAGTTTCTAAAATCTCTTCCGCTGTCGAAAAGCGGTTTTCAATATAATCCTGAAATCCTCTGTAAATCACCAGCATATCCTGAAGCTTATGCTTTAAAAGAGGCCTGTCAGCCTGCCCCAGCAGCTCTTCTAACTGGCCTTCCGTAATGCCGTACTGGTAAAGCTCTGACAGCATGGATTTTAACTGGTTAATAAATCCATTTTTATTCAGCTGGCTTTGATACAGGCCCAGCTCTGGCTTTTTAGCTGCCGCAACCTTTCTCAGTACCATGGATTTGCCCATATCATCCAGAATTGTCAGATTTTTAACTGCCAGTTCTTCAAAAACACGGTAAGCCAGACGCCTGAAGCTTAGCACGTCTATATTCATCATTCCGTGATTGGGATGGATGGTAATAATCTCTTTCTGCGCCTGCATGGTAAACTGTTCCGGAACCATGTACAGAACCATGTCCTTTGGATTTTCTACTGCAGACTTCACTGCTTCTTTATATAAATAATGGGTCTTTCCGGAACCGGAGCTTCCGAAAACAAACTGTAATGCCATAATACCTCTCTTTCCTTCTCATAATTTACCGCGGCTTTTAATAGATTGTAATAAACTTACCTGGAGGTCTTTCTAATGAGCTCTCGTACCAAAATCGTTGTACTCCGAATGAAAGAAATTATCTATACCGCTATTTTTATCGGTCTTGCCCTTCTGCTGATTATTTTATTTCTCTTTATGCTTCGGGGCAGAGCAAACAATTCAGAGCAGACCGCTCCCTCTGATGCCCAGGAGACTCTTTCTGCTGCCTACATACCTGGGGTTTACTCTGCCTCTGTGTCCCTGGGAAACCAGAATATCAATGTAGAAGTAACGGTAAACTCTGACAGAATCACTTCCGTGTCCCTGGTCACCTTAGACGAATCCATTGCCACCATGTATCCTCTTATGGAGCCCTCCATGAAGCAGCTGGAAGAGCAGATTCTGGCCAATCAAAGCCTGGAAAACATTTCCTATGAAAGCGGTTCCCGCTATACCTGCCAGATGCTTCTCAATGCAGCAGAAACGGCTCTTTCCAAAGCAAAAAAGCCGTCGTAATACCTTCTTTGCCAAGTGTTCCTATTATACCACAGATCTTGTGGTTTCCCATTGCTTTTTCTGCAAAAGGAAGTATAATGATCTTATCTGAGAGAATTTTCTTAAAACACGGAGGGCACTATGAGTAACAAAAGAGAAGCTTCTGTTCCATCACGGAATCAAATTACAGAAGGAGTCATCTGGAAGCAGCTTTTGCTCTTTTTCTTTCCCATTCTGTTCGGGACCTTTTTTCAGCAGCTTTACAATACGGTTGATGCCATTATTGTAGGCCGCTTTGTGGGAAAAGAAGGGCTGGCGGCCGTAGGCGGATCGGCAGCTATGATTATTAATCTGTTAGTTGGATTTTTTGTCGGCTTATCGTCCGGCGCTACGGTTATTATTTCACAGTTTTACGGAGCCAGGCAGCAGGCAAAGGTTTCTCAGGCTGTCCATACTGCCGTAGCATTTTCCATTGCCGGCGGACTGGTGATTATGGCAATCGGACTGGTCAGCGCTCCTGCCGCTTTACGGGCTATGGGTACTCCCCAGGAAACCATGGAGGATTCTATCCTGTATCTGCGAATCTACTTCATGGGATTAATCGGCAACCTTCTTTACAACATGGGGGCCGGTATTTTAAGAGCCATCGGGGATTCCAAGCGTCCCCTCTATTTCCTGATTGCAGGATGCCTGACCAACATTGTACTGGATATTGTGCTGGTGCTGGTTTGTAAAATGGGAGTAGCAGGCGCTGCCTGGGCAACAATTATCTCCCAGCTGGTTTCTGCAGTCCTGGTTGTTATGACCCTGTTAAAGACTAACGATATGTACCGTCTCTCACCAAAAGACATCCGCATGAATCCCAATATGCTGCTGCGCATTATCCAGATTGGCCTGCCAGCCGGTCTTCAATCTGTTATGTACTCGGCTTCCAATATTATTATCCAGTCCAGCGTCAACTCCCTGGGTACGGATATTGTTGCCGCCTGGACTGCTTACGGCAAAATCGACGTTATCTACTGGACGATTATTAATGCTTTCGGCATTTCCATTACCACCTTTGTAGGGCAGAATTTTGGTGCCGGAAAACTGGAGCGAGTATACAAAGGTGTCCGTGTCTGCCTGGGTATCAGCGCAGGGGCTACCATTTTTCTGTCCACAGTCCTTTATGGATTTGGACAATACATCTACCTCCTTTTTACTACAGATACGGGGGTAATTGAAAAGGGTGTGGAGATCCTTCATTTCCTGGTTCCCACCCTCATCACCTATGTGTGTATTGAGATTCTTTCCGGAGCCCTGCGAGGCATTGGAGACTGCTGGATTCCCATGGTTATGACAGCTTTAGGCGTATGTCTGCTGCGTGTTGTCTGGATTGTCGTTGCCGTTCCCATTTATCCGGACATTAAAACCATCTGTTTCAGCTATCCATTAACCTGGACTGTAACCTCTGTCCTGTTTTTGATTTACTACCGATGGTTCAGTAAAATCCGGAAAATGAAAGGGCTGTCGCACTAAGTTAAAGCGACAGCCTCTTTTTTATTTTATCTTCTACTTGACAAATCTGAATTTTTTCATATATAATTACCAATGTTAATTATCTTTTATAACTATAAGGAGGATACTCTATGCGAATTGAACTCATCAAACGAATGCTGGATGCCTGTTACCAGGCAAAACGGATTCGTGATATGCTGCCTGCTTTGCCAAAAGGAGTCACATCATCTTACATACACTATCTGGACACGATTCAGACATTAGAACAGCAAGGCATTCCGGTCAAAATCTCTGATATCAGCGATACTCTTCAGATTCCAAGGCCAGGAGTCACTCGAACAGTCAAAGAAATGGAAGCGAAAGGATATTTAAAAAAACTTTCTTCTTCCGAAGATGGCCGCATTACCTATATTTCCATTACAGAGTCTGGTAAACAGCTGTCACAAATATATAATGAAACCTATTTTAATGCTCTGGCTCCTTACATGGAGGCCATTCCTGAATCAGATGCAGAATGTATGATTCAAACCATTGAAATCTTTTATCAAATTATGCGAAAAAGGAGGATATTCCCTGATGAATGAAAAAACAGATTTTACCCATGGAAGTATTCTCAAAAAACTAATTTCTTTCATGCTCCCTATTCTTGGCGCTCTTATCTTACAGGCTGCCTATGGCGCAGTCGATCTTCTGGTAGTTGGCAGATTCGGCTCTACTTCTGGGCTTTCTGCAGTTTCCACTGGAAGTCAGGTTCTCAATCTTGTTACCTTTGTTGTAACCCAGCTGGCTATGGGAATTACTGTCCTGATTGCCCGCTATATGGGTGAAAAAAACCATCTTTCATCGGCCCTGTTATTGGCGGAGCTGCTGTTGTATTTACTGTAATTTCTGCAGGTCTTTTTGTTCTGATGGTTTGTTTTGCCCGTCCTATTTCTGTCCTGATGCAGGCTCCATCTGAAGCTGTCGATCTAACGGCAAATTATGTCCGAATCTGTGGAAGCGGCATTTTTTTCATTGTTGCCTACAACATGCTCTCAGCCATTTTCAGAGGTCTTGGCGACAGTAAGTCGCCTCTTATATTTGTTTTAATTGCCTGTATTGTCAATGTTATCGGAGATCTGGTACTGGTAGCCGGATTTCATATGGATGCGTCTGGAGCGGCTATTGCAACTGTTTTTGCACAAGCCGTCAGTGTCATTTGCGCTGCCTGGCTGCTTATAAAGGCAAAGTTCCCTTTTTCCATTACCAGAATGGATTTCCGCTTGAATCTGCAATGTCAAAAATTTCTTAAAATTGGACTTCCTCTGGCTCTTCAGGAACTTTTGACTCAGTTCTCTTTCCTGGCTCTCTGTGCCTTTGTCAATCGTCTTGGTTTAGATGCTTCTTCCGGTTACGGCGTAGCCAGCAAGATTGTCAATTTTGCCATGCTGATTCCATGTGCGCTGATGCAGTCTATGGCATCCTTTGTTTCTCAGAATGTTGGCGCTGGAAATAAAAAGCGTGCAAAAAATTCTATGTTTACTGGAGTCTTTGTAGGACTCCTGTGTGGCTGTATGGTCTTTGCCCTAATTATGGTAAAAGGCGATGTATTGGCAGGTTTCTTCTCTACCGATGCTGCCGTCATCCAGAACGGTTTCGATTATCTGAAAGGATTTGCTCCGGAAACCATTGCAACTGCTGTTTTGTTCAGTATGGTGGGATATTTTAATGGAAACGATAAAACCCTCTGGGTTATGGCACAGGGACTGATTCAAACTATTTTAGTTCGTCTCCCCATGGCGTATTTTATGAGTATCCAGCCGGATGCCAGCCTGACCAAAATCGGTCTTGCTGCTCCTGTATCCACGGCTGTAGGAATTCTTTTAAACATTGGATTTTTTATCTATCTAGACATAACAGATAAATAATTCATTCTTTTCTATAAAAAGCGTGGACCGGCATAATAAAGTGCCAATGTCCACGCCTGAATACGCTTCTGATTTTCTTTTATTTCTGTTCTTCTGTAAACTTACGGATATTGGATGCATTTACATACTTGGTTACCTGGCCGTCTTTCACAACTACCAGGGTCGGCGCCTGCATGATTCCGTACTTATCAGATAGTTCTTCATTTTCTTCTGCGTCAACAATCTGATAATTCATATCCTTTAAAAACTCTTTTGCTGCCTTGCAGTTAGGGCAGGTCTTGGTGGTAAACAGATACATTCCTGCTTCGTCTGCATTTGCAGCTGCCTGATTTGTCTCTTCTGCATGAGCCATAGCATGGCTTCTCTTCAGCTTGGAATGAATCGGGTCATAAGTCTTACGTGCCTTATACTCTTCCAATTTCCCCTCATTCCAGTTCTTAACCGGACGGTAGTAACCGGTAATTCGGCTGTAAACCTCTGCCTCCTTGCCGCATACCGGACAGCTGAAATGTTCTCCTGACAGATAACCGTGATCCTTGCAGATGGAATAGGTCGGAGAAATGCTGTAGTATGGCAGACGGTAATTTTCTGCAATGGTACGCACCAGCTTGGCTGCTGCCTTCCAGTCCGGAAGCTTCTCGCCTAAGAAGGCATGGAATACGGTTCCGGATGTATACAGAGTCTGCAGCTCATCCTGAATATCCAGAGCGTCAAATACGTCTGCCGTATATCCAACTGGAAGATGGGAACTGTTGGTGTAATATGGAGTGCCGCAGTCTCCGTTTGCTGTCTTAATGTCTGGGAAACGCTTCTTATCGTGTTTTGCCAGACGGTAGCTGGTAGATTCAGCCGGTGTTGCCTCCAGATTGTACAGGTCGCCGTACCGCTCCTGATAATCCTTCAGTCTCTCTCTCATGTGGTTTAACACGTTTTTGGAGAACTCCTGGGTTTCTTTGTGGGTCATGTCCACGCCCAGCCATTTTGCATTTAATCCGGCCTCGTTCATGCCAACCAGGCCAATGGTGGAAAAGTGGTTGTTAAAAGTTCCCAGATAACGCTTGGTATATGGATACAAACCGTTGTCTAACAGCCTGCTGATAACCTCTCTCTTAATGTGCAGAGAGCGGGCGGAAATATCCATCATATAGTCCAGTCTCTTATAGAAATCTGCCTCATCCTTTGCCAGATATGCCAGTCTTGGCATGTTAATGGTAACAACGCCTATAGAGCCGGTACTCTCGCCGGAGCCAAAGAAACCACCGGTTTTTTTGCGGAGTTCTCTTAAATCCAGACGGAGACGGCAGCACATGGAACGAACGTCGCTTGGCTCCATATCGCTGTTGATATAGTTAGAGAAATAAGGAGTACCGTATTTGGCAGTCATTTCAAACAGAAGGCGGTTGTTTTCGGTATCAGACCAGTCGAAATCCTTGGTAATGGAGTAAGTAGGAATCGGATACTGGAAGCCCCGTCCATTAGCGTCGCCTTCAATCATGGTTTCAATAAACGCCTTATTGACCATGTCCATCTCTTTTTTACAGTCCTTGTACTTAAAGTCCATCTCCTTGCCGCCGACAATGGCATTCATCTCTGCCATATCATTAGGAACAGTCCAGTCTAAAGTAATATTGGAGAATGGAGCCTGGGTACCCCAGCGGCTGGGAGTATTAACACCGTAAATGAATGACTCAATACATTTTTTAACTTCCGGATAGGATAAGTTGTCTACCTTAACAAATGGAGCCAGATAAGTATCAAAGGAAGAAAATGCCTGTGCACCGGCCCACTCGTTCTGCATAATTCCCAAAAAGTTTACCATCTGGTTGCATAAAACAGATAAATGCTTTGCCGGAGAAGAAGTAATCTTGCCTGGAATGCCGCCTAATCCTTCGATCAGAAGTTGCTTTAAGGACCAGCCTGCACAGTAACCGGTCAGCATGGACAAATCGTGGAGATGAATGTCTGCGTTGCGGTGTGCGTTGGCGATTTCCTGATCGTAGATCTCAGACAGCCAGTAGTTGGCAGTAACTGCGCCGGAGTTGCTTAAAATCAGTCCTCCTACGGAATAGGTAACTGTGGAATTTTCCTTTACTCTCCAGTCCTCTACTTCTACGTAACTGTTTACTACGTCCTTGTAGTCCAGAATAGTATTCTTCATATTGCGGATTTTCTCACGCTGTTTTCTATATAAAATATATGCCTTGGCCACATCGGTATATCCGGTCTGTTCCAGCACATGCTCAACGCTGTCCTGAATTTCCTCTACGCTGATGGTGCTATCTTTCATCTTAGGCTGGAAATCTGCTGTAACGCGAAGAGACAGAAGCTCCAAAATTTCGTTATTGTAATCCTTTTTCGTAGCTTTAAATGCTTTTTTAATTGCCTCCGTAATTTTCGACAGCTTAAATTCCGCTACCTCTCCGTCTCGTTTTACTACCTTAATCATCCTGTCCTTGACTCCTTTCAATCATCCTGATATATGTATGTTCCAGGGGCTTTTCCCCAGATTCTTCCACCCATATCTGCAAAAAGGACAAAATAAAAACTCCTTTATAAAACCTGTTCCTGCAAACAAGGGATAAAGTCGCTCTGAGTCTCATTATAGCAGAATGCAAAACAAAACACAATATCTGGGAAATAAAATATTTTCGAATCCAAATATTGTGTTTTATTATATTATTCAATCGTTACCTGCCGGAAATGAACTGGCCAAATAATTCAGCTGGAACATAGGCCTTTACATGGACTCCGTCTTCCTCATATTCTTCTGAAAGCAAAGAACCGTACTGGCGGATCTTCTGGATCACTCCGGCCTCCTGATAGGGATACACCCGTTCCAGATAAACCCGGCTGCTCATCACTATTTTTTCCAGAATCTCTTTCAGTTCTTCCAGACCTTCTCCTGTAGCTGCAGAAATTCTCATCTGATAATCCGCCTGGATGTCTCTTAAAATAACTCCTTCCGGCATTTTGTCTATTTTATTAAATACAGTTACCACTGTTTTCCCCGTAACCTCAAGCTGGCGCAGCGTCTCGTAAACCACATAAATCTGCTGGTCCATCTGAGGATTGGAGCAGTCTGTTACATGTAAAATAATATCGCTGTATTTCGCTTCCTCCAGCGTACTGCGAAAAGCCTCTATAAGATGATGGGGAAGTTTTCGGATAAATCCTACAGTATCAGTCAGAAGAATCTTCTGACCTCCTGGAAGGGTAAGGCATCTGGTGGTCGGGTCCAAAGTCGCAAACAGCTTGTCCTCTGCCAAAATCCCTGCATCCGTCAGCTTATTCAACAAAGTGGATTTTCCGGCATTGGTGTATCCCACAATTGCTGCCGTCATAATCTGTCCGCTTTGTCGTTGCTTACGCTGGATTTCCCGGTGGCGTTTTACCTCTTCCAGTTCTCGCTTTAACTGGCCAATTCTGTCATGTATCCGCCTTCTGTCTACTTCCAGTTTTTTTTCACCAGGTCCCCTGGTGCCGATACCACCGCCCAAACGGGACAGCGAATCTCTCATTCCTACCAGGCGCACAGCTCGATATTTTAATTGAGCCAGTTCTACCTGTATCTTTCCCTCCCTGGTATGAGCGCGGGCTGCAAAAATGTCCAGAATGATCATCGTCCTGTCCATAACTTTTGTGTCCAGAATCTGCTCCATATTGCGAAGCTGGGCTGGGGAAAGCTCGTCGTCGCATACAATTCCCGTAGCGTCCAGTTCCCATAACAGTTCTTTTACTTCTTCCAGCTTTCCCTTCCCTAAATAGGTTCCAGGATGAGCCTGTTCCCTTCTCTGAATCACTTTACCTGCAGTAACGGCTCCGGCTGTCTTAACCAACTCTTCCAGCTCTGTCAAAGACTGTTCTGCATCGCTTCCGTCTCCCTGGCTTACGCCAACGAGAATCACCCGTTCTTCCAGTTCTTTTAAATCAATTAATTCTGTCATATATTCTCCAACACTATCTGGTTCTTAAAAATGCGATTTCATGCTCTGCCTTTTCGTCGGAACCATACTGAGCTGCATAAGCCTCAAACGCTTTTAAGGCTTCTTCATAGTTTCCCTGATATTCCAGCGCTACAGCACGGTTAAAGGCCAAATCTGCCGCTGCTTCTGTATCGGCTGTCTTTAGTCCTGCTTCAAAAGCCTGACCTGCTGCGCTGTATTCTCCTCGATTCAGATAACACAGGCCTTTCCGGTTATAAACCACTGAATCAGCTAATCCATCTGCTTCCGCCTGGCTGTAAAGTTCTAAAGCAACATCGGTCTGACCGGCTTCTTCCAACGCCTGTCCCATATTCTTAAGAAGCTTTAACAGGCTATCTTCTGTAATTTCATCGCTGTCCTTTGTCTCTTTTTTCGCAGCAGACTTGTAATCCTCATAGATATTCCTGTAATCCTCCAGAGCTTCTTCTGTCTTTCCAGCCTGGATGCTTAAAATGCAATGAAGTTCTACGTATTCCGGCTTCTCGCCGTCTACCTGCCTCAAAATATCGTAGGTGTGGGCGGCTGCGCTGTAATCTCCAATCCGGTATTCTGCCTCAGCCCGATATTTCAAAATATCCAGCTCCATTTCTCCGACTCGTCCTTTTCCAAGGCTTAACGCTTCTTCCAAATCTGCAATCGCTCCCCCATAATCTCCGGCATCCAGCTTTTCAATACCAGAAAGGCGCAGCGCCTCTCTGTCGGATCCCCTTCCTAAGGCACATCCGCTGGACGCTCCGATCACCAGAGACAGGGCGCCTGCAATCCACAAATTTTTTAAAGCAGATGTTTTCTTTTTCATAGTATTCCCAGGCCCTTCTTTCTCTAATCCGGAATCCATTATTTGTCTGTGCTTCCCAAACCGCCGTTTCTTACGGTTTCGCAGTCGTCATCCTCCGTAATTCCATACTGAAAGAAAATGCCCTGGGCAAATGCGGATCCCTCCTTTAACTCTACGGTCTTCCCTTCCTTGGAATCATTGGTTATCTTAATAAACAGGTGGCCTTCATTATCAGAATAATAGTAGTCGCTGTCAATTACTCCAACTGTATTATTTAACTGCAGGCGGAATTTAAATCCCAGGCCGCTGCGTGGATAAATCTGCAGCACCCAGCCTTCTGAAATCCTTACCCGTACTCCAGTAGGAACCTTCACGCTCTCTCCAGGTTTTAAAGAAATAGCCAGAGGCAGGTAAAAATCATAACCGGCCGAACCGGCAGTAGCCCTCTTAGGAAGAGAAATAGCATCATAAATTTTCTCCACCTCCTGTGCTTCCTGTTCTCCAAAGGTATCTATCCAATCTGCTGTAAACCGTTCCAGGCTTACTTTATCAAATTTCGCAATTCTCTCCATTCTGTCCTTCCTCTCCTGCCGCTGCTTCCAGTTCACTTATTCGAAGCTGCAGCTCTTCTTCTACTTCTATTTTTATCTCTTCTTCCTGTTCCGGATTTAAGTCCGGCAAATCTTCCGTAGAACCTACTCCGAAGCGGCGCAGGAACTCTTCTGTTGTGGCAAACAGAGCCGGTTTTCCAGGGGCATCCAGCCTTCCCACCTCATAGACCAAATTATATTCTACCAGCTTATTGACTGCATGGTCTGATTTTACTCCTCTGATCTTTTCAATCTCCATCTTGGTAATGGGCTGCTTATAGGCGATAATAGACAGGGTTTCTAGAATCACTTCTGTAAGAACCTGCTTTTTAGGTGAAGCTGCTACCCGAATCAGATTGGGATAGTATTCTGCCCTGGTACACATTTGGTAAGCATCTTCCAGTTCAATAATCTGAATCCCCCGTTTTTCTTTCTGATACCGTTCCTTAAGCCGTTCCACCGCTTCCCTGGCAGTCTCTCTGTCTGTCTCTAACGCTGCAGCAATCTGGTTTAGTTCTACTGACTGTCCCATAGTAAACAGAACGGCTTCCGCCACTGCTTCCTGTTTTTTTTTCTCTGTCATTTTCTGCGTCTCCGTTTTATCAGCTTACAAAATCGTCCATGCCTTCCAGGCTGAGTTCTTCTTCCTCTCCCTCTGGCTCTAACGTCTCTATCTGCATATCATCAAAAATATGTTCTTGAGTTAAACTTATTTTGCCTATTTTCATCAGTTCTAAAATTGCAAGAAAAGTTACGACTATCTCCAGGCGATCTCCTTGTTTTTCCAGTATCTGCCGGAAACTGAACCGTCTGTGCTTTCTGGCGTACTCCATTACCGAACCGATTTTTTCCTCCAGACTGACCGGTTCTTTCCGGATTACACCAAAATTACTTCGAACCTTGTCAATCTTATCCTCCTGACGCTTCATAACCTGTTCAAAAATCTTTTGAAGCTTTGCCAGAGTCAGGTCTCCCAGCAGTTTATCTAAATCTACAGGAGGCTCATACTTTGCTACCTCTTTGGGAATTGTAGGCTTCTTATAAAAAATAAGTCCGGCATCATCCTCCCGATCCTGAAGAACCAAAGCCATGTACTTGTATTTCTTGTATTCCAAAAGTCTTGCTACCAGTTCAGCCCTTGGATCCTGCTCTTCCCCTGTCTCTTCGTCGATTTCTTTTGGAAGCAGCATTCTGGCCTTAATATCTAACAAAGTAGCCGCCATAACCAGAAATTCGCTGACTACATTTAGATCCTCTTTTTCCATGTGATTGACATAATCCAGATACTGTTCTGTAATCTCTGCGATAGGGATATCATAAATATTTACTTTATTTTTCTCGATTAAGTGCAAAAGCAAATCCAAAGGTCCTTCAAAATGCTCCAGCTTATAGGAAATCTCCATATCCTGCTCCCTGTTTCTTTCTGCGCCTGCGTTAAAAGGATTGCCGCAGATTTACGGCAATCCTTTTAAGTTGTTCTTTATTCGTCGTCAATATCTAAAAATTCAAAATCATCGTCATCATCCAAATTCATCTCCGGACGTACTGGCTCTGGAGCCGGTCTCTGAGGACGGCTGTAATGAGCCGGATCAGAAGCCGGAGCTCCTGCCGGACGGATACTTCTTACCGGCCTTGACTCCTGTCTTGCCATTTCTTCCTGCCTTGGGGCATTTTCCCGTCTGGCTGCGCTTTCCTGTCTAACGGCACCTTCCCGTCTTGCCGGGGCTTCCTGTCTCACTGCCCCATCTTGTCCGGACTGGCTGCGTACCGGACGTGCAGGCTGTCTGGTATTCATTGGGCGGACAATAGTCTCGTCCATTTCCGGACGGGGACTTCTTCTTACAACTGGCTGACGCTGGTAATTTTCTCTTCTTACCGGAGTTTCTTCCAGTTCCTCATCAAAGGAATCAAAGCTGTCTTCCTCTTCTCCAAAGTCCTGTCTGCGGCCGTCCCGATTTCTGGAACCACCTGAAGGCGGATTCTTTCCGCTTCCTCTCACTACCAGATATACCATGACAATAAACAGCACTAACACTACTGCAATCAGTACAATCAGAATAATCCGCTGGATCTTAAAGTCTTTCAGCAGCTCATTATACTGGTTGATTACCTCAGTATGTTCTTCCTGAGTCACTCCGGTATCAATAGCCGGATCGCTGAAATATCTCTGAATGGTCTTTTCTGTCAAATCATAACGGTAGAAGTTCTTTTCACCAGCTGCATTGATTCCGTAGAATACGCAGTACTGAGGATTGCTCTCAGACGCCCAAATCCAGCCGGTTACTTTATGACCGTCAATGTTAATCGTAGTTTCAGAAAATCCTTCCGGTACTTCTACTCCGTTTTCTAATGGAATAATGGAAATAGCCTTGGCTGCCGCTTCTAAGCTGATGCTCTCAAACTCAGCTCCGGCGCTTTCTCCACTGGTTTCGCTGCTGGCTCCTTCTGCGCTCTTAATAACCTGAATGGTATAATCTTTTACTGTTGTGCCATCCTGGGCAGTTACCTTGCAGACAACGGTATTTTCGCCTTCCTGAAGATCCTCGTTGCCGGAAACTACATAAGTTGCGTTTTCATCGGCCGTCGTCACATTTACAGTCAGGCGGCTTACATCCAGTCCTACATTTACAGTGTAAGCGTCAGTATCTGCTGAAAACTCCGGTGATAAAGTACCTGGAGATACCTGAAGAGAGGACAGGGATGCATTGTTAGACGCACTGGATACTGCCTGTACCTTAACGGTAGAATTTCCAACGTGATCCATAGTTACCATCTGGGAATTTGCGTCGTAAACTTCCTGGGAGGTCACGGTAATCTGAGAACTTCCTGCCTGCTTTGCCTTAAATTTCATGCTGAATACAATAATCGCCGGGCTGTTGGCATCCGGAGTCCCGTGGGCCCGTAATGCGCCGCTTCCGCCTTCTACGCTGTTTCCGCTGACAAATTCCAGGGCATTGGCATCATAGGCCAATGCAATATCTGCTTTGCTTAATCCTTCGCCGCCGGAGGTGGATACCTTTAAATTAACGGTAACCTCGCTGCCTACGGTTGCAGAAGGATCGCTGAACTGTATGTTTCCATTGGCTGCAAAAGCCGTAATGCTCATGCCTGGCAAAATGGACAAGCTAAACATGCAGACCATTGCCAGGGCGGCAAATAACTGTTTTATCTTTTTATTCATTTCTTTCTATCTCCCCAGTTTAATTAATTACGGTAACGCTGCTTCCACCAGGACCATCGGTATTTCCTGCCGTAAGTCCAGAATTATTTGAGACGCCTGGTCCCTGTAAATCCGTTCCTGACAAAGCGCCGCTGCCTTCTCTTGCCGGAGTCACACTGGCAGGAGAACCTCCTGGACCTGTTGCACTTCCCTGGCCAGCTCCGTTCAGACCGGAATCCAACATTGGACCATTTGGAGACTGAACAATTCGGATAGTATACTCTCTTACATCTCCATTTTGTGCCTGAACTCTTACCTTTGCTTCTGTGGTTCCGCCATTTAAGGTTACGGTTCCATTTCCGCTTATTGATGCAGTACCAGATATAGCAGATGCCTGAACATCTACGCTGGTTACAGAAGAATTCACAATCACATCATAGATGTTCGTATCTTTACTAAATACCGGGGTCATGGAAAATCCAGAAACACCCAGAGCAGACAATTTATTGTTTGGGCTTCCATCTCCAGTCGGTCTTGCACAAGCCTGCTCCGGCATATTTTTATAAACTGGTATCTTAAACTCTAACGCTGTCTGCTTAACATCATCTTTATACGCCTCCGCCATTTTTGCACCTTCCGAAGCTGCGCCCTGTACATTGGTCATATACTGATGCTTATACATATTGCTTCCCTGTACGTTAAATTTCTTTAAATAAAACGTATCCTGACCTGCCTTTACGTAATTGTCTCCATAGTTGACAGCGCCGCCGATAATGGATTTCTCCACCGTATTCCACGGGCGGTTATAAGAGCCAGATTGTGCTGCATAGGACAGTCCCTTTGCCACCTTGCTCATAGAACTGGTCTCATATGCTTCTACATTAAAGAAATTGTAAATTCCCTGATAGCCGGTTACATTACCAGAAATCATAGGACTGGTTCCTTTGTTTCCCTGTTCCTGTATAATCATAGCGGCAAGAACATAGGGATTTACGCCGGACTGGGCTCCTGCATCCATAATAATCTCTACATAGGAACGACTTCCCGGAGAAGGCGCACTGCCGGAACTGCCTGTATTGGTTCCGCTATTGGAAGAATTATTGGAAGAACTGCTTCCTGGGCCATAATTTTCTTCTATATTAATTACTCCGCCGCTAGAAGGGCCTGTCAGCCCTACTCCAGGGCCAACCTCTGCTAAAAGAGCCGTCTTTTTGGGTGAAACAGAGGCCTGTGGACCTACTAACGAAACATTTCCCGAACTAGTTCCGCTGCTTCCTGGAGCCTCAAAGCTTATGTCTGAAGAACCGCTTCCGGAAGAACCAGTTCCTCCATTACTGCCAGATGTTTGTGGCGCAGTCGTAATATTGGATCCTCCTGGACCCTCTGTCTCAACGTTTCCCGTTCCCTGAGAAGAAGAATTTCCAGAAGAAGTCCCTGGGCCAATTTCTACCCCTGGCCCAGAATTATTATCGGAACCAGACGGACTGGACGGATTAGAAGAAATACCACCGTTTCCGGAAGCTTCCAAAAATGTGCCCTTTACCATACTCTGTAAACCGGCCGCATTGTGGACGCTGGCATTATAACTCTGCAGCAAAAACTGGAAAATGTATTTTTCATTGAGGAAGTTTCTGGGATCCATATAATACCGGATAATATCCGGAGATGCCTGAACCCAAGATGCGCCGTCAAAGCCATTCCAGGTACTGGTATCCCAGTTATATGCGCCGTCAGCAGTGGACTTCCAAGAAGAAACGCTGCTGTTAGCCACCAGATTCCGAGTAATGACACTTTCATTTTCAATGGCTGAATTCCAGTCCACTCCCGTATGCTGGGCAATAAATACCCAGTTGGGATACTGGGCGTGAAGTTCTCGAAGACCTGGTCGGTAAGATTCCGGAAATCCCTGGGCGTTTAAATATGCTTCAAAATTGGCATCTGCAGAATAGGATACCGGAAA
This sequence comes from uncultured Clostridium sp., assembly GCA_938036545.1. Classification (GTDB taxonomy): domain Bacteria; phylum Bacillota; class Clostridia; order Lachnospirales; family Lachnospiraceae; genus UMGS1370. The sequence goes on along the minus strand of CALHQJ010000090.1, from coordinate 11,944 downwards.
CTTTATGTACTGACTGGATGCATATCCAGTTTTAGTCGTTCCGCCGCTTCCTGAAAAACGTACCTGATACCACAAAACACCGTCACTGGCAGTCTTTTCGCCAATCACGGTCACAGAAGTTCCATACGGCAGTCTGGCAACAACGCTGGCATTGGTTCCCGCATCGCTTCGTATATTAAGGGACGTAGCTTTAATAGTTGCACTGCGTTCTGTATAGGCATAGACCGTTGGCATGGGATTTAAAGACTGAGACGGCAAAAATGCCGCCACAGGCGTCTGAAAAGCCATCAAAAGACCCAGACCAAGGGCAGCTCCCCTTTTCTTTATGTTTATTTTCATAGTTATCTCCTAGCTTCGGCCAGTCTGACGTAATATCACTTTCCAGCACTGAACCGATATGTGAAAACGTATAACAAACTTATTATAATGAAAAAGGGCTTCCTGTGTCAACCAGATTAAACAAAAGTTCACACAATTTACGGATTTTGTAAAAAAGTTGTAAGAAAAAAGCTGTGCGCCAATTCAGCGCACAGCCCTTAACATTTGTAACCGTTCTGTACTTTATACAGGATATGCTTTATTCTCTTTATCTGCTACAGCTGGATCCACCTTGGTCTGCTGAGCTTCTCTGTACTGGAAAAATTCTTTTGCTACTGTTGGGAACAGGGCATAAGACAGTACGTCCTCATCCTGCTGCTTCCACTGAGCACATTCTTTCTCAAACTGAGGAAGCTGAGGAGCAATTAAGTCAGCTGGACGGCAGGTAATCGGGGTCTCGTCACCGATAATCTTTTTCTGAACTTCAGCGTTGAATGGCTTAACGGTCTGGCCAAACTCGCCTAACATGATCTTTTTGGATTCCTTTGGAACCATCTTATAACGCTCGCCAGCAAGCACGTTCATAACGGCCTGAGTACCTACGATCTGAGAAGACGGAGTTACTAACGGCGGCTCGCCAAAGTCTTTTCTTACTCTCGGAATCTCTTCCAGAACTTCCTGGTACTTATCTTCCTTGCCAGCTTCCTTTAACTGATTTACCAGGTTGGAAAGCATACCGCCAGGTACCTGATACTGCAGGGTCTTGATATTTACGCCCAGAACCTTTGGATTTAACAGACCGCTCTTTAATGCTTCTTCTCTGATTGGAGCAAAGTAAGCAGCAATCTCAGCCAATAAGTTCAAATCATAACCAGTGTCATAAGGAGTTCCTCTAAAGGTCTCTACCATAACCTCTGTAGCCGGCTGGCTGGTTCCCAGTGCTAACGGAGACATTGCGCAGTCGATAATGTCGCAGCCTGCTTCAACAGCCTTCATATAAGTCATAGAAGCAACACCGGATGTATAGTGGGTGTGCAGGTCGATTGGAAGGCTGGTTCCTTCTTTTAAGGCGTGTACCAGCTCATCTGCCTGGTAAGGAGTCAGAAGGCCTGCCATATCCTTAATACATAAGGAATCAGCGCCCATATCCTCGATTCTCTTTGCAATATCCTTCCAGTAATCCAGAGTATAAGCATCTCCCAAGGTATAGCACAATGCGATCTGAGCATGGCCTTTCTCCTTGTTGGTTGCCTTTACTGCTGTCTCCAGGTTGCGGATATCGTTTAAACAGTCGAAAATACGGATAATATCAATACAATTTGCAATAGACTTCTGTACAAAGTACTCTACTACATCGTCTGCATAATGATTGTAGCCTAAAATATTCTGGCCGCGGAACAGCATCTGAAGTTTGGTGTTCTTAAAGCCGTCTCTTAATTTTCTAAGTCTCTCCCACGGATCTTCTTTTAAGAAACGCAGGCAGGAATCAAAGGTAGCGCCGCCCCAGCACTCAACTGCATGGTAGCCTACCTTGTCCATCTTCTCGATAATCGGCAGCATCTGCTCTGTGGTCATACGTGTTGCAAGTAATGACTGATGGGCGTCACGAAGGACGGTCTCCACAATCTTTACCGGCTTTTTATTTACCTCTGCCATCTTTTATTTCCTCCTTTTATTTAACGCAACCGTTACTATTTAACTCCGAAAATTGCCATAAAGGTACCGGCTGCTACTGCCGTACCAATAACGCCTGCTACGTTTGGTCCCATTGCATGCATCAGCAGGAAGTTGGTAGGATCTGCCTCAGCGCCGACCTTCTGGGATACGCGGGCAGCCATAGGAACTGCAGATACACCAGCTGAACCAATCAGCGGATTTACCTTTCCCTTGGTTACCTTACACATAATCTTGCCGAAGATAACGCCTGCAGCCGTACCTAAAGCAAAGGCAATCAGGCCCAGAACTACGATCTTAATTGTAGTTACCTTTAAGAATGCTTCTGCGCTGGTGGTTGCACCAACAGAAGTACCTAATACGATAACAACAATGTACATCAGGGCGTTGGAAGCAGTCTCTGCAAGCTGTCCGACAACTCCGGACTCTCTGAACAGGTTACCTAACATCAGCATACCAACCAGTGGAGCTGTGGTAGGAAGAATCATACAAACAACTACAGTTACGATAATCGGGAACAGAATCTTCTCCAGCTTGGAAACCGGACGGAGCTGTTCCATCTTAATCTTGCGCTCTTCCTCAGTGGTTAAAAGCTTCATAATCGGCGGCTGGATAATCGGTACCAGAGCCATGTAAGAATATGCGGCAACTGCAATGGGGCCTAAAAATTCAGTCTGTCCCAGCTTACCAGCTAAGAAGATGGAAGTCGGGCCGTCTGCACCGCCGATAATGGAGATTGCAGCAGCAGCCTTGTCATTAAAGCCCATGAAAATCGCCATAAAGTAAGCGCCGTAAATACCGAACTGAGCAGCAGCGCCCAGCAGGAAGCTCTTGGGGTTGGCAATCAGGGGACCGAAATCCGTCATTGCGCCTACGCCCATGAAAATCAGAGAAGGCAGGATACTCCACTCGTCTAACAGGTAGAAGTAATGAAGAAGTCCTCCAATCCCGTTTGATGAATCTTCAACTGACAGCATGATGTCCGGATAAATATTAACCAGAAGCATACCAAAGGAAATCGGTACTAAAAGGAGGGGCTCAAATCCCTTTTTAATAGCCAGATAAAGGAAAATGAAAGCCACGCCAATCATAACGAAATTGCCCCAGGTCAGGTTGGCAAATGCGGTCTGCTGAAGAAGATTACTCAAGGTTGTTGTAATATAATCCATGTTAATCCCTCCATGTAGGATGCAAAATCACTGCACTGATTAGTTTAAGGTAGCGATGGTTGCGCCAGTCTCTACGGTCTCGCCAGCTGCTACATTAATACTTGCTACAGTGCCATCCTGAGGAGCTACAATGTCATTTTCCATCTTCATAGCTTCCAGAACTGCTAAAACATCGCCTTTCTTAACTGCCTGTCCAACTGCTGCCTTTACTGCCAGAATCTTGCCTCTCATTGGAGCTGCTACGGTTACGCTGCCCTGTGCGCCTGCTGCTGCCTTTGGAGCTGCCTTAGGTGCTGCCGGTGCTGCTTTTGGTGCAGGAGCTGCCTTTGGAGCCGGTGCTGCTCCGCCTGCGCCTTCCTCTACGGTAACTTCATAAACATTGCCATTTACAGTAATTGTATAGTTTTTCATATTAAAAATCCTCCTAATGATTTATGCTCTTTTCCATTTGGAAGCCGGTGCACGCTTAATGGAGCGGACTACCAGGCCGTCTGCTGACGTATTCTCGGAAGCAGCAATTGCTGCGGTGATAACTGCCACTAACTCTAAATCATCCACCAGTTCTTCTTCCTCTGCTGCCACAGGTGCAGGCGCAGGAGCTGCCGGAGCAGGCGCATTGTTCTTCTTGCTCTTTTCTTCCCACTCGTGGATGTATTTAAACAGGCCAATCAGGAAACTGATGAAAATCAGTACCAGGAATACGGTTCCCATACCCATCAGGGTATTTAAACCTGCTTTGCTTAAACGCTCGCCGGTTGTATATGCCGGATTAAAGGAAATGGCGGTATAATGGGTTTTATCCTCATCAATGGCAATGTGCGCGCTCATTTTCCGCTTTTCAAAGGTTGCGTCAATATCAGCGCCATAGCCGTCTTCTACCAATTCCACCTCAACTGCATCAACAGATACCAGAGCGCCCAGATCTTCCTTTACGCCCAGCCAGGAGGTAATTGCTGCTGACAGCACAGTGTCTTTGCTCTTTTCTGCGGCTTTTAAGGTAGCCTGCAGTTCTTCCTGGCTCATCATATCAAAGGTACGCAGCGTACTGTCTGCCATCTGAGCCACATAGGTCTTTTCCTGCTCATCCATTGTCTCTTCTGCTGCCGTGGAGTTTGCGCAGGCAGTGAGTGAGAGCATGGCCATGGTCAGGCAGAGTACTGCAAGTGCCCGTCTCATAAATTGTTTCATATACCTGTCACCTCATTATTAAATCGTGCCATGCTTCTTGCCAGGACGATCCTCTCTCTTTGTGAACAACATCTCAAATGCCGCAATCACACGTTTTCTGGTGTCGCAGGCCTCGATAATGTCGTCTACATATCCTCTCTTTGCCGCTGCCAGGGCGCTGGACTGTAAAGCTGCGTAATCTGCTGCTTTTTCTGCAATCAGGGCTGCGCCGTTATCGGAAGAAGCAATCTCATCTGCATACATAATCTTAACAGCTGCAGATGCATCCATCATGCCAATGGAAGCTGACGGCCATGCATAAACAATATCTGCACCTACAGACTTGCTGTTCATGGTCAGATATGCGCTGCCGTAAGCCTGTCCGGTTACTACGGTTACCTTCGGAACGGTAGCGTTGGCAAATGCATAGGTCAGACGGCCTGCCGCCTTTGCAATCTTTCTTTCTGTATGTTTATCAGCCTTATAACCAGTTGTATTTACCAGAGTCAGAACCGGAATATTAAATGCGTCGCAGAAGGCAACGAAATCTGCAGCCTTATCGCATCCCTTGGAGGTCAGCTTTGCTTCGTACTCGCCAACTTTTTCTCCTTCTGCATCGTAGCTTTCTGTACGGTTGGCAACGCAGCCTACTGTAGTGCCGTTTAAACGGATAAAGCCGGTAACCATCTCCGGACCATATGCCTTCTTTACTTCCATGAAGAAATGGTCGTCAGAGATAAAGGACAGAGCCATAGCAGCATCACCTGTGCAGTTCTCTAAATCCGGACACACTCTGTTTAAATCGTCGGTACATTCATCATAGGACATGTCATCCTCATTGTTTGCAGGAAGGATGGATACCAAAGTGCGGATATTGCTTAAAATGGAATCCTCAGTACCTGTAAAATCTACCAGTCCAGTATCTTCACTCTGGAATTTTGCAGATGCAGTGTCACACTTTGCAGCATCGTTGCCGTCTAATGCATTTGGAGAATTCACAAATACTTTTGCTCCCTTTTCTTCCATAAAGGTGAAATCAGCCATTCCCAACGCAACTGCCATGCCGCCGCCGCAGGTGCCGAATACTGCTGAAATCTGCGGAATAACGCCAGACGCCATAGTCTGATTCAGGTAAAGCTTTCCAAACGCATCCAATGCGTCGGTTGCCTCCTGAAGGCGTAAGCCTGCGCAGTCGATAAGGCCCACTACGGGAGCGCCCATCTTCATAGCCAGTGCATAAATATCAGAAATCTTCTTTGCATGCATCTCGCCCATAGAGCCGCCCATAACGGAAGCGTCCTGGCTGTATACATACACAAGATTGCCGTCGATAGTGCCATAGCCGGTCACTACGCCGTCGGCGGGTGTTTCCTTGGCAGTCATGTTGAAATCTGTATTTCTGGCAGTCACATATGCGCCGATTTCAACAAAACTGTTTTCATCAAGTAAACGGGTGATTCTGTTACTTGCTGAAGTTTGTGCTGAATTACTCATTTTGCAGTCCTCCATTTTTAAATATTTTCATGGTTTTCTGGTTTGTTAAATAACTAACAACAAACCGATAAGCCAAAATTTCTGCCAATTTTAAGTTTATAACGGATTGCCAAAAATTTCAAGGTATTTTACGAAAAAAGTGAGCAGGTTAACAAAAACTTTACCAAATTCTTTCTGTTTCTCTGCTCACATTTCCTGAACTGCCGTCCCGGAATGGACATGGTTACAAAACATATTCTCCTAATATCCGCCCAAAACACCATGGCAGGCCTATTTTCTTTACTTCCTTTAATACGGTAACGGGATCTTTTCTGATAATCCGGCCATCAAGAAGATAGCAAATTTCCCCTGCCTTTGTTCCGGCTTTTACCGGAGCTGTTAAGTTTTTCACGAGATTTACAGTAATTTCCACCTGTTCCCCTTCTCCCAGCAGCACCGGAAAGCCTTCTTCCCCTTCTGATACAAGACGGGCCATGGCAGGCTCTGCCAGATCCCCGCTTTCCGGAAGACCGTTTTCTACCGGTATGTCTGAAAGCGGAACCTTCTGATAGACATCTTTATAATGATAATGCTCCTTTCCATATTCCAGCAGCTTCTTTGCATCCGCCCATTTCCAGGTCTTATCCGGCGGCCATCCGCAGCCAAGCAGGGCTATGGTAAACACTCTCCCCCCTTCTTCCTCTGCCGCCACATAGGAATACCCTGCTCCCCCTGTAAATCCCGTCTTTCCGGACAGCAGATTTTTGTCCATGTCCAGCAGGGCATTATGGTTGACGCAGGAAATGCTTCTCTTCTTTTCAATATCAGTAAAGCTGTAATTTCTTGTCCTGGTAATCGTCAAAAACTCTTCCTTTTTAGGAGATTCCAGCACGCAGTAGGCCATGATTCTGGCCAAATCCCTGGCTGTAGTCGAATGGATTTTCATCTGGCCATCAGCCCCCTGTTCCTGGGCATCCAGTCCATTGGGCGTAATAAAATGGGTATTTTCACATCCCAGAATTCTGGCTTTTTCATTCATTTTGTCTGCAAAGCCTTCTATCGTTCCTCCAATGTGTTCCGCAATAGCTACTGCTGCATCGTTATAAGATTCCAACATCAGCGCATACAAAAGATCCTTCAGGTAATACCTCTCTCCTTTTTTCATTCCCATCCGAACCTGAGGCTGGGCAGATGCGCTGCCGGAAACCTCCACGTTTTCCTCCGGCTCTCCCAGCTCCAACGCCAGAATGCATGTCATAATCTTTGTGGTGCTGGCCATGGGCCGCTGAAGCTCCTCTCCTTTTCCATACAACACTCTTCCTGTTTTCCCATCCATCAGCACTGCCGACTGGGCATGAAGGCTGACGGCTTCCTCCCTCCTTCCTTCTGCTCTTTTATTTATGCTGGTTTCGCCGTTCTGTACTGCTTCTGCCATCAGGTGGCCTGACGAAACAAAGGGGGCCTGTTCCCGTTCTTTTACTGCCCCCAGCATCAGAATCGCCGCCGTCATCCATGCAGTCCACTTCCATCCGTTTTTTCTGACCCTCATTTGCTCCGCCTGCCGGTTTTCTTACTGCATTTTATTCCCTTTTCTCATTTTTATTCCTTTTATGGCTTTACAAAGAACGTATGTTCTGATATACTGTAACTACTAGTTACAAAACAGGCTATCTTCCCCATTTTGTTTTTCAGGAGGCGCTTTATGGACAGGGATCGGTTAATTTTCCATATTGATGTAAACTCTGCTTTTTTAAGCTGGGAGTCTGTCTACCGTCTGAGATCAGACAGCACTGCCCTGGATTTGCGTACCATTCCCTCAGCAGTCGGAGGCGACGCCAAGTCCCGTCACGGTGTAGTCCTTGCCAAATCCACTCCTGCCAAACGATTTGGGATTGCCACAGGGGAACCTCTGGTTTCCGCTTATAAAAAATGTCCCCAGCTGGTTGTTGTTCCCTCCCGGTTTGACTTTTACATCCAATGCTCCAGAGCCATGATGGAGCTGCTGTCTGAATATACCCCTGACCATGAAAAGTTCAGCATTGACGAAACCTTTTTAGATATGACTGAGACCATTCACCTGTTTGGCTCTCCCCTGGATACTGCCAATCAGATCCGAGAACGAATCGCCCGTGAGCTGGGTTTTACCGTCAACATCGGCATTGCTCCTAACAAGCTGTTAGCCAAGATGGCCTCTGATTTTGAAAAGCCTGACAAATGCCATACCCTGTATTCCAATGAGATTCCAGAAAAGCTCTGGCCTCTTCCGGTACGGGATCTGTTTTTTGTAGGCAGCGCTGCAGAAAAACGAATGGCTGCTTTGGGGATTCACACCATTGGACAGCTTGCTGCCTGTGATCCCAGATTTTTAAAGCCTCATTTAGGAGAAAAATACTCGGTTTTAATTCATCAATATGCCAATGGTATCGACGATTCTCCTGTAGGAGAACGGGATTCTGTCAATAAAGGCTACGGCAACAGCCTGACCTTGTCCAGAGACGTTTCGGACTTAGAGACTGCCAGACAGGTGCTCTTATCCCTTTGTGAAACCGTAGGCGCCAGATTACGGGCAGATTCCGTGCTGTGCAGCTGTGTCTGCGTGGAATTAAAGACCTGGGATTTCCGTACCCAGTCCCACCAGGCTTCCCTTCTCTCTCCTACTGACTCTACGTCCCAGATTTATGAAAAGGCCTGTCAGCTCCTTGAAGAGTTTTGGGATTTTACTCCCCTTCGTCTCATGGGAGTCCGCACCACCAAGATTGCAGAAGACGGCATCAGCCAGCTGAATTTTTTCGATACTGCCCAGAGCCAAAAGAAACGGGACTTTGAAAAGGCCATTGACCAAATCCGTACCCGCTTTGGCGTAGACAGTGTCAAACGGGCCAGCTTTCTAAACGGCAGCGCTATTACCGATCACGCAGCAGGTAAACAAAAGCATTTAAACAAGGAACAAAACAACTATGAAAACCAGAACGATTTCTTATAAAATTACCGGCAAACAGGCCGGCCTTACAGCAGAACAGTTTCTGCGAAAAGAAGGCCTGTCCAATCATATTATGATTTCTTTAAAGCGGACAGACCGAGGCATCCTGCTAAACGGTATTCCTGTACTGGCTTTAACCCCTCTGACAGAAGGAGACCTTCTTACCATTAACTATACAGAAAGCGATTCCTCTCTGTCCATTGAACCAGTTTACATCCCGTTTTCCATCTTATATGAAGACGAGGATTTCATGATTATTAATAAACCGGCTGATTTAGCCGTCCATCCCTCTTTACGCCACCATGACGACACCCTGGCTAACGGCCTTTCCTGGTATTTTAAAGAAAAAGGAGAATCCTTTGTTTTCCGTGCCATCAGCCGTCTGGATCGGGATACTACCGGACTTCTGGTTATTGCCAAAAATATGGTCAGCGCCTGTCTGCTCTCTACTCAGGTTCAGCAGCGTCTGATTGAAAAAGAATATCTGGCTGCTGCCTCCGGCCTTATCCCTGACTCTGGTACGATTGACGCTCCTATCAGCCGAGTATCCGATTCTGTGATTGAACGGACAGTAGATTTTTCTTCCGGCGAACCGGCCCGTACCCACTATGAACGGCTGACCTACGATCCGGTATCCGATTTATCCTTAGCACGCATCCGGCTGGAAACCGGACGGACTCACCAGATCCGAGTACATTTCCGCTATATCGGCCATCCCCTGCCAGGAGATTTCCTCTACAATCCGGATTTTTCCAAAATTCAGCGGCAAGCCCTTCACTCCTGGAAGCTTACGTTTTTCCATCCAATTACAAAAGCACCCATGCAGTTTACTGCACCGGTGCCTGATGATATAAAAGGATTATTTCCATCTTATTATAAAGCTTCTGGAGTTTCTACGAAACCCATCTGAGTCCCTTGGGATAATGATTTTTCAGGGTATTTCCTGCCTGCTTTGCCCAGCCTAAGGAACAGCCGTCTACAGCTATTAAGGTCCATCCTTTCTCTCCCTTTTGAGAAAGAGACATTCCTTTTAAATAATCGACGGCTTCCTGACATTCCTCTTTATCAGAAATTCTCATATCCCGACAGCTTTTTACTTCGGTGGGACGAAGAAACAATGCCAATGCGTGAGAAGGTTCCAATCTGTTTTTCTTAAAGGTTCCAATGTGGAGTCCGGCTCTTAATATCCGCAAACCATCTATTCCTTTTTTCCCCAGCTGGTCCATAACTCCTTCCGGAAGAAGGTACAACTGTTCTCCAAAGAGCACCCAGTCTTCTTTGGGGCGGCTAAGAAATTCCTCCGCCTTTTCTACTGTCAGCGTTTCTGTTAAAAACGTTTCCAGAATCCTGCGCTGAATGTTATCCAGCTTTTGCTCCCTTTTATTCTGTTCTTTTTTACCCCCATGCTTGTTCGTTAAACGTGTTTCCTCCGATGGCTGTTCCAGAGATTTCTTCTTTCTCAGTACTGCCATATAGTGCCCTTCTCCTCCAGTTTTATGAGGCCAGATACGAATCGTATCCTCCAGATGCTTCTCTCTGGCGTCCTCTGGATCTACGGTCCACTGAGGGCAGCCGCATGAAAATCCATCCCAGGACAGTTCCGGCTTTTCTACCTGAAATTCCGGATGTCTTTCTAAAAAGCTGCGAATGCTTTCTTCATTTTCTTCTGGCGCAAAGGTACAGGTAGAATAGACCAGACGGCCTCCTGGCTTTAACATGGCTGCCCCATTGTCCAGAATCTCAACCTGGCGCAGAGCGCAGGCTTTTACATGGCTGCTGCTCCACTGAAGTCTGGCTTCTTCATCCTTACGGAACATCCCTTCTCCGGAACAGGGGGCATCTACTACGATTTTATCAAAAATCGGACCAAACCGTACGGCAAGTTTTCCAGAATCTTCATTGGTAACAATACTATTTCCAATCCCCATCCGTTCAATATTTTGAGATAAAATTTTTGCTCTGGATGGGTGAATTTCATTGCACACTAAAACGCCTTTTCCCATCATTTTACCAGCCAGCTGCGTGCTCTTTCCACCTGGAGCCGCGCACAGATCCAACACCCATTCTCCCGGTTCAGGTGCAGAAAGTTCCGCTACTGCCATAGCGCTAGGTTCCTGAATGTAGTACAATCCTGCCTCATGGTACGGGTGTTTTCCTGGTTTCTGACTTCCCTGATAATAATAACCATTGGAAACCCAGGGAATTTGTTCAAGCTGAAACTGTCCGGCTGCCAGTTCTCTTCCCTTTTCTGTTTTTAAGGGATTTATCCGAAGTCCCTGGGTTCTCTCTTTTTCATAGCTTTCTATAAAAGCCCTATATTCTTCCGGACTTAAAAGTCCTTTCATCCGATCTGTAAAGGCCTGGGGTAATCCAATCATCTGTACAACTCCTACTTTCCTGTTCCGTTTGCATCCAATACCTAGTTACAATTAAGAAAGAATCCTGCTTTTGCAGGATTCTCCGCCTGCGGCAGATCGCATTTGCGACATAATTCCATACCGCCGCAGTGTGATTCTGCACGAAGTACTTTTTTATTTGATAGGAAATTCCTATCAAATAAAAAAGCTGCCGCAAAATGAACCTCTTTTCATTCTGCAACAGCCCTCCTGTGAAACGTCTTAATTACAGCTCTACTTTAAATTCTGGATTTGCATCACCGTTTACTACGTAATATGCAGCATTCTCATCTGCTACTACATACAGCTCGATGGTCTCAATCTCAGTATCTTTATGAGTCTCTGCGTAAGCTGCCTCAGCCTTTGCTAAAATCTCTTTTGCAATAACTTCTTTACCAGCATACTGGAATACAACTGTTGCTTTTACTTCTTTCTTTGCAGGAGCTTTCTTTGGAGCTGGCTTAGCTGCCTTCTTTACTTCTTCTCTTACTTCTTTCTCAACAACCGGCTCAACCTGCGCTGCTGGAGCAACCTGAACCTCAACTGCCTTTACTTCTTCTTTAACTGCCTTAGGCGCTGTTTTCGTTGTTCTTTTTGTTGCCATAATACTTTTCCTCCTAACAACTCATTCTATTTGTATTATAACTCACTTACAAGTATTCCTTTAGATGTCATAGTCATTACAGGATTATAAGTCTATGTTACAATTTTGTCAACGTTTAACAGCCTTATGTCCAATTTGTACAAGAAAAAAACCTAAAAATCCT